>NZ_QOWC01000141.1 GCF_003574465.1 Methylobacterium crusticola
CCGCCGCCCGCCTCGGCGCCGGGTTCGCGCGCCGGGGCCGGCGCCGCCCGCGCGCACTCCGCCATCGCCCGCTCCAGCACGGCGAACACCCGCGGGTCGGCGCATTGCGCCGCGTTGAAGCGCAGGTAGCGTCCGGCGCTCTGCGACAGGCTGAAGACGTTGCCTGGGGCGAGGACCACGTCCTCGGCGAGCGCCCGGCGGGCGACCGCGGCGGCGTCGAGGCCGTCCGGCAGAGCCGCCCACAGGAACAGGCCGCCCCTCGGCTCGGCCCAGAGCGCCAGCCCGGCGGCGGCCAGGCGCCGGCCGGTGGCCCCGCGGGCCTCCGCGAGGCGCGTGCGCACGGCCTCGACGTGCCGGCGGTAGCTCCCGTCGGCCAGGATGCGGTGGACGAGGCCCGCCGCGAGGCGGCCGCTGCCGAACGAGACCGCGAGCTTCAGGTCGACCAGGCGCTCGACCCATTCCGCCCGGAGCGCGACGTGGCCGCTGCGGCAGGCGGCCGAGAGCGTCTTCGAGAAGCTGCCGATGTAGATCACCCGGTCGAGCCCATCGAGGCCGGCGAGCCGCGGCGAGAGCGCGGGCTCGAGGTCGCCGAAGATGTCGTCCTCGACGATGAGGGCGTCGTGCGCCTCGGCGAGCCGGAGCACCCGGTGGGCCGCGGCGGGGCTCAGCGTGGCGCCGGTCGGGTTCTGGAGGCCCGCGTTGGTCAGGTAGAAGCGGGGCTTGTGCGCCCGGAGCGCCGCCGCGAGGGCGGCGAGGTCGGGGCCCGTCGGCGTCACCGGGACGCCGACGACCCGGGCGCGGTGGGCGCGCAGCAGGGCGTGGAAGTTGAAGTAGCAGGGATCGTCGACCAGGACCGCGTCCCCCGGCTCCAGCAGGAAGCGGCAGACGAGGTCGAGGGCGGCCGTGGCCGAGTCGGTGAGCAGGATCTGGCCGGGCGCGGCCGGGATGCCCCGCTCGGACAGGCGCCGGGCGAGCAGCGCCCGCAGGGGCGCGTGCCCCAGGGGCGCGTCGTAGGCCGAGAGGTCGTCCGCGCCCTCGCGGGCGAGACCGCGCAGGCCGCGGCGCAGGCCCGGCTCCGGCATCCAGGAGGCGGGCAGCCAGCCGCAGCCGGGCATCAGCACCCGCGACCCGGCCTCCAGGGTCTGGCGCGTGACCCAGAGCGGGTCCACCGCCCGGTCGAGGGCGGGGCGGAGGGCCGCGAGCGAGAGCGGCCGGGTCGGGCCCGCGACGTAGAAGCCCGCGCCCGGCCGCGACACGATCGCGCCCTCGGCGGCGAGGCGGTCGTAGGCCTCCACCACGGTCGATTTCGACACCCGCATCGTCTCGGCGAAGGCCCGGATCGAGGGCAGCCGCGCGCCCGGGACGAGCGCCCGGCCGGCGATGCGCGCCTGGATCGCGGCCGCGACCGCGGCCACGCGGGTGGTGCCCTCGAACCCCGCCGGTCCCGGATCCTGGGTCATCCGTACTGCTCCCGAACCCGGACAGTTCGGCGAAATCGTACTGCCGGCGTCCCTGTTCGGATAGCCGTCCGCCCGCGATGGTGGCGCTGGAGAAGGAGCCCCGGATGCCGCACGCTCACCCCGCCTCCACCCCCGCCCAGGTGGCGCCGCCCGCCCAGGTGGCGACCCCCACCCAGGCGGCAGCCCCGGTCACCGGCCCGTCCGCCGAGCGGGCGCGCCGGCGGGCCTTCCTCGACGGGCTGATCGGGGTCCTGATCTTCTCGGGCTCGCTGCCGGCGACCCGGGTCGCCGTCATGGACCTCGACCCGGTCTTCCTGACGCTGGCCCGGGCGGGCCTCGCGGGCCTCGCGGCCGCGGCGCTCCTCCTCCTGTTCCGCCAGCCCCGGCCGGCGCGGCGGGACCTCGGCGCCCTGGCGCTGGTGGCGGTCGGGGTCGTGGTCGGCTGGCCGCTGTGCACGGCGCTCGCCCTGCGCACCGTGACGGCGGCCCACGCCACCGTGATGGTGGCGCTGCTGCCGCTTGCCACCGCGGTGTTCGGGGTCTGGCGCGGGGCCGAGCGGCCGCGCCCGGCCTTCTGGCTCCTCTCCGCGGCCGGCAGCGCGGTCGTTGCCGCCTTCGCGCTGCGGGACGGGGGCGGGAGCATCGGCCCGGGCGACGGGTTCCTGCTCCTCGGCGTGGTGCTGTGCGCCCTCGGCTACGCGGAGGGCGCGCGCCTCGCCCGCCGCCTCGGCGGCTGGCAGGTGATCGCCTGGGCGCTGGTGCTGTCGCTGCCCGTGATGGCACCCGCCGCTCTCCTGGCGCGCCCGGCCTCGTGGGCGGCGGTCGGCTGGCCGGCGCTCGCGGCCCTCGCCTACGTGTCGCTGTTCAGCATGCTCGTCGGGTTCGTGTTCTGGTACCGGGGGCTGGCGCGCGGCGGGATCGCGGCGGTGGGGCAGGTGCAGCTCCTCCAGCCCTTCGCCAGCCTGGCCCTCGCCGCCCTGGTGCTGGGCGAGCCGGTCGATGCCGGCCTCGGCGTCGCCTGCGCGGCCGTGGTGGCGACGGTCGCGGCGGCCCGGCGCTACGCCTGATCCCGGCCAAGGGGCCGGGCGCGCATCCGGGGCGCCTCGCGTCCCGGGGCGCGCGGCCTCAGGGCTCCTTGGCGACGGCCTCGATGTCGCGGTCGACGCCGCTCTCGACCTTGAAGTCCTGCGTGTAGACCTTGCCGTCGTGGCGGGCGATGAGCTGGTACTCGCCCTCCGCCAGGGTCACCTGCGGGAAGGCGCCGATGGCTTCCCGGATCGTGTCGCCGCCGGGCGTCAGCACGCTGAAGGCGGTGCCCGCGAAGGCCTCGGTGCCGGGCACGGCGACGAGCTTCAGCGTCACGGTGGCGGCGCGGTGGTTCAGGGTCGCGTCGGTGATGCGGCCGTTCTCGACCTTGAGGTCGGCACGCTGGATCGCGTTCGAGTCGCCCCAGGTCGAGACCACGTGGTAGGTGCCCTCCGGCAGCCGGATGATCTCGCCGGCCTTGACGCCGTCGCGGATCAGGCGGCCCTCGGGGTTGTTGCCGATCGGCACGAAGACCGAGAAGGCGAGCTGGCCCGGGGCGATGCGCGCGTCGCCGACCGCGCCCGCGAGGCGCAGCGCCCCGGCATTGACGGTGAGCTGGTCGCTGGCGGCGCCCGGCGCCAGGGTCACGCGCTTCGTCGTGCTGACGAAGCCGTAGGTGACGTTGGCGAGGTAGCTGCCGGGGCTGAGCCGGAAGGTCGGCTGGGCCTCCTCGGAGCGGGCGAGCACCACGGGCCTGCCGCCCTCCGGCCGGTCCTCGTAGATGCGCCAGGTCAGGCCGCCGCGGATGGGCTTGGCCTCGGTGGTGAGCACGGCGCGCAGGGACAGGGCCGCCTCCGGGGCCGCGACGGCCGCGGGCGGGGGGCCTTGCGTCACCCCCTGGGGCTTCGCCGGCAGGGCGGGGTTCGGGCCGGCCGGCCCGGGCGCGGTCTGCGCGGGAGCATCTTGCGTGGGCGCACCCTGGGCGAGCGCCGGAGCCGCGAAGGCGGGCCCGCAGGCCGGGATCCCGGACGCCAGGATGCCGGCAGCCAGGACGCGGGCGGGCAGGACGCGGGCGGGCATGCGGCCGGCCGCCCCGCGGCCGGCCCTCGAGGGCCCCTCACCGAACCGTCGTCGCGCCCGCCTCATCGCCGTCCCCCGCCAGAAGCTCGCTCGCCGCGGCCATGAGATTCCCGACCGAGAGCGGGCGGAACCGGAATTCCACCACGTGCTTGCCCGCCGGCACCTCGACCCCGCGGAACAGCAGGTTGGTGCGCAGGATCGGGTGCCGCACCCCGTCCACCCGGGCCTCCCAGCCCGGATAGTAGACGTCGTGCAGCACCAGCACGCTGTCGCGGTCCGTGTCGACCTCGAGCGTGACGACATTGCGGCGGTAGGCGAGGATGCTGGCCTGCCCGCGGGCGGCCTCGACGGGGGCGGAGGGGTCCTTGAGGCCGTACGCGCCCTTGATCTTCGGCACGCTCTCCTGGTCGACGAGGGCGGTCTCGCTCGCCTCGAACTCGGGCAGCTCGTCCTGGGAGAGCACGCTCTCGGAATCGACCGGCACCAGGCGGGTCGCCAGGTAGGCCCGGGGCCGGGCCGGGTCGAGGCGGTAGATCCACATCTGGCCGGAGCCGTACAGGAGCCGCGCGCCCGTGAGCTGCGGGAAGTGCCGGGGCAGGCGCTCGGCGGGCCGGTCGAGCACCAAGTACTCGAGCCCGAGCAGGCTCGCGAGCCGCGAGCGGTAGCCGCGGAACAGCCCGGGGAACTGGCGCAGGTTCGGGTCGGCGGCGTTCTCGCCGGGGCCGACGGCGCGCTCGTAATCGGCGAGGCGCAGGGGATTGTAGCCGATCGTGTCCTCGAGGCCGAACACCATCGAGGCGTTCTGCCAGGCGCCGCCGAGCCCCAGGATCTCGACCCGCGGGTGCTCGCCCTTCTGGTGGCGGGCGTCGAGCTCGGCTTTCAGCACGCCGAGGCCCTGGAGCTGCTCGGGCGGCAGGCGCTGGAACACGGCGTAGCGGCTCGCCGGCTCGGCGTTGAGGGAGGAGCCGGCGTTGCGCCAGATCAGCTCCGCGCCCGTGGCGGCGACGAGGCAGGCCGCCGCGAGGGCGCGCCGGCGCGGGCTCGCCCGCAGCATCGCGACGGCCGAGGCGAGCGCGATCGCCGTGCCGATCAGGACGTCGCGGGCGGCGTCGGGCAAGTGGCCGGCCTTGGCCGAGAAGGCGTAGGCGCCGGCGAGGATCAGCGCCACCGCGCCGAGGGCGAGGACCGGCAGGGCCCGGCGCCAGCCGGCGGCGAGGCGCGGCGCCCCGTCGCGGATGTAGGCGTGGACGAGGTAGCCGGCGATCAGCGCCAGCGCGATGTTGATCACGAAGGTGGCGTCCGCCGGCCGGCGGTAGAGGTCGACGCCCGGCACGTGGTCGAAGACCGGGGCGAACAGGGGCGTGTAGCGGCCGAGCGCGTACAGGGTCGCGGCCCCGAGCACGACGACGGGGTAGCGGATCTCCCGGGCGGCGAGCCGCCCGCCCGCGACCCCGTGCCAGAGGATCAGCAGGACCGGCAGGGTGCCGGCGAACAGGTAGTTGATCGCCCGGTCGGTCCAGGTGTTGCCGTCGAGGGAGGTCCAGTCGGGGCCCCAGTAATCGTAGGTCCAGCGCAGCGAGCCGAACACGTCGGCGAAGAGCGCGGTGGCGAAGCTCGCGGGCGGGAGCGAGCCCATGGCGGCGGCCCCGTAGCCGAAGGACGGCCGGGTCGAGGTCATCAGGAACTGCATGGTGAGGAGCGAGGGCACCGCCAGCAGGGCGCCGCCGACGAGGGCCATGGCGGCGAGCACGCCGAGGCGCGCCCGCAGGTAGGCGAGGGGGCGCCCGGCCGTCAGGGTCTCGTAGGCGGCGACGCCGATCAGGCTGACGCCGCACAGGAACGCCACCTGGTCGCGCCCGACCGTCATCACGGCGGCGACGAGCGCGAAGGCGAGCGCGAAGGCGTAGGAGCGGCGCGCCAGCGCCTCCTCCAGGAGCCACCAGGCCAGCGGCACGAAGCCGTACGAGATGATCATGCCGGTGTGCTGGAGCCGCGCCGAGGCCGAGCCGCCGAGCACGAACACCATGGCGGCCGCCACCGCGGCGGCCGGGTGCCAGCCGCGACGGCGGAAGAGCAGCAGGAACGCGACCGCGCCCGGGACGAGGTGGGCGAACACGACGGCGTCGAACAGCTCCATCGAGGGCGACGGGTCCGCCCACGCGAACAGCAGCATCGTCGGCGTGAACAGCAGCGATTGCGGGTCGGCGACCGAGGGGTGGCCGCCGAAATGGTAGGGGTTCCAGAGCGGCAGCTCGCCGTTCGCCAGCGCAGCCCCGAGGTAGCGCAGCATCGGGTAGAAGTGGTTCTTGGAATCCCACGGCACCACCGCGCCGGCGAGGGGCCAGACCGAGGCCGCGGCGGCCCAGAACAGCATCACGGCGGCGAGGGCGAGCCAGAAATCCCGGCCGGTCCAGGGGCGGGCCGGGGGCGTCGCGGCGCGCCCGGGGCCGCGGCGGGCGCTCGAGTGACCGGCGGGACCGCCCGCTGCGTGCTCCTGCATCATTTTCCCCGCGGGCCGTGGTCGTGACCGCCAAAATGGTGCTTATGTCGGCCATCGCGACGCCAGCATGGCAGCTTCGCCGTGACCGGACTTCGCGCGGTGACGATCCCGCGGGATCAGCCCCGCTTCCTTCATAGACGACGGCACTGAAGCCCAGATGAACGCAACGCTCGACCTCCTCCGCACCCGCCGCTCCGTGCCCCCCGCCCTCCTGTCCGGCCCGGGGCCGTCCGCGGAGGAGCGCGGGACGATCCTGGCCGCCGCCGCCCGGGTCCCGGACCACGGCAAGCTCGCGCCCTGGCGCTTCATCCTCATCGAGGGCGAGGGCCAGGAGCGGATCGGCCGGGTGGTGGCCGGGACCTACGCGGCCGACCATCCGGAGGCGGACGCGGCGCGCCTGGCCGCGGAGGCGGCCCGCCTCGCCCAGGCGCCGCTCGTGATCGCGGTCGTGTCGCGGGCCGCCGCCCACGCGAAGATCCCCGAATGGGAGCAGGTGCTGTCGGCCGGCGCCGCGGCGATGAACCTCGTCGTTGCGGCGAATGCCCTCGGGTTCCGCACGTCCTGGCTCACCGAGTGGATGACCTACGACCGGCGCGTCCTCGACGCCCTCGGGCTCGCCCCGACGGAGCGCCTCGCCGGGTTCGTGCATGTCGGGCGCGCCGAGCAGGTGCCGGGCGACCGGCCGCGGCCGGCGCTGGCCGACATCGTCAGCCGCTACTGAGCGCCGGGCGGCTCCCCGCCCTCACGGCGGCTTGGCCAGGGCGCGCTTGAGGGCGAGGGCCTCCGCCTCCCGGCCCGCCGCCGCGAGGGCCTTGCGCACCTGCCCGGCGAGGCGGGCATTGCCGAGCCCCGCGGCCGCGGCGGCCGCGGCCGAGAGAGTTTCGTCAGGCGTCGCCGCGGGGCCCGGAGGCGTCGCCGCGAGGCCCGGAGGCCCCCCCGCGGGGCCCGGAGGCCCCGCCGCGAGGAGGCCGAGGACCGCCTCGATCCGCGTCAGGCGCGTCGCCCGGCCGGACGCCGCCACGAGGTCGAGGTAGTCGGCGAAGAGGTCGGGCGGCAGCCCGCCCGTGCTCGCCGCCGCCCGGGGACGGAAGGGCAGGGTCTCGTGGTCGAGGCGCGGGTTGCGCGCGAGCCGGGTGCGGTTGCGGGCGACGACCTGCGCCACCCTCGCGCCGTCCGGCGCCCGGCCGAACAGCCGGATCGCCCGGGCGAGCGCCGCCTCCGGGTCGTCCCGCAGGGCGCCGTAATCGAGCACGAGCGCCCCCTCGGGCGGCGGCGCGGTCCAGCGCGCCCGGAAGGCCCGGTAGTAGCGGGCCTGGTGGGCGAGCCACCACTCGGCGAAGTCGCGCTCCGCGATCGGGAAGGCGTCGCCGCGCCGCGCCCGCGCCCGCTCGATCTCGGAGGCGATCTGCCCGGCGGGCTCCCGGATCTGGATCAGGTAGCGCACGCTTAGGACGTCGCGGGGGTCGGTCAGGCGGGGATCGTGCGACTTCTGCATGAAGAGCGGCCGCGGCCCGGCCGCGACGCACGGCGTGCGCCCGCAGCACGCCTCCGGCCCGGCCTGGAAGCAGTACCGGATGTCGTCTCCGAAATATTGATAGAGCATCGTCGACAGGAAATGATGGCCCGATCGCGGGATCGATTTGATGAAGACCTGCATGTTCCCGGCCGAGGCGGTGTCCCGTGCGGTGGAAGGCGCGATCTCGCGGCCCGCGCCGCGGGCGCGCCGCGCCTATCCGGATCCGGCGGGCTCCGCGTCGAAGCGGTACCCGAACGTCGCGAGGTCCTGCCGCAGCAGGGATTCCGCGCGGGACCGCAGGGGCGGGCTGTACCAGCGCCGGTAGTCGACCGGCGCGCGGCGGCGCTCGTGCGGCACGGCCGCGGCGGGCAGGCCGAGGGCGGCGGCGAGCGCCCGGTAGTCGCGCTCGAACCGCTCGAAGCGCCCGACGAAGCCGGCCCGGTCGAGGCAGTAGAAGCGGTGCGTCATCGGCAGGGCGTGGAGACGCAGCTTCGACAGGTAGGCGTCGCGGTCGAGCGGGATGGCGTCGTCCTCGATCGCGTCCATGAGCGCCGCGAGGTCGAGGCGGGAGCGGAGCGCCTCCTCGTCGCGCGTCGCCACCGCGTAGTCCTGGAACATCCGCAGGCAGGAGACGAGGCGGTCGAACGGGTTGCGCACGAAGGCGGCGGTCGGGCGGCCGTCGAACCGGGGATCCCAGCGGCCGTCGGCGGTCGCCAGGACGGCCCTGTCGCGCCCGCCGAACAGGCCCCGGACGACGGACGTGGAGCCGGTCTTGCGGACGCGGATGAAGACGCAGCCGGGCGGCTCGAACAGCAGGATCGACATGGGGCCTTCTTCGGATCGGGGCCGTCTCCCGGCGCGACGGCGCGCCATTCGGCGGCTGCCGGCGGCCCGCGTCAAGACGCCGGCCCGGGGGCGCGGCGCCAATCCGCCCCGCCGCCCGCGAAGGGGGCGGCCCCGGGCCCACCACGGGCCCGCGCGGCGTTGGCTTGCCGGCGCAAGTCTGCTTAGGTCCGCTCCCCACCGGAGCCCGCCGATGCACTACGACGCCGAGTCCCGCACCCTGCCGCACAACCCCTTCAAGGCCCTGGTGGCGCCGCGGCCGATCGGCTGGGTCAGCGCCCTCGGCGCCGGCGGGCAGCTCAACCTCTCGCCCTACTCGTTCTTCAACGGGGTCGCGGACAATCCCGAGATGGTCGCCTTCTCGTCCTTCGGCCGGAAGGACGCCATGACGTTCGCCGAGGAGGGCGGCGAGTTCGTGTGCAGCTTCGCCACGCTCGCGCTCAAGGACGCCATGAACCAGACCTCGGCGCCGCTGCCGCGGGGGGAGAGCGAGTTCGGGTTCGCGGGGCTCGCGACCGCGCCGTCCCGGAAGGTGCGGCCGCCGCGGGTGGCCGAGTCCCCCGCCGCCATCGAGTGCAAGTGGCTCCAGACCATCCCGATGGTGCCGCTGGGGGGCGGCGAGGCGACGTACTTCCTGGTGATCGGCCAGGTGGTGTCGCTCTACATCGACGACCGCTTCGTCACCCCGCAGGGCCGGGTCGACACCGGGGCGATGCGGCCGATCATGCGCGGCGGCTACTTCGACTACTTCGCGGTCGATCCCGAGTCGCGGTTCGAGATGCGCCGGCCCGCGGGCGGGGGCGACGTGCCGCGGTCCTGACGCGGCGGACCGCCGGGCCGGGCGCCCCGCCCGGCCGCCGCGCGGCCCCGGATTCGGCCCCGGCGGGTCCCGGTTTGCGGCGGAGTACCGAGACCGGCCACAGGTCAGGCCCGCGGCTTTACAAGCCTGACAGGGCTTGGCACAGTGCGCCCATCGGGACCGGGAGACGAGGGTGCCAGGGATCTCTTCAGCGGCCGGGACCTCCCCTGCGGCAAAGCCGGACACCATCGCCCCCAACAAGACCCTGACCGTCAGCACGTCCAAGCTGGACATCGAGAAGGCGGTGGAACATCTCGTCTCATCCAATACCGGGAGCGCGAGCCGGCACCATTGCCTGCGCGCCGTGAGGCAGGCCATCGAGGCCGGGGGCGTGTCGCTGAAGACCAGGGTGGCCAACGCCAAGGACGCGGGGCCCTCGCTGGTCGAGGTCGGGTTCTCGGTCGTGAGCAGCGCCGGCTACACGCCGAGGAAGGGCGACGTCGCCGTCATCCAGAACTACCAGGGCGGCAGCGTCGCAGGCCATATCTGCATGTACTCGGGAGAGGCGTGGATCTCCGATTTCGTCCAGACCGACATGTGGAGCGGCCCGGGCTACAGGACGAGCCGGCCGCCCTTCAAGATCTACCGGCCGTGACCGGCCCGTCGCGCGGGGGCCGTTGAGGTGCGCGGCGCTCCTGTCCTGGCGGCGTTCCTGCTGTGGGTAGGCCCGGCATCGGCGGCGGAGTCCCCGGCGGGCCGCTTCATCACGCACCTCTACGACCAGTACGGCCCGGGCGGGAGCGGCGTCGACCTCTACGGCCCGCGCGCCCGCGAGTTCTACGACCCCGCGCTGCTCGACCTCCTCGCGCGCGACCGCGCCCGCGCCGGCGGCGAGACCGGCTCCTTCGACTACGACCCGGTCTGCGCCTGCCAGGACTTCGAGATCCGCGACGTGACGTACGCCCTCACGCGGCGGAGCCGGGACGTCACCGACGCGCACGTCACGTTCACGAATTTCGGCAAGGCCGAGGCGGTCGACCTCACGCTCAGGCGGACGAACGGGGCCTGGAAGATCCTCGACCTCGGCAATACGTCCGCCCGGAGCCTGCGCGCGCTCCTGTCCCGCCCCCGTCCCACGACGCGGTAGCCGCGGCCCGCCCTGCGCCCGAGCGCCGAGGCCGGGACAATCGGGCGGGCCGCGGCCGCGCAGGCGATCCTGCCCTCGCGCCGGAGCGGGCGGCGGGTCGAGAGGGGCGGGGCGCGGGACACCGCCGGGACGGGCCGCTTCAGGCTTCCTTTACCATGAGATCACATCGTTGCCCCCGAGAGCCGGCCCGCGCCACGCAGGGCCGCTCCGGCGGATCCCGATGTTCCTGTTCACCACCACTCCCCCGACATCCCGTGATGCCGCAGGCCGCGGCGCCGCGCCGGCGAGCCCGGTGGTGGAGGCGATCCGGCAGGGCGCCGAGAGGACCGGCACCGGCTTCGACTACCTGCTCGCCACGGCGAAGCGCGAATCCAGCCTCGATCCCGCGGCGCGGGCCGGCACCTCCTCGGCGAGCGGCCTGTTCCAGTTCATCGAGCAGACCTGGCTCGGGGTGATGAAGCAGGACGGGCCCGCCCTCGGCCTCGGGGACTACGCCGACGCCATCACGGCCCGGACGCAGGGCGGCTTCGCGGTGAGCGACCCGGCCGCCCGCCAGACGATCCTCGACCTGCGCCAGGACCCCCAGGTCTCCGCCGCGATGGCGGGGGCGCTCACCCGGCGCAACCACGACGCCCTCGTCACCGAGCTCGGCCGGGAGCCCACCCGCGGCGACCTCTACGCCGCCCACGTGCTCGGCGCGAGGGGCGCGGCCGCGCTGATCCGCTCGGCGCAGAGCAGCCCGGCCCGGGCGGCGGCGACCGACCTGCCCGAGGCCGCGGGGGCCAACCGCAGCCTGTTCTACGACAAGGCGGGCCGGCCCCGCAGCACGTCGGAGCTCTACGCCCTCCTGTCGGCGAGCCAGTCCGGCGGCGCCCCGCCGGCGGCGGCGGCCGCCGGCGCGACCGAGCCCGCGGCCTACGCCCCCGAGGCCGGGTCGGGCCTGCGCTCCCTGTTCCAGACCGACGCCCGCCGCGGGCCGGTCTCAGAGAGCGTCGCGCAGCTCTGGCGCGGCCGCGGCGCGGGCACGGCCGCGGGTCCGAGCTACTTCCCGCGCACGGACGAGACGCCGGAGAGCGCGGATGCCCGCGACGCGGCCGCCCCGCCCCGGGCGGCCGCCGCGGAGGCGTCCACCGACCGTCCTGCCGGCGCGCTGCTGGCCGCCGGCGCGCCACTCGCCGCCGGCGCACCGTTGCCGCCGGCCCGCCCGGCCGAGTTCGGGGGCGCCGGCGGCAGGGGCCGCCCCGTCCCCCTCGATCTGTCCGCCTATCGCCAGGGGCCCTGATGCCCCGCCCGCGCATCGCCACCGGAGCCGCGCCGATGATCATCCGCCAGTTCCTGCTCTGGACGCAGCACGAATCCGCCGGCCGCAGGGCCGAGGCGGCGGCGTCGCTCGCCCGGGCCTACCTCTACGCCAAGCTCGACGCCGCGGCGCGCTGGGAGGCCAGGACCGCCATGACGGCGCTCCTCGACGACCCCTCGCCGCTGGTGCGGCGGGCGCTGGCCGAGGCCTGCGCCAACGCCGCCGAGGCGCCGCGCGCCCTGGTGGTGGCCCTGACGCAGGACCAGCCCGAGATCGCCGGGCTGGTGCTGGCGCGCTCGCCGGTCCTGTCGGATGCCGACCTCGTCGATTGCGCGGCGGTGGGCGAGGAGGCCGCCCGGGAGGCGATCGCGTCGCGGCCCCACCTCTCGGCCATGCTGTGCGGGGCCCTCGCGGAGATCGCCGGCCCGGAGGCTCTGCGGCTCCTGGCCGCGAACCCGGGGGCGGCGATCACCCGGGGCAGCCTGCTCCGGGTGGTGGAGCGCCACGGCGACGACGGGGCCCTGCGGGAGGCGCTCCTCGCCCGGGACGACCTGCCCCTGGACGTGCGGCAGGCGGTGACGGCCCGGCTCGCCCACGCCCTCTCGGCCTTCGTGACGGGGTGCGGCTGGCTCTCGCCGGAGCGCAGCGAGCGCGCGGCGCGCGAGGCGCGGGAGCGCGCCACCCTCGGCCTCGCCGAGGGGGCGGAGCGCGGCGACCTGCGCCGCCTGGTCATCTACCTGCGCGGGGCCGGCCAGCTCACGCCGGGCCTGATCCTGCGCGCGATGCTGTCGGGCCGGATGGCCTTCACGGAGGCGGCCCTCACGGAGCTGTCGGGCCTGAGCCCGGAGCGCGTGGCCGGCCTGCTGCACGACGGCAGCGGCCACGGCCTGCGGGCGCTCTCCCGGCGCGCCGGCCTGCCGGCGGCCCTGGAGCCCGCCTTCGCGGCGGCGATGACGGCCTGGCGCGAGGAGGCGACGGGCCTGCGCGAGTCCAGCGCCCCGGCCCTGTCGCGGCGGATGATCGAGCGCGCGGTGACGGCCTGCGAGAACCTGCCCTTCGCCGACAGCCACGTCATCGTGGCCCTGCTCAACCGCTTCGACGCCGAGGCCGCCCGCGACGAGGCCCGGGTCCTGGCCCGCACGCTCGTCGACGAGGCCGCCGTGGCGGAGGTGCTCGACGCGATCCCGGCCGCCCTCCTAGAGAGCTACCGCGAGGACCGGCGCCGGCTCGCCGCCTGACGGGGGTTCAGCGCGCGGCCGCCTTCCGGTCCGCGCACATGACCGCGGCCGCGAGGTAGCCGGCCAGGGAGACGACCACCGCCTGCGGCCGAATCGGTCGCACGAAATGTGCCGTGATGCTCATCAACTCCTCCCGATTCAGGGCGCCGGGATGTTTACGACAGCGTGCGGGCCGGGGACAAGCATCGGGCGGTTAAATATATTCTATCGCGGCCGGGGATGACGGCCTCGCGAAACTTTGACCCATCGGTCACGAACGAGGGGAATGTCGTCCTCGTGGCGGGCGGGATCGTGGGAGATCTCCGTCCGGCCCGCGCCGGATCCCGTCCCTGGCGCCTCGCGTCGGCGGTCCGGAAGTGCGGCGTAATCCGGCGCGGCGGCCCTCAGGGGCGTCGCCGGCGCAGCGCCGCGCCGCCCGCGAAGCCCGCGCCGCTCGCCTCCTCGATCCGCAGCATCTCGTTCCACTTCGCCATGCGCTCGGAGCGGGTGAACGAGCCGACCTTGAACTGCCCCGCGTCCCAGCCCACGGCGAGGTGCGCGATGGTGACGTCCTCCGTCTCGCCGGAGCGGGCCGACACGATGGTGCCGAAGCCGGCCCGGCGGCCCGCCTCCAGGGCGGCGCGGGTCTCCGTCACGGTGCCGGCCTGGTTGGGCTTGATCAGCACCGCCGTGCAGGCGCCCGCGGCCGCGGCCTCCTCGACGCGCCGCGCCTCGGTGACGAGGAAGTCGTCGCCGATCACCTGGACGCGGTCGCCGTAGGCCGCGGTGAAGCGGCGGAAGCCGTCCGCGTCGTCCTCCGCCAGCGGGTCCTCGACCGAGACGATCGGGTAGCGCGCGATCCACGCGCCGAGGAGCGCGATCAGGCCGTCGGCGTCGAGGCTGCGCCCGTCCCGGGCCAGGCGGTAGCGCCCGGCCCGGCCGAACTGCGAGGCCGCGATGTCGAGGGAGATCGCCACCTCGTCGCCCGGCACGAAGCCTGCCGCCTCGATCGCCCGGAGCAGCATGTCGAGGGCCTCCTCGTTCGACGCGAAGGCGGGCCAGTAGCCGCCCTCGTCGGCGACGCCCTGGAGCAGGCCGCGGGCGGACAGGAGCGCGCCGGCGGCGCGGTACACCTCCGCCGTGCGGTCGAGGGCCTGCGCGAACGAGGCCGCGGAGGGGCAGACCACCATGAAGTCCTGCACGTCCACCCGCCGGGCCGCGTGGGCGCCGCCGCCGAAGATCTGGATCTCCGGCAGGGGCAGGCGGACGGGGCCGTCCCCCGCGAGGTGGCGCCAGAGCGGCACGCCGGCGGCGGCGGCGGCGGCGTGCAGCACCGCCATCGAGGTGGCGATGAGGGCGTTGCCGCCGAGGCGCGTCTTGCCGGGCGTGCCGTCGAGGGCGATCAGGGCGGCGTCGATCGCGCCCTGCGCGCCGGCGTCCCGGCCGAGCAGGGCGGGGGCGATCTCGGCCTCGATGTGGGCGAGGGCGCGGCGCACGTCGAGGCCCCCGAAGGCCGCGCCGCCGTCGCGCAGGTCCAGGGCCTCGCCGGCGCCCGTGGAGGCCCCGGCCGGGGCGATGGCGCGGCCGAAGGCGCCGCCCTCGAGGCGCACGTCGACCTCGACCGTGGGGCGGCCGCGGGAATCCCAGACCCGGCGCCCGCGCAGGGCGGCGATGCGGGTGGCGGTCATGGCGTGGAGACTCCCGTTCCGAGGGCCGCCGCGAAGGCGTCGCGCACCGCGCCCGGGGCCGGCGGCGGGGCCGCGACGAGCGGCAGCGCCACCCGGCGGACCAGGGCCTTGTCGGCCTCCCCGGTCACGTACTCGACCGGCGACTTGCCGTCGATGCGGGCGAGCAGCAGCGCCGGCAGCAGCGCCCCGGCCCGGGCCTCGAGGGCGGGGCGCGGCTCCCAGGTCACGCCGGCGGCGTACGCCGCGAGGAGCGCCCCGAAGGCCTCGCCGAGGCGGGGCGCGGCGGCGCGGTTCCACAGCGCCTTGAGCAGCAGGTGGTTGAGGCAGAAGGCGAGGTCGAAGGCGGGGTCCCCGTACCAGGCGCATTCGGCGTCGAGGAGCACGGGCCCCTGCGGCCCGACGAGGATGTTCTTGGGGCTGACGTCGCCGTGGACGAGCGCGCGCTTCTCGGCGAGCGTGCGGGCGCTCAGGGCCATCAGGCGGTCCGCCACTCCCGGGTGCGACCGGGCCGTGGCCTCGAGGTAGGGCTCGAGGCGGATCGAGTGGAAGATGTCGTCGGTGGGAAAGCGCGCCGCGACGTCGGCCCGCCCGGCGGTGGCGGCGTGGATCGCCGCGAGGCGTCCCCCGACCTGCGCGGCGAAGCCCGGATCGACCCGGCCGTCCCGCAGGACGCCCTTCCAGACCGGGTGGTCGGCGGGATCGAGGTAGGCCATGGCGAACAGGCCGCTCGCGGGGTCGTGGCCGAGCACCTCCGGCACGGCGCCCGGCACGATCGCCGCCGCCTCGCGCAGCCAGGCGACCTCGTAGCCGTTGCGCGCCACCGGGGCGTGCCACTCGGCCGCCACCTTCAGCTTGGGGAGGGCCCGCTTGACCGCGAAGCTTCGGCCCGCCGCCGTCACCCGGACGATGTCGGAGGAGACCCCGCCGGCGAGGGGTTCGACCGCGAAGGGCTCGGCCGGGGCGATCAGGCCGAGGCGCCGGAGGACGGGCGCGAGGGCGTGGTCGTCCGGGACGCGGGTCCGGGGCACACGCATCACGACCGTCCCATCCAGGCCGTCCCCTCCGGGCCCGGCGACGTCCGCGCCGGTGCCCGCGCAGTCAAGCACGGGCGGCGTGGGACGTCGAGGGTCCGGCGGGCCCGGGGCGTCCCGCGCGTCCCAGCCCGCCTCCCGCGGCCCTTGCCGGCCTTGCACTCACGGTCTGCCGCCCGCCGGCCTATACTCGGCCCCGCGGCGGGTGGGCGATGCCGGGCTCCCGCGCCCGGGGGAGCGCTCCGGGCGGGTCCCCCCGCGGGAGACCGCACGGCCGGTCCGGGCTTCTCCAGGAGGGCGGCGGCCGGCTCGACCTCCTCCGGATCGACGAAGGGACGCGGCATGACGATAGCGAGCGACGACGAGCTGGAGGGGCTGAGGCGGATCGGGCGCATCGTCGCCAACACGCTCGAGGCGATGGGGAAGGCCGTCGAGCCCGGCATGACGACGCGCGACCTCGATCAGGTCGGGCGCCGGTTCATGGAGGCGGCCGGGGCCCGTCCGGCGCCGGAGCTGGTCTACGCCTTTCCCGGGGCCACCTGCATCAGCGTCAACGAGGAGATCGCGCACGGCATCCCGGGCGCCCGCGCGATCCGTCCGGGCGACCTCGTCAACATCGACGTCTCGGCGGAGAAGGACGGCTTCTTCGCCGACACGGCGGGATCCTTCGCGGTGCCGCCCGTGACGCGCGCGGTCGAGCGTCTCTGCAGGGACGGGCGCCGGGCCATGTGGACGGGCTTGCGCGAGGTCGGGGCCGGCCGGCCGCTGGCCGCGATCGGGCGGGCCGTCGGCACCTTCGCGCGCCGGAACGGCTACACCCTGGTGCGCAACCTCGCGAGCCACGGGGTCGGCCTGTCGCTGCACGAGGAGCCGACCGAGATCGCGACCTGGCCCGACGCCTCCGAGCGCCGGATCATGGCGGAGGGGCTGGTGTTCACCGTGGAGCCGTTCCTGTCGCTCGGCGCCGTGCTGGCCGAGGACGGCGACGATCCCTGGACGCTCTACAGCCGGCCGAGGGCCCCCACGGTCCAGTACGAGCACACGGTCGTCGCCTCGCGCAACGGCCCCCTCGTCGTCACCATGCCGGGCTAGGGCCGTCCCGGGCGAAGCGGGAGCCCCGGCCCGGCGCGAGGGCGCGCCCTCAGCCGGCCAGGTTCCCGAGGCGGTCCAGCAGGGCGCGGTCGTGCAGGAGCGCCATGCGCTCCCTCGGGCTGAGCCAGGCGGCGGCCTCGTCGATGGTCTCGGCCTCCACCACCTTGGCCTGGGCCATGACGTGGTCGGGCTGGAGCGCGCCGCGGGGGCGGGGATCGGCGGGCGGCAGCAGCGCGATGTGGCCGGCCTGGAGGGCCGGGTCGGCGTGGAGCGCCCGCAGGCCGTCGGCGTCGTCGTAGCCGCGGGCGGCGTTCTCGGCCTCGATCGCCCTGGCGCGCCCGGCGATGGCCGGGGGGTCGTGCTCCTCCGGCGTCATCAGCAGGCCGAGGCGCTTGAGCGCCAGGCCGAGGCCGAGCTGGCCGCTCGCCCAGGAGATCGGGATCGCCAGGACGAGGCCGAGGATCGTGGGCGACATCCAGAGGAACAGCGAGGTCGCGATCGCGAAGGCCGCGGCGCCCGCGACGAGCCCGAGGATCGTGTGCCAGCGGTGGCGCCGGACGATGTCGGACCACGGGATCGAGCCGTCGTCGCGGCGCTGCGGGTTCCAGCCGGTGTCGCGCCCGAGCAGGATCTGGAGCACGGAGCCGGACTGGATCAGCATCGCGATGGGGGCGATCAGCGCCGACAGGAGCGTCTCGATCAGGGCCGAGAGGACGAGCCGCACGCCGCCCCCGCTCGCCCGCCGCACCCGCCCGTCGATCAGCCCGAGGATCAGCCCGAACAGCTTGGGGGCGAGCAGGATGCCCATTGTGATCCCGAAGAGCTGGAGCGCGCGGACGGGGTCGAAGCGCGGCCAGACCGGGTAGAGCCGGAACTCGGTCGAGAAGTATTCCGGCCGGATGTAGGCGGTCTGGAGGGCGAGGGCGATGCCGACCACGAGCTGCGCGGCCCAGAGCGGCGAGGCGAGGTAGCCGGCGATGCCGGTGGCGAAGTGCTGGCGCGAGGCGAGGCGCAGGCCCGCCGTGCCGATGACGCGGGCGTGCTGGAGGTTCCCCTGCGCCCAGCGCCGGTCGCGCACCGCGATGTCGATGAGCGAGGGCGGGCTCTCCTCGTAGGAGCCCGTGAGGTCGGGGAGCATGTACACGCTCCAGCCGGCCCGGCGGATCAGCGCCGCCTCGACGAAGTCGTGGCTGAGCACGTGGCCGCCGAAGGGCGGGCGGCCGCTCAGGTCCGGGAGGCCGCAATGGGCCGCGAAGGCCCGGGTCCGGATGATGGCGTTGTGGCCCCAGTAGTTGCCGTCCCGGCCCGACCACAGGGCGAGGCCCGTGGCGATCACCGGGCCGTAGAGGCGGGCCGCGAATTGCTGCACGCGGGCAAACAGCGTGTTGCGGTTGATGATGAGGGGCAGGGACTGGATGATGCCCGCGTCCGGGTCCGCCTCCATGGTGCGGGCGAGCGTGACCACGCAGTCGCCGCTCATCAGGCTGTCGGCGTCGAGCACCAGCATGTGGTCGTAGTCGCCGCCCCAGCGGGTGACGAAGTCGGCGATGTTGCCGGCCTTGCGGTGGTGGTTCTTCGGCCGGTGGCGGTAGTAGAGCCGGGCCTGCGCGCCGAGGCGGGCGCTCAGGTCGAGGTAGGCGCGCTCCTCGGCGATCCAGGCGTCGGCCCGGGTCGAATCGGACAGGATCCAGTAGTCGAAGGCGGCGCCCTCGCCGGTGGCCTCGATCGACTCGCGGATCGCCGCGACGGCCGCGAAGGTGCGGGCGGTGGCCTCGTTGTAGACCGGCATCACCACGGCGGTGCGGGTGGCGAGCGGCGCGGCCGCGGCCGCGGGCCGGCCCCGGCGCAGGAGCGCCCCGAAGCCGAGGAGCGCCGACGTGAAGGCGAGGGCGATCCACGAGAAGTTGAGGGTGAACAGCCCGAGGAGCAGCCATTGCAGCCAGGTGGTCGAGCCCGCGACCGAGACCACCTCGTACATCTGCACCGCCCCGTAGGCGGTGAGGAGCCCGCCCCCGCCGAACACGAAGGCCCGGGCCGCCCAGGGCGTGCGGCGCGACGGCGCGGCGTGCCCGTCCTCCCCCGACCATCGGCGCAGGTCCTGCACCGGCATGGCGAGGGGCGCCTCCGGGGGCAGGCCTGGGCTCGGGGCGGGGCTCGGGGCGGGGCTTGGCGGCGCGTCCGTCACGGTGTCCAACGATACAGCCATGTCTCACTGACGGGTTTGTCGGCGGCCTTCACGGTCAGGCGCAGCTCGCACGCGGTCTCGCCGCCCGGATCGAGCTCGAACACCGCCCGCACGGTCTTGCGCTCCGGATAGGCGTAGAGCTGCTGGCGGGTGAGGCTGCCGGGCCCGGTATGGAGCGAGAGCCGCAGGGACCCGGGCGCGAGCCCCTCGGCGAAGGGAGCCTCGCCGGTGAAGTCGACGAGGAAGAGCCGGCGCCGGCCCGAGGCGCCCCGGCCCACCCGGGTGCCCGAGCAGACGGCGAGGGGCGGCTGGCCGGGCACGCTCCAGCACCAGAACTGCCGGTAGCTGAAGGCCGCCTCCTTGGCGATGGGCTCCTTCGGGCGCCAGTAGGCCAGGATGTTCTCGTTGACCTCCGACTCGCTCGGGATCTCGATGAGCTGCACGGCGCCCGGCCCCCAGCCGTGCTGGGGCACGTCCGGCGCCCAGGTGCCGAGGGGCTCGACCCACAGGCTCGGGCGCCGCTCCCAGCGCTGCACGTCGTCCTGGTAATCCCCGTAGGCGCGGGCCCGCTGCACCAGCCCGAACCCCTTCGGGTCCTGGTCGAGGAAGGCCGAGATCTGGAGCGTCTCGGGGTTCTGGACCGGGCGCCACAGGGCCTCGCCCCAGCCGTTGCGGATCTGCAGGCCGTCGATCTCGTGGGCGGCCGGGCGGGCGTCGTCGACGTTGCGGTGGTCGGTGGGGCCGAACAGGTAGGCGCCCGTCATGCCGGCGATGCCGACGTGCTCGAGCGGGGTGCGCGGGCACAGGGTCGCCTCGACGTCGACGATCGTGGCCTCGCCCGGGCGCAGGGTCATGTGCAGGGCCGCGGTCGCCGATTCGGAATCGACGAGGGCGTGGATCACGATCTGGCCGGTGCCGACCGCCGGGCGCTCGAGCCAGAAGGCGCGGAACAGCGGGAATTCCTCGCCCTTGGCCTCGGCCGGGCGCAGCGTGAGGGCGCGGGCGGTGACGCCGTAGCTCTGCCCGGCGGCGAGCGCGCGGAAGAACGAGGCGCCCTGGAAGATGGCGCAATCGGCCGGGGAGGCGCCCGCGAAGCTGGCGTAGAGCCGGAAGCCCGAGAAGGCGAGGTCGCGCGGCTCCTCCGGGGCCTTGAGCTTGCCGAACTCGAACCGGCCGCGGTCGTAGGCGACGCGCCGGACCACGCCGTCCTCGACGACGTGGAGCGTCACCGGGTTCGTGAACAGGAAGCCGCGGTGCAGCGGCTCGACCACGAAGCCGCGGCCCTCGCCGGCCCAGATCAGCGCCGGGGGCAGGGCCCGGATGGCGACGTACTGCTCGTAGGACAGGGCGCCGAACGGGTCCGGCAGGGCGTTCGAGGGGGCGGCGTAGGGCTTCTTCGCGAGCGCGCGGGCGAGGTCGACCACCCGGGCCGGATCGAAGCGCTCGCCGTCGCCGGGCGGCGAGGGCTCCGGCTGCTGCGCCAGCGCCCCCCCGGCCCAGGCGAGGCCGCCGCCGGCGAGCGCCAGCACTCTGCGCCGGTCGAGCGCGGGCCCGGGCTGCGGCCGGGAGGGCGGGGCGGTGGGGTGTCGCGTCATGCCGGGGGACCGGGACCGTGCGGATTCGGGGGCTGCCGCCGGCCGTTTACCACGCCCGGAGATGAACCGGGGGTTAAGAATCGCTCGAGTTCCCGCGGGCGGGGCGCCGCGAAGGCCCGGCAGTTAAGCCCGCATTTGCCCGCGGGGCGCGATGCGCTAGAGCGGGCGGAACGCCCGAGACCGAGGCCCCGAGACCCGACAGGCTGCCGATGACCTCCACGCCGAATCCCGCCCGGGCGGAGCGCACACGCGCGGAGGGGCCCGGGGCCCGCTCGCTCCTCGCCGTCGTGCTCGCCGCCGGCAAGGGCACCCGCATGCGCTCCGACCTGCCCAAGGTGCTGCACCCGCTGGCGGGGCGGCCGATGATCGGGCACGTGCTGGCCGCCGTGGCGGAGGCCGGCGCGACGCGCATCGCCGTGGTGACGGAGCCCGGCCGGGCCGACGTCGCCGCGGCGGTCGAGGCCGCCGCCCCCGGCGCCGCGGTCTTCCCGCAGGCCGAGCGCCTCGGCACCGCCCACGCGGTCCTGGCCGCCCGGCCGGCCCTGGAGGCGGGCGCCGACGACGTGGTGGTGGCGTTCGGCGACACGCCCCTGGTGACGGCCGCGACGCTGGCGCGCCTGCGGGCGCCCCTCGCCGAGGGGGCGGCCGTGGCGGTCCTGGCCTTCGAGGCCGCCGACCCGACCGGCTACGGCCGGGTGCTGGTCGAGGACGGCCGGGTCGCGGCGATCCGCGAGGAGAAGGATGCGAGCCCCGCCGAGCGGCGCGTGACCTTGAGCAATGCCGGCCTGATGGCGCTCTCCGGCGGCCTCGCCCTCGACCTCCTGTCGCGCATCCGGGACGCCAACGCGGCCGGCGAGTACTACCTGACCGACGCGGTCGGCCTCGCGGTGGCGGACGGGCACCGGGTCGCCGTCGTGGAGGTCGCGGAGGCCGAGGCGCAGGGCATCAACGACCGCGTGCAGCTCAGCCTCGCGGAGGCGACCCTGCAGGCCGCCCTGCGGCGCCGGGCGATGCTGGCGGGCGCCACCCTGATCGCGCCCGAGACGGTGTTCCTCAGCCACGACACCGTGCTCGGCCGCGACGTCGTGGTGGAGCCGCACGTGGTGT
This sequence comes from Methylobacterium crusticola, assembly GCF_003574465.1. Classification (GTDB taxonomy): domain Bacteria; phylum Pseudomonadota; class Alphaproteobacteria; order Rhizobiales; family Beijerinckiaceae; genus Methylobacterium; species Methylobacterium crusticola. The sequence continues at coordinate 21,587 of NZ_QOWC01000141.1, forward strand.
TCGGCCCGGGCGTGACGGTGGGCGACGGCTGCACGATCCACGCCTTCTCGCACCTGGAGCAGGCCCGGCTCGCGGCGGGCGTGCAGGTCGGCCCCTACGCGCGCCTGCGGCCCGGGGCCGTGCTCGAGACCGGCGCCCGCATCGGCAACTTCGTCGAGGTGAAGAACGCCGCGATCGGTGCGGGCGCCAAGGTCAACCACCTCTCCTACGTCGGGGATGCCGAGGTCGGCGCCAGGGCGAATCTCGGGGCCGGCACCATCACGTGCAACTACGACGGGGTGAACAAGCACCGCACGGTGATCGGGGCGGGCGCCTTCGTGGGCTCGAACTCGGCCCTCGTCGCGCCCGTGACGATCGGGGCGGGCGCCTTCGTGGGCTCCGGCTCGGTGGTGACCGACGACGTCCCGCCGGACGCCCTCGCCCTCGGCCGCGGCCGCCAGGTGAACAAGCCCGGCTGGGCGAAGCCGACCCGGAGGTGAGGGCGGCGCGCGCGGCGCCGGGCCGGTGGCCGCGGGCGCGCGCTTGATCTAGGCTGGGCGGGACGCGGCCGGGGCCGCGCGGGCCCCGGCGCGGCGGGGCGGGGCGGGAAGCGACGGGATGGAGCGCGTCCAGGACCGGCCCGCCGGCGAGACCTCCGACGACCTGCCGGCCCTCATCGCCGGCGTCGCCGCGGGACGCCGCGACGCCCTCGCGGCGCTCTACGGGCGCACCGCCCCGAAACTCTTCGGCATCGTGCTGCGTATCGTCAGGGACCGGGGCGCGGCCGAGGACGTGCTGCAGGACGTCTACCTGCGGGTCTGGCAGAGCGCGGCCGGCTACGCGCCGGAGGCCGGGCGGCCCATGGCCTGGCTGGCGTCGATCGCGCGCCACCGCGCCATCGACGTGGTGCGGCGCAGGCGCGAGGTGGCGATGCCCTCAGGCGGGGACGAGGAGGACTGGCTCCAGCGCGTCGCGGACCCGCGCGACCGCGAGGCCGAGGCCCTGAGCCGCGAGGCCCTGCTGTACTGCCTCGCGCGGCTCGATCCCCAGCAGCGCGACTGCGTGGTGCGGGCCTATTGCGAGGGCCTCTCGCGCGAGGAGCTGGCGGCGCGCTACGATCGGCCCGTGAACACCGTGAAGACCTGGCTCCATCGCGGGCTCGCGATGCTGCGCGGCTGCCTGGACGAGGCCGCATGACCCCGCCCGACGAGAGCGACGACCTGCGGGCCGCCGAGTACGTCCTCGGCACCCTCGACCCCGCCGAGCGGGAGGCCTACCGGCGCGACCGCGCGGCCCGGCCCGGCCTCGCCGCGGCCGAGCGGGCCTGGGAGGCGCGCCTCGCCCCACTCGCGGGCGCGATCCCGGAGGCGCCGCCGCCGCCCGGCGCCTGGGCG
>NZ_QOWC01000142.1 GCF_003574465.1 Methylobacterium crusticola
CCGGCCGCGGGCCGCATCGCCCGGGCCGCCGGCCGGGCGTGAGGCCCGGGCGATTCCGGGGCGCGCCGCCCCGGGCCTTTTGCGGGCGCCCACGGGGCGGCGGCTCGGCGCCGGCTCCCGACGAGGGACGGGACGCGGCGGTCGAGGCGCTGCGAGCCGCCCGAGAGCTGCCCGAGAGCGTTCCGGCGCGGCTCGCGGACGCCGTCCGCGAGCCGCCCGGTCCGAGATCCGGGTCGGCGTGCGGAATCGTCCCGGTCGGACGCGACGTCCCTCGTCGTAGTCCCGGGAAGGCGCGACCGGTCGGCCGATCGATGGCGAAGCCCGCGACGGCTCGGTCGGGCAGGCCGGGGGAGCGGGGGACGGGGCCTTCCGGCGGCGCCTCCGGAGAATCCGGCTTGTTTTAAAAACGATCGTTCGTATAAATGGGGAAAATCCGCCAGGGAGAGCGCCCATGATCCCGAACGCCGCGCGTGAGTTCAACTTCGGCCTCGGCGAGACCGCCGAGGCGATCCGCGACAGCGTGCGCAGCTTCGCGCAGGACCGGATCGCGCCGCGGGCCGAGGAGATCGACCGCACCAACACCTTCCCGCGCGACCTCTGGCCCGAGATGGGGGCCCTCGGCCTGCACGGCATCACGGTGGAGGAGGAGTACGGGGGCCTCGGCCTCGGCTACCTCGAGCATTGCGTGGCGATGGAGGAGGTGTCGCGGGCCTCCGCCTCCGTCGGGCTGTCCTACGGGGCGCACTCGAACCTCTGCGTGAACCAGCTGCGCCGCAACGGCTCGGACGCCCAGAAGCGCCGGTACCTGCCCAAGCTCATCTCCGGCGAGCACGTCGGCGCCCTCGCCATGTCGGAGCCGGGCTCCGGCTCGGACGTGGTCTCGATGCGCACCCGGGCCGAGAAGCGCGGCGACCGCTACGTCCTCACCGGCTCCAAGATGTGGATCACGAACGGGCCCGTCGCCGAGACCCTCGTGGTCTACGCCAAGACCGACCCGCAGGCGGGCGCCCGCGGCATCAGCGCCTTCCTGATCGAGAAGGGAATGAAGGGCTTCTCCACCGCCCAGAAGCTCGACAAGCTCGGCATGCGCGGCTCGGACACCTGCGAGCTGGTGTTCGAGGAGTGCGAGGTGCCGGAGGAGAACGTGCTCGGGCAGGTCGGGCGCGGGGTCAACGTGCTGATGTCGGGCCTCGACTACGAGCGCGCCGTGCTGGCGGCGGGTCCCCTCGGCATCATGCAGGCCTGCCTCGACGTGGTGCTGCCCTACGTCCACGAGCGCCGGCAGTTCGGCCAGCCGATCGGCGAGTTCCAGCTCGTGCAGGGCAAGCTCGCCGACATGTACGTGGCCACCAACGCCGCCAAGGCCTACGTGTACGCGGTGGCCCAGGCCTGCGACCGCGGCGAGACCACCCGGGAGGACGCCGCCGGGGCGATCCTGTACGCCGCCGAGCGGGCGACGCAGTGCGCCCTCGACGCGATCCAGCTCCTCGGGGGCAACGGCTACATCAACGACTACCCGACCGGGCGGCTCCTGCGCGACGCCAAGCTCTACGAGATCGGGGCCGGCACCAGCGAGATCCGCCGGATGCTGATCGGCCGCGAGCTCTTCGCCAAGACCGCCTCCTGACGCGTCCGGCCAGGGACTGACACCGCCATGCCGGTCATCGCCACCAGCGCCGATCTCGCCTCCGAGACGGCCGACCAGAACCGCGCCGCCTGGAGCGAGCTCCGGGCCGACCTCAGGCGGCGCCGGGCCGAGGCCGCCGCCGGCGGCCCCGCCCGGGCGCGCGAGCGCCACACCGCCCGCGGCAAGCTCCTGCCCCGGGACCGGGTGCTGCGCCTGATCGACCCGGGCTCGCCGTTCCTGGAGATCGGCGCCCTCGCGGCCTCGGGGATGTACGACGACGCCATCCACGCCGCCGGGCTGATCGCCGGCATCGGTCGGGTCGCCGGCCGCGAGGTGATGATCGTCTGCAACGACGCCACCATCAAGGGCGGCACCTACTACCCGCTCACGGTCAAGAAGCACCTGCGGGCCCAGGAGATTGCCGGCCAGAACCGGCTGCCCTGCCTCTACCTCGTCGATTCGGGCGGCGCCAACCTGCCGCAGCAGACCGAGGTGTTCCCCGACCGCGAGCATTTCGGCCGCATCTTCTACAACCAGGCCCAGCTCTCCGCCGCCGGCATCCCGCAGGTCGCCTGCGTGATGGGCTCGTGCACCGCCGGCGGCGCCTACGTGCCGGCGATGTCCGACGAGAGCGTGATCGTGCGCCGCCAGGGCACGATCTTCCTCGGCGGGCCGCCGCTCGTGCGGGCGGCGACCGGCGAGGTGGTGAGCGCCGAGGACCTCGGGGGCGCCGACGTGCACGCCCGGCTCTCGGGCGTGGCCGACCACTACGCCACCGACGACGCCCACGCGCTGGCCATCCTGCGCCGCATCGTCGGCACGCTGAACACCGTGAAGCGCCCCGAGCTCGACATCGCGGCCCCGGTCGAGCCGGCCCTCGACCCGGGCGACCTCGACGCCCTCGTGCCGGTGGACCTGCGCAAGCAGTACGACGCCCGCGAGCTCATCGCCCGGCTGGTCGACGGGTCGGAGTTCGACGAGTTCAAGCGGCTCTACGGCACCACGCTCGTCACCGGGTTCGCCCGGCTCTCCGGCATGCCGGTGGGGGTGCTGGCGAACAACGGCATCCTGTACTCGGAGAGCGCGCTCAAGGGCGCGCACTTCATCGAATTGTGCTGCCAGCGCCGGATCCCGCTCCTGTTCCTGCAGAACATCGCGGGCTTCATGGTCGGGCGCGAGGTCGAGGCGGGCGGCATCGCCAAGAACGGCGCCAAGCTCGTCACGGCGGTCGCGACCGCGGGCGTGCCGAAGCTGACGCTCATCGTCGGCGGCTCCTACGGGGCGGGCAATTACGGCATGTGCGGCCGGGCCTACGCGCCGCGCTTCCTGTTCGCCTGGCCGAATTCCCGCATCTCCGTGATGGGGGCCGAGCAGGCCGCGAGCGTGCTCGCCACCGTGCGGCGCGACAACATCGAGGCCGCCGGCACCACCTGGAGCCCGGAGGAGGAGGAGGCGTTCAAGGCGCCGATCCGGGCCGGCTTCGAGGCCGAGGGCTCGCCCTACTACGCCACCGCCCGGCTCTGGGACGACGGCATCATCCTGCCGGAGGAGACCCGGCGGGTGCTCTCCCTCGCGCTCTCGGCCTGCCTGAACGCGCCGGTGCCGGAGACCCGGTTCGGCCTGTTCCGGATGTGAGGAGGACGCTCATGACACCCCGCCGGCTCACCTCCGTGCTGATCGCCAACCGGGGCGAGATCGCCTGCCGGGTGATCCGCACCGCGCGGCGCCTCGGCCTGCGCACCATCGCGGTCCATTCCGAGGCCGACCGGGAGGCGCTCCACGTCGCCCTAGCGGACGAGGCCTACCCGATCGGCCCGGCGCCCGCCGCCGAATCCTACCTGCGCGCCGACCGCATCCTCGCCGCGGCCGCCCGCGCGGGCGCCGACTGCATCCATCCGGGCTACGGCTTCCTGTCCGAGCGGCCGGACTTCGCCGAGGCCTGCGCGCAGGCCGGCATCGCCTTCGTGGGCCCGCCCGCGAGCGCCATCCGCGCCATGGGCCTCAAGGACGCCGCCAAGGCGCTCGTCGCGCAGGCCGGCGTGCCGGTGGTGCCGGGCTACCACGGCGCCCGCCAGGAGCCGGACTTCCTCGCCGCCGAGGCCGCGGCGATCGGCTATCCCGTCCTGATCAAGGCGGTGGCGGGCGGCGGCGGCAAGGGCATGCGCCGGGTCGACGGCCCCGAGGACTTCGCGGCCGCCCTGGCGAGCGCGCAGCGGGAGGCGAGCGGCGCCTTCGGCGACCCGCGGGTGCTGGTGGAGAAGTACGTGCTGGCCCCGCGCCACGTCGAGATCCAGGTCTTCTGCGACGCCCACGGCAACGCCGTCCACCTGTTCGAGCGCGACTGCTCGCTCCAGCGCCGACACCAGAAGGTGATCGAGGAGGCGCCCGCCCCCGGCATGCCGCCGGAGGTGCGCGCCGCCATGGGCCGGGCCGCCGTCGAGGCCGCCCGGGCGGTGGGCTACGTCGGCGCCGGCACGATCGAGTTCATCGCCGACGGGCGCGAGGGCCTGCGGGCCGACGGCTTCTGGTTCATGGAGATGAACACGCGGCTCCAGGTCGAGCACCCGGTGACCGAGGCGATCACCGGGCACGACCTCGTGGAGTGGCAGTTCCGCGTCGCGGCCGGCGAGCCGCTCCCGGTGGCGCGCCAGGACGACCTCGCGATCCGGGGCCACGCCGTCGAGGCGCGGCTCTACGCCGAGGACCCGGCCGGCGGCTTCCTGCCCTCGACCGGGCGCCTGCTCGCCCTGGAGCTGCCGGCGGGCGAGGGCATCCGCATCGACACCGGCGTGCGGGCGGGCGACAGCGTGACGCCCTACTACGACCCGATGATCGCCAAGGTGATCGCCCACGGCGCCAGCCGCGACGAGGCCCTGGACCGGCTGGCGGGGGCCCTCGGCCGGACCCTGGTGGCGGGGCCGCGCAGCAACGTGGCCTTCCTCAAGGCCCTGGCGGAGGCGCCCGAGTTCCGCGCCGGCCGCTTCGACACCGGCTTCATCGACCGCGACCTCGCCGCCCTGACGGGCGCCGGCGCCTCCCACGACGCCGAGGTGCGCCGGGGCGTGGCCGCGCTCGTGGCGCGGGCCCGGCCGGCGCCGGGCCCCGGCCCCGCCTCGCCCTGGGACGCCGACGACGGCTTCCAGCTCGGGCAGGCGCGCCGGCAGGCCTGGCCGGTGCTGGTCGAGGGCGAGGCGCGGGAGGCCGTGCTGCACTGGCCCGAGCCCGGCACCGGCGGGTCGCTGCGCGTCGCGTTCGGGGACGAGGCCGCGGCGGCCGCAAGCGCCGCGGGACCGATGCGCGTCGTCGAGACGCCCCGCGGCGTCCTGGTGGTCTCGGGCGGGCGCCAGGTCGCCGTCGAGGCGCCGGACCCCTTCGACGTCGACCTCGACCACATCGACGACCGGGGCGGGACCATCAAGGCGCCGATGCACGGCCGGCTCGTCGAGGTGCTGGTGGCACCGGGCGACCGGGTGGTGCGCGGCCAGCGCCTCGCCATCGTGGAGGCGATGAAGATGGAGCACGCCCTCACCGCCCCCGCCGACGGCGAGGTGGCGGAGGTGAGCGCCCAGGCCGGCCAGCAGGTCGCCGAGGGCGCCCGCCTGATCACCCTCAAGACGGAGGACGCCGCATGACCGACCGCACGATCCCGGCCTCCACCCACCCGCGGGGCGGGCTCTACTACGAGGATTTCGAGGTCGGCGCGCGCCTGCGCCACCGGCTCACCCGCACGGTGACCCAGATGGACAACATGCTGTTCTCCAACCTCACCCTGAACCCGCAGCCGCTCCACATCGACGCGCATTTCTGCGCCACCGAGACCGAGTGGGGCCGGCCGCTGATGAACTCGCTCTTCACCCTCGGGCTGATGATCGGCATCTCTGTCAACGACACCACGGTCGGCACCACCATCGGCAACCTCGGCATGACCGAGACGCGCTTCCCCGCGCCGCTGTTCGAGGGCGACACGATCAGCGTCACCACCGAGATCGCCGCCAAGCGGGAATCCCGCTCCCGGCCCGATGCCGGCATCGTCGAGTTCGTCCACCGCGCCTACAAGCAGGACGGCACGCTGGTGGCCGAGTGCCGCCGCCAGGGCCTGATGCGCAAGCGGCCCCCCGGGGAGGCCTGAGGGCGATGCGCGCGCTCCTGTTCGTGCCGGGCGATTCCCCGCGCAAGCTCGACCGGGCGCTGGAGGCCGGCGCCGACGCCCTGATCCTCGACCTCGAGGATTCGGTGGCGCTGCCCGAGAAGCCGGCGGCCCGCGCCGTCACGGCCGCCTTCCTGGCCCGGATGCGGGAGGCGCCGGGGCGCCCGAGGCTCTACGTGCGGGTCAACGCCCTCGACACCGGCCTCGCCGACGCCGATCTGGCCGCCGTGATGGGGGCGGGTCCCGACGGCATCGTGCTGCCCAAGGCCGCGGGCGGGCCGGACGTGGCGGCGCTCGGCGCCCGCCTCGCCGTGCACGAGGCCCAGGCCGGGCTCCCCGACGGCGCCACCCGCATCCTGCCCATCGCCACCGAGACCGCCCGGGCGGTGTTCGCGCTGTCGAGCCTGGCCGGCGCCAGCCGGCGGCTCGCCGGGGTGACCTGGGGGGCGGAGGACCTCTCCGCCGAGATCGGCGCTGAGACCAACCGGGACGACGGGGGGGCGTGGAGCGGGCCGTTCCGCCTCGCCCGCAACCTGACCCTGCTGGCCGCCGCCGCCGCGGAGGTCGACGCCATCGACACGATCAACGCCCGCTTCCGCGACCTCGAGGGCCTCGCCCGCGAGTGCCGCGAGGCCCGCCGCGACGGCTTTGCCGGCAAGATGGCGATCCACCCCGCGCAGGTCCCGGTGATCAACGCCGCCTTCACGCCCTCCGAGGCCGCCCTCGCCCGCGCCCGGGCCATCGTGGCGGCCTTCGCGCGCTCCCCCGGGACCGGCGTCGTCGGGATCGACGGCGAGATGCTCGACCGGCCCCACCTGCGCCGGGCGGAGCGGCTGCTGGCGCGGGCGGGGCCGGCGACCTGAGGGGAGCGCCCGCGGCCGCGGCCCGCGCCACGCCAACGAGACGCCGGGGAGGATCACCGATGCCCGAACACCACGACGCCCACGAGACGCAGGATTCCGGCGCCCGCGAGGCCGCCCTGTTCGGCCGCCTGCCCGGCGCGATCGCGGCGGCGCTCCGGGCGCCGGCCTACGCGGCCCACCTCGCGGGCGTCGACCCCGCGGCGGTCGCGGACCGCGCCGCCCTCGCCCGCCTGCCGGTGCTGCGCAAGGGCGAGATGCCCGGCCGCCAGCGCGAGGCCCTGCCGTTCGGCGGCTTCGTGCCGGGCGCCGCCGGGGCGTTCGCCCGCCTGTTCACCTCGCCGGGGCCGATCTTCGAGCCCCAGCGCGGGGGCGACGATCCCTGGGGCGGGGCGCGCTGCCTGGCCGCCGCCGGCTTCCGCCCGGGCGACGTCGTGCTGAACACCTTCGGGTACCACCTCACCCCCGGCGGCTTCATCTTCGACACCGCCGCCCGGGCGCTCGGCTGCGCGGTGATCCCGGCGGGGCCCGGCAACACCGAGCAGCAGCTCGACCTGATCGAGGCCTACCGGCCGGCCGGCTACTGCGGCACGCCGGACTTCCTCAAGGTGCTGGTGGATGCCGGCCTCAAGGCCGGGCGGGACGTCTCCTGCCTGAGGCGGGCGCTGGTCTCGGGGGCGGCCTTCCCGCCCTCGCTCCAGGCCGAGGTCGCGGGCCACGGCATCGAGGCCTACCAGGCCTACGCCACCGCGGATGTCGGGTTCATCGCCTACGAGACCCCGGCCCGCGCGGGCCTCGTCGTCAACGAGGGCCTGATCCTGGAGATCGTCCGGCCCGGCACCGGCGACCCGGTGCCGGAGGGCGAGGTCGGCGAGATCCTCGTCACGGTGCTCGACGCCGAGCGGCCGCTGATCCGCTACGCCCTCGGCGACCTGACGGCGGCGCTCCCCGGGGCGAGCCCGTGCGGGCGCACGGGCGCGCGCATCCGCGGCTGGATGGGCCGGGCCGATCAGGCCGCCAAGGTGAAGGGCATGTTCGTGCGCCCCGAGCAGGTGGCCGAGATCGCCCGCCGCCACCCGGAGCTCGGCCGCCTGCGCCTCGTGGTTACGCGCCGGGACGAGGCGGACGCCATGACGCTGCGGGCGGAGGCCGCGCCGGGCGCCGGCGCGGCCCTGCCGGAGGCCGTGGCCGAGACCCTGCGGGGCGTCACCAAGCTGCGCGGGACGGTGGAGATCGTGGAGCCCGGCAGCCTGCCGAACGACGGCAAGGTCATTGCCGACGAGCGGCCAGCCGGTTGAGGTTCGCGGGCTGCGGCAGCGCCGCCGGATCCGCCCCGCCCTGGGCGAGCGCCAGCACCATCCCGGTGAAGGTGCGGCTCACCGCCTCCTTCGAGAGCCGGCCGTCGGGCCTGTACCAGTTGCAGATGCCCGACAGCATCGCGAGGATCGCCAGGGTCGCCATCCGGACGTCGGCGAGGCGGAACTCCCCGCTCTCGCGCCCGGCCTCGAGGATGTCGCTCAGGCGCCGCTCGTAGTCGCGCCGCATCGCCACGACGGCGGTGAGGTTCTCGGGCTCGAGGCTGCGCAGCTCCGAGTAGCAGATGAACACCTCCTGCGAGCGCTCGATGTGGTAGGCGACGTGGAACTCCACGAACCGCGTCAGGCGCTCCGCGGCGCTGCCCTCCGGCAGCAGGGCCTGCTCGAGGGCCGCGTGCAGGTCCTGCATGTGGCTCCGGATCAGGTCGAAGAGGAATTCCTGCTTGTTGCGAAAGTAGTTGTAGAGCGAGCCCTGCTGGATGCCGACCATCGCGGCGAGCTGGCGCAGGCTCATGGCGGCGTAGCCGTGGGTGGTGATGAGGCTCAGGCCCGCCCGGCGGATGGCCTCCTCGGTTCTCGGGCCGGATGAGCCTGCGATGCGCGCCATGCGTGCCCCGTTTCCTCGGTCTGGGTGAGGGCCGCCCGGCCGCCCCTGGCGCCCCGGACCCTCGACTTTCGTTGACCCAGTATAGCACTTGACGCCCGGAAAAAAACAGTCGAACGTATTTCCAGAGCAGGGCGCCGTGGATTTCTCCGGCGCTCCCGTCAGGCAGAGCCCCGCCACCCATGAGCGCGGCCGCCGTCCCGAGGGAGGTTCAGGCGTGGCGGAGACCCTCGCGGTTCGCCAGATCTCGTTGCGCTTCGGCGGCGTGAAGGCGCTGACGGATGTGAGCTTCGCGGTCGAGCAGGGCGAACTCTTCTCGATCATCGGCCCCAACGGCGCCGGCAAGACCTCGATGATCAACTGCATCTCGGGCCGCTACCGGCCGACCGAGGGGCGGATCCTGCTCGACGGCCGCGACATCACCCGCGCCACCCCCAACCAGCGGCCGTCGCTCGGGATCGGCCGCACGTTCCAGAACCTCGCGCTGTTCCACCACATGAGCGTGCTCGACAACATCCTGGTCGGGCGCCACCACCTGATGCGCAACAGCTTCCTGACCGGCGCGCTCTACTGGCTGCCGGGCGTGCAGGGCGAGGAGCTGGCGCATCGCCGCCGGGTCGAGGAGATCATCGATTTCCTCGACCTCCAGGCCTACCGCAAGGCGCCCGCCGGCACGCTGTCCTACGGCCTGCGCAAGCGCGTCGAGCTCGCCCGCGCCATGGCGCTCGAGCCCAGGCTCATCCTCCTCGACGAGCCGATGGCCGGCATGAACCTCGAGGAGAAGGAGGACATGGCCCGCTACATCGTCGACCTCAACGAGGAGTTCGGCATGACGGTGGTGATGATCGAGCACGACATGGGCGTGGTGATGGACATCTCGCACCGGGTCATGGTGCTGGATTTCGGCCGCCGCATCGCCCTCGGCAGCCCCGAGGCGGTCCTGGCCGACCCCCACGTGCGCAAGGCCTATCTCGGGGAGGAGGACGAGGAGCCGGCCCCGGCCCCCGTGCGGGCGGTGTCGTGATGACCGACTTCCTAGCCCGCGCGGCGGCCGCCGACACCTTCCCGAAGCTCCTGCGCCTGAACGCGGCCGAGCACCCCGACGCGGTGGCGCTGCGCGAGAAGATCTTCGGGCTCTGGCGCCCGACGACCTGGAGCCAGTACCACGCCCGGGCGCGGGCCTTCGCCCTCGGCCTGCGCGACCTCGGGGTGGCGCGGGGCGACGTCGTCGCGCTGATCGGCGACAACCGGCCCGACTGGGTGGCGGGCGAGATCGCCGCCCACGCCCTCGGCGCGCCCTCACTCGGCATCTACCGCGACGCGCTCGAGGACGAGGTCCTGTACCTCCTCGGGTTCGGCGAGGCCAAGGCCGTGTTCGCCGAGGACGAGGAGCAGGTCGACAAGCTCCTGAACCTCGCCGACCGGGTGCCGTCCCTGCGCCACATCGTGTTCTGCGACCCCCGCGGGATGCGCAAGTACGACGACCCGCGGCTGATCGCGGCCGACGCGCTCGCGGCCCGCGGCGAGGCCCTGCACGCCGCCGATCCCGGCCTCTACGACCGCCTGGTCGACGCCACCGACGGCGAGGAGGTGGCGATCCTGTGCACCACCTCGGGCACCACCGCGCGGCCGAAGCTCGCCATGCTGAGCAGCGCCCGGGTGCTGCGCCACTGCGCCCGCTACCTCGCGGTCGATCCCAAGGGGCCGCAGGACGACTACGTCTCGGTGCTGCCCCTGCCCTGGGTCATGGAGCAGATCTACGCCCTCGGCCAGGCGCTGCTGTCGCGCATGAAGGTCAACTTCGTCGAGGACGCCGACACCCTGATGCACGATTTCCGGGAGATCGCCCCGACCTTCGTGCTGTTCGCCCCCCGGGTCTGGGAGGCGGTCGCCGCCGACGTGCGGGCCCGGATGATGGATGCCTCGCCCCTCAAGCGCTGGCTCTACGAGCGCGGCATGGCGGCGGGCCTCGGGGCCCTCGACGGACACCGGCGCTCGAGCCTCGCCGAGGCGGTGCTGTTCCGCGCCCTGCGCGACCGGCTCGGCTTCACGCGCCTGACCTCGGCGGCGACCGGCGGGGCGGCGCTCGGCCCCGACACGTTCCGGTTCTTCCGCGCCATGGGGGTGCCGCTGCGCCAGCTCTACGGCCAGACCGAGGCGATGGGCGCCTACACGCTCCACCGGGGCGACCGGGTAGACTTCGACACCGTGGGCGTGCCCTTCGACGAGAGCATCGACATCCGCATCCTCGATGCCGACCGCAACGGCATCGGCGAGGTGCTGGCGCGCCACGCCAACATGTTCCTCGGCTACTACAGGGCCGGCCCCGACACGGTGAGCGACGTGCGCGACGGCTGGATGCACACGGGCGACGCCGGCTACATCGACGCGAAAGGCGAGCTGGTCGTCATCGACCGCATCAAGGACCTCGCCGTCAACGTCCGCGGCGAGCGCTTCTCGCCGCAATACATCGAGAACAAGCTCAAGTTCAGTCCCTACGTGGCCGAGGCGGTGATCCTGGGCGCCGGGCGCGAGTACCTGGCGGCCCTGCTCTGCATCCGCTTCGCCGTGGTGGCGAAGTGGGCCGAGAAGAACCGCATCGCGTTCACCACCTACGCCGACCTCGCCGCGAAGCCCGCCGTCATCGCCCTGCTGCGGGCCGAGGTCGAGCGGGTGAATGCCGGGCTCACCGACGTCCAGCGCATCGCCAAGTTCGTGCTGCTCTACAAGGAGCTCGACGCCGACGACGGCGAGCTGACGCGCACCCGCAAGGTCCGCCGCGGCGTCATCAACGAGAAGTACGCCGACCTGATCGCCACGCTCTACGCCGGCAGCCCGAGCTACCGGGTCGACACGGTGATCCGCTTCCAGGACGGCAGCACCCAGCGCATCCGCACCACCCTGCCGGTGATCGACCTCAGGCCGGACGTGCCTTCCCTCGCCGCCGCGGAATAGGGCCGGCCATGAACACCCACCTCCTGCTCCAGCTCGTCGTGAACGGGTTGATCGTCGGCGCGCTCTACGGCGTGGTCGCGATGAGCTTCGTGCTGATCTACAAGGCGAGCCAGGTCGTGAACTTCGCGCAAGGCGAGTTCCTGCTGATCGGCGCCTGGGTCTGCTGGTGGCTCCTGACCACCTACCAGCTCCCCTTCCTGGTCGGCATGCTGGTGACCTTCGCGTTCATGCTGGTCTTCGGCATCGCGCTGCAGATCGTGGTGCTGCGGCCGCTGATCGGCGAGCCGATCATCTCGGTCATCATGGTGACGATCGGCCTCTCGATCTTCTTCCAGGCCCTGTGCAAGTGGCTGTTCGGCGTGTTCGCCCAGCCCTTCCCGCCGATCTTCGCGACGCAGCAGGTCTCGTTCCTCGGGCTCGAGATCCAGACCGTCTACCTGATGAGCCTCGGGATCTCGGTCGCCATGATGGCGGCGTTCGGGTGGTTCTTCCGCTACTCCAAGCACGGGCTCGCCATGCGGGCCACCGCCTTCAACCAGCAGGTGGCCCAGTCCCTCGGCATCTCGGTGCGCAACGTGTTCGCCCTCGCCTGGGCGATCTCCGCGGTGGTCTCCTCGGTCGCCGGCATCGTGGTCGGCATCGTCAACGGCGTCTCCTCGGCGCTGTCGCTCTACGGCATCAAGGTGTTCCCGGCGGTGATCCTCGGCGGGCTCGACTCCGTCGTCGGCGCGGTGATCGGCGGGCTCGTGATCGGCCTGCTCGAGAACCTCGCCCAGTACGTCGACGGCCAGTATCTGCACTGGGGCAACCTCTACGAGATCGTGCCCTTCTACGTCCTGGTCGTGATCCTGATGATCAAGCCCTACGGCCTGTTCGGCACCCGCGACATCGAGCGGGTGTGAGCCCGGGCCCGGCCGTTGCGCGCGCGAGCCCACCCCTGACGGCCCCCCTTACCGCCCCCCGCCCCCGGGGCGCGCGGGCGGGACGAGCGGCATCCAAGGACCCCAGATGGCGACCCAGAGCCTGAACCCGGCCGGCGACTTCCGCACCACCTACGCGGCCGACACCACGATCTTTCCCACCGCCGGCAGCCGCTACGCGGTCCTCGCCGGGCTCGCGATCCTGTGCCTGGCGCCCCTCTGGCTCGAGCGCTACTGGCTCAGCCTCCTGATCCAGATCGGCTATTTCGGCGTCGCGGCGCTCGGCCTCAACATCCTGGTGGGCTTCACCGGGCAGATCTCGATCGGGCACGCCGCCTTCTTCGGCTTCGGCGCCTTCGCGTCGGCGTGGCTCTCGAACAACCTCGGCCTGCCGGTCTTCTTCGCGGTGCCGCTCGCCGGGGTCGTCACCACCGCGGTCGGGCTGGTCTTCGGCCTGCCGGCGGCCCGGCTCAAGGGCCTCTACCTCGCCATCGCGACCCTGGCCGCGCAGTACATCCTCCAGGACTTCTTCGCCCGCGCCAACTGGTTCACCGGCGGCGTCGCCGGGACCGCGGCGGAGCCGTTCTCGATCCTCGGCTTCGCCTTCGACACCGACCAGCGCTACTTCTACGTGGTGCTGGCCTACGTGGTGGCGACCTACGTGCTCGCCACCAACCTGATGCGCTCCCGCGACGGCCGGGCGCTGGTGGCGGTGCGCGACCACTACCTCTCGGCCGAGATGATGGGGATCAACCTCACCCGCTACCGCACCCTGTCGTTCGGCCTGTCGGCCTTCTTCGCCGGCATCGGCGGCGCGCTCTACGCCCACTACCTCCAGTTCGTCTCGGTGGAGGGCTTCGGCATCCTGCTGTCGATCCAGTTCCTCGGCATGATCATCATCGGGGGCCTGGGCTCGATCATGGGCACGCTGATGGGCACCGCCTTCATGGTGCTGATCCCGGAGGCCATGGGCTGGCTCACCGACGCCGTGCGCGGCTCGGGCCTCGACCGGGCCCTGTCCCTCAAGGACAACCTCTCGTTCCTGCGCGAGATGGCGATCGGCCTCGTGATCGTGCTGTTCCTGATGTTCGAGCCGGACGGCCTCGCCCACCGCTGGCGCCAGGTGAAGGCGTACTGGAAGCTCTACCCGTTCTCGCACTGACCCCACCCGCGCGAGCACGCACCCGAAGGCCCCCGCCAAGGGGGCAGAGACCCGCAACCGGAGGAAACCACGCGATGATCCGTACCGCCACGCTCACCTCGGCCCTCGCCCTCGCCCTCGCGCTGCCGGCGGGCGCCGCCGAGATCCCCATCGGCCACCTCGCCGACCAGAGCGGCGCCACCTCGGACGTGGGCGTGCCCTACGCCCAGGGCGTCGCCGACGCCCTCGCCTGGGTCAACCGCAAGGGCGGCGTCAAGGGCGAGCGCATGGCCGTCGAGTCGGTCGATTACGGCTACCAGGTGCCGCGGGCGGTCGCCCTCTACAAGAAGTGGACCGGCGGCCGGGACAAGGTCGCGGCGATCCAGGGCTGGGGCACCGCCGACACCGAGGCGCTCTCGGCCTTCGTGACCAAGGACGAGATCCCCTACGTGTCGGGCTCCTACGCCGCGCAGGTCAGCGACCCGACCGGCGCCAGCGGCAAGGCCAAGGCCGCGCCCTACAACTTCTTCTACGGCCCGACCTACTCGGACGCCCTGCGCGGCATGCTGATCTGGGCGGCCGAGGACTGGAAAGCCAAGGGCCGGCCCGGGAAGCCCAAGTTCGTCCACATGGGCGGCAACCACCCCTACCCGAACTCCCCCAAGGAGGCCGGCGAGGCCATGGCCCGGGAGCTCGGCTTCGACGTGCTGCCGGCGATCGTCTTCGCGCTCGCGCCGGGCGACTACACCTCGCAGTGCCTCACGGCCAAGAACGCCGGCGCCAACTACGCCTATCTCGGCAACACCGGCGGCTCGAACATCTCGCTGCTCAAGTCGTGCAAGGCGGTCGGGACCGACATCCAGTTCATGGGCAACGTCTGGGGCATGGACGAGAACGCCGCCAAGGCGGCGGGCGAGGCGGCCAACGGGGTGGTCTTCCCGGTCCGCACCGCGGCGGTGACCGGCGGCACGGCGCCCGGCCTGACGACCGCGGCCGAGATCTCGAAGGAATCCGACGCCGCCGGCACCGTCTACCGCCCGGTCCACTACTACGCGGGCATCTGCGCGGCCCTCTACATGACCGAGGCCCTGGCCTGGGCCAAGGACAACGGCGGGCTCGCCGGCCCCACCGTCCGCAAGGGCTTCTACCAGAAGAAGGGCTGGGTGCCGGCCCGGATGGAGGGCGTCTGCGTGCCCTCGACCTGGACCGAGTCCGACCATCGCGGGATGATGGAGGTCCACATCTACCGGGCGAAGGTGAGCGGCCCGACCGACGGGGCGCTCGCCGACCTGATGAAGGCCGGCACGATCAAGCTCGAGCCGGTCAAGACCGTCGAGCTGCCGCGCAAGCCCGAGTGGCAGGGCTGGTAGGTTCGTCCCCCCGCCCCTCTCCCGGCCGGGAGAGGGGCCCGGCTCCCGGCCGCGGGAGCCCCATCCCGACGGAGCCCCCATGTCGCAGGTCATGTCGCAGGTCACGACCCTGGAGCGTCCCGAAGCCGGGGTGGCCGCGTCCCCCCTCCTGTCGCTCCGCAACGTCGAGGTCGTCTACGACGACGTGATCCTGGTGCTCAGGGGCCTCAGCCTCGACGTGCCGGCGGGCTCGATCACGGCGCTGCTCGGCGCCAACGGGGCCGGCAAGTCGACGACCCTCAAGGCGATCTCGGGGCTCTTGCGCTCCGAGGACGGCGAGGTCACCCGCGGCGAGATCGTGTTCGACGGCACCCGCATCGACGGCGTCGAGCCCGACCGCATCGTGCGCCGGGGCATCTTCCAGGTCATGGAGGGGCGCCGCATCGTCGCCGACATGACGCCCATGGAGAACCTGCGCCTCGGCGCCTTCTCGCGCCGCGACCGGGAGGTCGGCCAGGACCTCGAGCGGGTCCTGACCTACTTCCCGCGGCTGCGCGAGCGCACCGGCGCGGCCGGCTACCTGTCGGGCGGCGAGCAGCAGATGCTGGCCATCGGCCGCGCCCTCATGGCGCGGCCCCGGCTGATCCTGATGGACGAGCCCTCGATGGGCCTCTCGCCGCTCCTCGTGAAGGAGGTGTTCGGCATCATCCGGCAGATCAACCGCGACCTCTCCGTCACGATCCTGCTCGTCGAGCAGAACGCCCGCGCCGCCCTCTCGGTCGCCGACCGGGGCTACATCATGGAGCAGGGCAAGGTGGTGCTGGACGGCACCGTCGAGGAGCTGCGCACCAACGAGGACGTGAAGGAGTTCTACCTCGGGGGCGCCGGCGACCAGCGCAAGACCTTCAAGAACCTCAAGAGCTTCAAGCGGCGCAAGCGCTGGATCTGAGCCGGAGGCCGGCCGTGCCGGCCCCTCGGCGGCCGCCCTACCGGGGCTCCGGGCGCTCCCGGCCCGGTGCCGCGGCCGCGGCGCCCCGCCCGAGCAGGCGGCCGTCGATGGCGACGAGCCCGGCCCCGATCAGCGCCATCCCGAGGATGTGCCGGGGCGCGAGTTGCTCGCCGAGCGCCAGCCAGCCGAGCAGGATCGCCGAGACCGGGATCAGGAAGGTCACGAGCATCAGGTTCGTGGCGCCGGCCGTCGCCAGGATCCGGAAGAACACCACGTAGGCGAGCGCCGTCGAGAGCACCGCGAGGCCGAGCACCGCGCCCCAGGCCGGGGCCGACGGCACCGCGAGGGTCCACGGGCGCTCGACGAGGAGCGCGAGGGGCAGGAGCAGCACCGCCGCGCTCGTGACCTGCCCTGTGGCGGTGACCGCGGGGGCGAGCCCCATGCGTCGGAACCGGCGCCCGAAGACGCCCGCGAAGGCGTAGGACAGGGCGGCGGCGAGCACCGCGGCCTGGGCCACGACGTCGACGCCGAGACCCGCCAGGGCGGCCGGGCCGATCATGACGGCGACGCCGGCAAGGCCCGCCAGCACGCCGGCGAGCCGGTTGCCGGTCAGGCGCTCGTCCTCCGTGAGGACGTGCGCGACGACGACGCCCCAGAGCGGCGTGGTGGCGTTCAGGATCGCGGCGAGCCCGGCGGCGATGTGGGTCTGCCCCCAGACGATGAGGCAGAACGGCACGACGTTGTTGAGCAGGCCCATGCTCGCGAAGGCGGCCCAGCTCCGCCGGTCCCGCGGCACGCCGAGGCCGAAGGCCGGGAGCGCCAGGTTGAGGACGAGCGCCGCAAGGGCGACCCGCAGCACCACGAGCGTGAGGGGCGGCACCTCCCGGAGCGCGACCCCGACGAACACGAAGGCGCCGCCCCAGAGGACCGAGAGGCCGAGCAGCATCCCCCACTCGGCCGGATTCATGGGACGGTTGACGGTGGCGGGCATCGCGGCGGCCTCGTCGGCGCGGGGTGGGGCCCGGGTCCTACCCTGAGGGCCGGACGTGGCGCACCCCGTTTCCTGCCGGGCAATGCGCCCCCGCCCCGCTCACTCCGTCCAGAACGGCTTTCCGGCCTCCCGCAGGGCGTCGGCCCGCGACAGGCCGATATCCTTGAGGAGGCCGTCCGGGCAGCCGCGCAGGGAGCGGCGCTCGCGCCGGCGCTCGGCCCAGAGCTCGACGCGCTCCACGAGCGAGGTCGAGCGGCGCGGGCGCGGGGGCTGCAGGGCGATGGTGGGAACGAGGCGCAGGTTTCCTCGGCCAGCGACGAGGCTCGTCATGGCTGTCTCCAGCGGTGGTGAAGCGGGATCGTGGAGGGAGCTTGCTCCCGGGCCGGATCCGAAGCAAACCAGATCGACTCCGCCGCCGGCCTAGGAAACCTGAGCTGAGATGGGATCGCGACGCCGCCTGCCGCCCCTCAACGCCGTGCGGGCCTTCGAGGCCGCCGCCCGCCACACGACCTTCCACGAGGCCGGCGACGAGCTCGGCGTCAGCGCCGGCGCCGTCGCCCAGCAGGTCAAGGCGCTCGAGGCGTGGTTCGGCCTCGCCCTGTTCCGGCGCCTGCCGAGCCGGGGCGTGGCGCTGACCCCCGCGGGCGGGCGCTACGCAGCCGCGGCCGGCGACGTGCTCGACCGGCTCGCCGACGCCACCGCGCGCCTGCGCCGGCAGGGCCAGGACCACGTGCTCACGGTGAGCACCACCCACTCCTTCGCGTCCCTGTGGCTGATCCCCCGCATCGGCGCCTTCCGGGAGCGCCACCGGGACCTCGACGTGCGCATCGTCGCGAACAACGCCCTCGTGGACTTCGCCCACGACGACAGCGACGTCGCGATCCGGCACGGGAAGGGCCTCTATCCGGGCCTGCGCTCCGACCTGCTGATGCACGACGCGGTGTTCCCGGTCTGCAGCCCGGCCCTGCGGGACGGCGACCCGCCGCTGCGCCGGCCGCAGGACCTCGCCCGCCACACCCTCCTGCACGACGACGACCCGATCGACCTCGACGCGATCGGCTGGCCGGAATGGCTCGCGGCGGCGGGCGTGGAGGGCGTGGCGGCCCGGCGCGGCCCGCGCTTCACCCACACCTTCATGGTGCTCCAGTGCGCCACCGCCGGCGAGGGCGTCGGGCTCGCGACCCGTGTCCTCGGCGGCGACCTCCTGGCCGGCACCGGGCTCGTGCGCCCGTTCCCCGACGAGGTGCCGAGCCCCTACAGCTTCTTCGTCGTCACGCCGACCGACGTCGATCCGCCGAAGGTCGCCCGGTTCCGGGACTGGCTCGTGGCCCAGGCCGCGGGCACCGGGCCGTGAGGCGCCCGTTTGCGGGGGCACCCGCCCGCGGGGGCACCCGCCCGCGGGCATCCCCGCGCCGGGAGGCCGGCCCCGGGCGCGCCGCCCCGTTCCCGCCGCATTGAGGCGGGACCAGTGCCGGGCCGCGAAGCGCCCCGATGCTTCACGCGCCACCGGCCCCGCAAGGGGAGCGTCGCGGAGACCCCTCGAGCCATGGCACGCCGCTCCCCACTCCCGGTCCTCGCCGCCGGCGCACTCCTCGCCGGGGCCGCGTCGCCGGCGCTCGCCCACCCGCACGTCTGGATCACGACCCGGGCCGAGATCGTCTACGCCCCGGACGGGCGCATCAGCGCGGTGCGGCACGCCTGGACCTTCGACCCGTCCTACTCCGCCTTCGCGGTGCAGGGCCTCGGCCAGGCCGGGACCGCCCCGGTCAGCCCCGAGGCCCTGGCGGCGCTCGCGCGCGACAACACCGAGAACCTGGCCGAATCGGCCTACTTCACCATCCTGAAGGTCGACGGGCGCAAGCAGGAATTCGGCGCGCCCGAGGCGCCCGCGATGGCGTACGCGGACGGGCAGCTCACCCTGCGCTTCAGCCTGCCGCTGCGGGCCCCGGCCCGGGGAGCGGCCTCCCTCGAGGTCTACGACCCGACCTACTTCGTCGCCTTCAGCCTCGCGGAGGGCGACGGCGCGGCGACGCTCGCGGGCGCGCCGGCGGGCTGCCGGGCGACCGCGCACCGGCCGAAGGGCGCCCCGGCCGCCCCGGCCGCGACCGGCATGTCGGAGGCGTTCTTCGACGCGCTCACCGCCGCCTCGAGCTACGGGGTGCAGTTCGCCAACCGGATCGTCGTCGCGTGCTCGTGAGGTCGCCCGCCCTGACGGACCGGGCCGGGCCCGGGCGCCCGGCGGGCCGCACGCTGCGGCGCCTCGCGCTGGCGCTCCTCGCGGTGCTCGCCGCCGCCGGCCTGCTCGCCCTGCTGCTCGCGCTCCTCGGGCCGGGCCTTCGCGCGCCGCCCGCGCGCTCGCCGTTCGGGATCGGCTTCCGCGAGGCGGCCCCGAGCGGGGCGGGCAGCCTCGGCGCCTGGCTGCTCGCCATGCAGGCGGGGTTCTCGCGCTCGTTGCAGGCGGCGGTGACGGGGATCAAGGGCGGCGAGGGCGGCTACGGCCTCCTCGTCGGCCTCGGCTTCGCGTACGGGGTCCTGCACGCGGCCGGGCCCGGCCACGGCAAGGCGGTGATCGCCGGCTACCTGATGGCCGGGGAGCGGGCGCTGCGGCGCGGCTTCACCCTCAGCCTCGCGGCGGCCCTGCTCCAGGCCTGCGTGGCCCTGGCCCTGGTGGGCGGCGGCGCGGTGCTGCTGCGCCTGACCGCCGCGGGCCTGAACCGGGCCGGGACCGCGGTCGAGACGGCGGGCTTCGCCTGCGTGGCGCTCCTCGGCGCCGTGATGACCTGGCGCAAGGCCGGCCGCCTCGCCGGGCTCCTCGAGCGCGAGGCCGGTCCCGGCTGCGGCCCGGATTGCGGCCACGCCGTCCTCGCGGACGGGGCCCGGGTCGAGGGCCTGGCGACGTGGCGGGAGCAGGCGGGCGTGGTGCTGGCGGCGGGTACCCGCCCCTGCGCCGGGGCGGTGCTGGTCCTGGTCTTCGCCCTCTCGCAGGGGGTGCTATGGACCGGGGTTGCCGCCGTCCTGGCGATGGCGCTCGGCACGGCGCTGACCACCGGGGCGCTGGCGGGGCTCGCGGTGTTCGCCAAGGGGCTGGCGCTCGGGCTCGCGGGCGGGCGCGGGCGGGGCGGCGCCGTCGCGGTCACCGCGCTCGAAGCCTGGGCCGCCGCCTTCGTGCTGGTGCTGGGGGCGGGCCTGCTCTCGGGCTACGCCGCCGCCGCGTTCTGAGGACCGCCCTCAGACCGGCTCCGGGACCCTCACGGCCCCGACGGGGACGTCGGCCCCGAGGGCGACCTCGGCCCCGAGGGCAACCTCCTGGCGCTCCCGGGCGATGAAGGCGGTGGGCATCACCTCCTGCATCTGCTGCTCGATCTCGCGCAGCATCGCGTCGGTGTGCTGGGGATAGAGGTGGATGATGGCGAGGCGCCCGACCCCGCCGTCGCGGCAGAGCTCGACGCCCTTCTGCCAGGTCGAGTGGCCCCAGCCGCGGCAGGCCGGGTACTCGCCCTGGGTGAACATGCCGTCGTAGACGACGAGGTCGGCCCCGGCGACGAAGCGCAGGAGGTCGGGATCCGGCCAGGGATCCGAGTGCTCGATGTCGCTGATGTAGCAGGCCGTGCGCCCGGCGTGGCGGAACCGGTAGCCTGTGGCGCCCTGCGGGTGCAGGAGCGGGATGGTGTCGACCGTGGCGCCGTCCGGGAAGGCCAGGCTCTCGCCCGACCGGAAGCCGTGGTGGACGAACCGCGCCGGCATCGCGTCGAGGGTGATCGGGAACAGGGGCGGCGCGAACAGGCGGCCCAGGGGCTCGGCGGCGCTGGCGCCGTCGAGGTTGCCGCACCAGGTGTGGATCTCGCGCGCGGGGTCGAGGATCGCGGGCTTCAGGAACGGCAGGCCGCCGACATGGTCGAGGTGCAGGTGGCTGAAGAGCAGGTCGATGCGTTGCGGCAGCCGGTCGCGATGGTGGGCCCCGAGGGCGTTCAGGCCGGTTCCCGCATCGAGGATGAACAGCCGCTCGCCGCATCGGACCTCGACGCAGGGGGTGTGCCCGCCGAACTCGATGAAGTCCGGGCCGGAGGCGCAGGTCGAGCCCCGCACGCCCCAGAACTGGAGCGACAGGCCGGCCGGTACGTGAGGACCCCTGATTGTCATGCCGGCAACCGTGATGGGGGACGGGACGAGGGGATGTGCGATGACGCACATGGCGGGGGCTCCGGCCGGTCCTGCCGGCGAGGACATGTCGTGGGCTCAACGCGAAAGATGTGTGTCACGAACGATGAGCACAAGATGAAGGTTCCCTGATGCCGCCTAACCGGCCGTTAAGGGGGCCGGCTCCCCAGGGTCCGGCACCGCGCCGGGCACCGATTCGGGCACCAGCCCGGGCACCGGTCCGGGCACCGGTCCGGGGACCGGCACGACGGTGGTGCGCTCGGCCTTGAGCACGGCGTCGAACGGGGCCTCGGCCGGCAGGGGGCACTCGTCCGGCAGGCAGACCACGAGGCCGCGCCCGGCCCGGGCCGCCCGCAGGCGCGCGATCCCGGCCAGGACGTCGGCGGCGCTGCGGTCGTCGAGGGCGAGGCCCACCACCAGGATGTCGGGCTGGCGCACCAGGCAGCGCGCGACGTCGATCGCCGCCCGCTCGAACGGCGTGAAGGCGCCGTCGCGGGGGCCGAGCCCGCTCTCGGCGGCCCGCGGGTCGACCTGGCTCGCGAGCCCGAAGCGGTAGACCGCCCGCTCGAGGCCGCGCTCCTTCAGGACCCGCTGCATCAGGCTGCGCACCCGGGCGCCCGCCCCGGCCTCGGCCCCGGCGACGCGGCCGAACAGCAGGTTCTCCTCGAGGCTCGCCGCCACCGTGACGCGCGCGGGGTCGTAGAACTCCACCGCCGGGCGCAGCGGCACCGGCAGCAGGGCCGCGAAGGTGCGCCTTGCCGCCACCAGGCGCTCCTCGAAGGCCTCGTCGATCAGGCCGAAGCGGTGGCGGGTCTCGCTGTAGCGCAGGCCGAGGCCGATGAGGCGGGCGCGGTCGCGCTGGCCCGCCGGCCCGCGGCGCCAGCCCGACGCCTCCGGCTGGCGCGCCACCAGGTCCTCGAAGAAGCCGCGCTCGGCGGCGGGAAACAGCGAGAAGGCGTCGAACAGCGGGTGGTCGTCCGGGAGGTCGGAGAAGATCTCCACGGTGGCGCGGGCGATGGCGAGGCCCATCTCGGTCATCGGCCGGGTCAGGCCCTCGGCCTCGAGCACCGCCCGGGTGAAGGGGTGGCCGGCGAGCCGCGCCTCCGAGAAGGCGGTGCCGACCGGCGCGCCGAACAGGATGTTCTCGCCGACCGCCGCCTGGCGGTTGTAGCGGGCGGGATCGAAGGGCTCGATCAGGTGGGCGGCGCCCTGCGCGGCCAGGGCCGTGCGCAGGGCCTCGCGGGTCTCCACGATGCCGGCGGCGGTGGCCGGGTCGATGCTCGGCGCCACCACGCTGGCGAGGCCGCGGGCGTAGACGAGGCGGTCGAGGCCCGTCACCGACAGGGCCTCGACCAGCCGCTCCTCGAGGTCCGGCGCGTGGGCGGGCGGGCCGGTGCCGTCGGGCACCGAGCCGTCCGCGAAGGCGAGGTCGCCGTAGAGCAGGTTCTGCAGCAGGCTGCCGGCCATCAGGACCGGCTCGCCGCCCGCGTAGGCGATCCGCCGGGCCCGCTCGGCGGGATCGAAGGCGCGCAGGTCCGTGCCCGCGTAGGTGACGGCGCCCACCGTCGGCTCGAGCTGGCCCGCCGCCAGGGCCGCCAGCACCCGGGCGCCGCTGCCGCGCCCGCCCAGGATCGCGACGTGGCCGGGCATCGGCAGCGTCAGGTCGAGGCCGACCAGGCGCTCGCCGGAGGCCGGATCGTAGGCCGCGACGCCCGCGAGGGCGATCGGGCCGGCCTCGGGCAGGCGGCCGACGGTGCCGCCGGCCCGGCGCGGTCCCCGGGTCCGCGCCTCCAGGGCCGCCGCCGAGCGGGCGATCTCCCGGAAGGCCGGCAGGGCGGCGCGGCGGCGCTGGTTCTGGCGCAGCAGCGCCGCGGCCGCGCTCGCCGCGACGGCGAGCGCC
>NZ_QOWC01000143.1 GCF_003574465.1 Methylobacterium crusticola
AACTGCCATTAACCCGAGTTCAGAGCCCTGGGCGCCGGCGCCCCGCGATTGACAAAGCCGCGGCGGGCGCCGAGAGTCCGGGCGTTCCGAGGGGGGCCCCGCCAGCAGGGGCTGAGATAGGACGAGCGTGCGTCCTGACCCTTGAACCTGATCCGGTTCATACCGGCGGAGGGACGGGAACCAGCCCATGAGACAAGCTCCCTGACGCCACCGTGAATCCGGATCTCCTCCAACCGGGAGAGATCCATGAACGCACCCGTGATCCCGCCGAAGGGCGTGCCGCAGACCGTCACCACCGGGCCCGTCGCCGGCTCCGCCAAGGTCTACGCGAGCCCGGCGGGCCGGCCCGACATCCGGGTGCCGTTCCGCGAGATCGTGCTCAGCGACCCGAAGGAGGCGGCGGTGCGGGTCTACGACCCGTCGGGCCCCTACACCGAGGCGCAGGCCCGCATCGACCTCAGCGCCGGCCTCGCCCCGGTGCGCGCCCCCTGGATCGAGGCCCGCGGCTACGGCGCCGTGGCTCCCCGCGCCGTCAAGCCGGAGGACAACGGCTTCGTGCCCGAGGACCGGCTCGTCGCCCCGTGCCCGGCCGCCCGCACCATCCGCAAGGCCGCCCCCGGCCAGATGACGACGCAGTACGAGTTCGCCCGGGCCGGGATCGTCACCGAGGAGATGATCTACGTCGCCCACCGGGAGAACCTGTGCCGGGAGGCCATGCTGGACCGGGCGCAGGCGGCGCTCGCCGACGGCGAGGGCTTCGGGGCGAGCGTGCCGGCCTTCATCACCCCCGACTTCGTGCGCGACGAGGTCGCCCGCGGCCGGGCCATCATCCCGGCCAACATCAACCACCCCGAGCTCGAGCCGATGGCGATCGGCCGCAACTTCCTCGTCAAGATCAACGCCAACATCGGCAACTCCGCCGTGACCTCGTCGGCGGCCGAGGAGGTCGAGAAGCTGGTCTGGGCGATCCGCTGGGGCGCGGACACCGTCATGGACCTGTCGACGGGCCGCAACATCCACAACATCCGCGGCTGGATCCTGCGCAACTCGCCCGTGCCGATCGGCACCGTGCCGATCTACCAGGCGCTCGAGAAGGTCGGCGGCGATCCCCTCAAGCTCGACTGGGAGGTGTTCAAGGACACCCTGATCGAGCAGGCCGAGCAGGGGGTGGACTACTTCACCATCCACGCCGGCGTGCGCCTCGCCCACGTGCCGCTGACGGCGCGCCGGGTCACCGGCATCGTCTCGCGCGGCGGCTCGATCATGGCGCGCTGGTGCCTCGCCGGGCACCGGGAATCGTTCCTCTACGAGCGCTTCGAGGAGATCTGCGACATCT
The DNA here is from genome assembly GCF_003574465.1 of Methylobacterium crusticola. GTDB lineage: Bacteria > Pseudomonadota > Alphaproteobacteria > Rhizobiales > Beijerinckiaceae > Methylobacterium > Methylobacterium crusticola. The sequence goes on from NZ_QOWC01000143.1 coordinate 1,337, forward strand.
GCCGGGCCTACGACGTCTCGTTCTCCCTCGGCGACGGGCTCCGGCCCGGCTCGATCGCGGACGCCAACGACGCCGCGCAGTTCGCCGAGCTCGAGACCCTGGGCGAGCTGACCAAGGTGGCCTGGGACAAGGGCTGCCAGGTGATGATCGAGGGCCCCGGCCACGTGCCGATGCACAAGATCAAGGTCAACATGGAGAAGCAGCTGCGGGAGTGCGGGGAAGCCCCGTTCTACACCCTCGGCCCGCTGACCACCGACATCGCGCCGGGCTACGACCACATCACCTCGGGGATCGGCGCCGCGATGATCGGGTGGTTCGGCACCGCGATGCTCTGCTACGTCACCCCGAAGGAGCACCTCGGGCTGCCCAACCGCGACGACGTGAAGACCGGCGTCATCACCTACAAGATCGCCGCCCACGCCGCCGACCTCGCCAAGGGCCACCCCGCCGCGCAGGTGCGGGACGACGCGCTCTCCCGCGCCCGCTTCGACTTCCGCTGGGACGACCAGTTCAACCTCTCGCTCGACCCCGACACGGCGCGGGCCTACCACGACGAGACCCTGCCGAAGGACGCCCACAAGGTCGCGCATTTCTGCTCGATGTGCGGGCCGAAGTTCTGCTCGATGAAGATCACGCAGGACCTGCGCGCGGACGTGCTGGCGATGGAGGCGGCGGGCGTCGTGATCGGCGAGGCCGCCCCCATGAGCGCGGCGGACCGCGAGGCTGGCATGGCGGCGAAGTCGGCCGAGTTCCTGGCGGAGGGCGGCAAGCTCTACGTGGACGCGGCGGAGTAGGCCGCGGCCGGGCCCGCGGGGGACCGTCCCCGTGCTGATGCCGGCGGGCACGGCCCCGCACGGGGCGCCCGAGGCGGGCGGGGCCCGCGAGGGGGCGTGGCGGCGCACGATCGTCGCCCGCCTCGCCACCTTCGCGCTGGCGCTGGTGCTGCCGATCCTGGCCTTCGTCGGGGTCGTCCTGTGGCAGTTCGGCACGACCGCGCGGGAGCGCCTGGAGGCCGAGGCCCTCGGGCGCGCCCGCATGGCGGCGGCGGCCGTCGACCGGGACGTCGCCGGCCTCGTGGCGATCCTCGAGACGCTGGGGCTCGCCAACTCCCTCCAGCGCGGCGACGTCGGGGCCTTCCGGGTCCAGGCGGAGGAGCTGCGCCGGCGCACCGGCCTCGAGGCCGTCCTGCGCGACCCGGACGGCCGCGCCCTGGTCGATCTCGGCCCGGCCCCGGGCGCGCCGCCCGGCTCCCTCGACGCCGCGGACGAGGGGGCCCTCGGCGGCCGGCCCGCCGTGTCCGGGGTGGTCGCGGCCGTCCCCGCGGAGGCCTCGCGCTTCCGCGCGGTGGTGCCGGTGCTGCGCCACGGCGCGAACACGGTCCTGTACCTCCTCTCCTTCACCCTGCCGGTCGAGCGGGTGCGCAGCCTCCTCATGGCGGGTGGGGTGCCGGAGGGCTGGGTGGTGACCGTGGTCGACCGGGACGACCGCATCCTCGCGCGCACCCGCGTCCCGGAGCGCACCGTCGGCGCCCTCGTGCCCGACAGCCTGCGCGCCCGGGCGACCGGCCTGGAGGGCTCGTGGCACGGCGACTCGATGGAGGGCGTGCCGGTCTTCGTCGCCTACGCGCGGGCCGGCCTGTCCGACTGGCGCGTCGCCGTCGGGGTGCCGTTCGAGGCCCTGTCGGCCCCGGTCCGCCGCTCCCTCGCCTGGTTCGCGGGGCTCGGGGCGGCGCTGGCGGCCCTGGCGGCCGCCCTCGCGCTCGGCTTCGCCCGCCGCATCGCCGCGCCGCTGCGGGCCCTGCGCGCCCAGGCCGAGGCGCTCGGGCGCGGGGGAACGCCGGCGCCGCTCGCGGGCGTCCTCACGGAGGTCGAGGCCGTGAGCGCGGAGCTCGCCCGGGCGGCGGAGCGCCAGCGCGAGCGGGTGGTGGAGCGCGAGCGGGCCGCCGCCGCCCTGCGGGCCGAGACCCAGCGCCTGGAGGTGCTCAACCGGGTCGGCACGGCGCTGGCGAGCGAGCTCGACCGGCAGCGCCTCGGCGACGCCGTGGTGGAGGCGGCGACCCGGCTCACCGGCGCGGCCTACGGGGCGCTGTTCGAGCGGCGCCCGGCGGCGGACGGCGAGCCCGAGAGCTGGCGCCTCCTCAGCCTCACGGGCGCGCCGCGCGAGGCCTTCACGCGCTTCGGGCTGCCGCGGGCGACCGGCCTGTTCGGCCCGACCTTCCGGGCGGAGGGGCCGGTGCGCAGCGGCGACGTCACCCGCGATCCCCGCTACGGCAGCCACGGCGGCATGCCGGAGGGCCACCTCGCGGTGCGCAGCTACCTCGCCCTGCCGGTGACCTCCCGCGCCGGCGACACCCTCGGCGCCCTGCTGTTCGGCCATCCCGAGCCCGACCGCTTCGGCGCGCGGGAGGAGGGGCTGGTCGCGGGCCTCGCCGGCCAGGCCGCGGTCGCCCTCGACAACGCGCGCCTGTTCGCGTCCGTGCAGCGCAGCCAGAACCGCTTCGCCGCCGCCGTGCAGGCGGTGCGGGGCGTGCTCTGGACCAACGACGCGGAGGGCCGGATGTCGGGCGACCAGCCGGCCTGGTCGGCCCTCACGGGCCAGGCGCCCGAGCAGTATCGCGGCTACGGCTGGGCCGACGCGGTGCATCCGGACGACCGCGAGGCCAGCATCGCGAACTGGAACGCCGCCGTGGCGGAGCGCCGGCGCTACACGCACGAGCACCGGGTGCGCCGGCGCGACGGCGCCTGGCGCACCTACGCGATCGACGCCGTGCCGGTGCTCGATCCGGACGGCGCGATCCGCGAGTGGGTCGGCGTCCACACGGACATCACCGAGCAGCGGGCCGCGGAGGCGGCCCTGCGCGAGTCGAACGAGGAGATCCAGCGCTACGCCTACATCGTCAGCCACGACCTCAGGGCGCCCCTCGTCAACATCATGGGGTTCACGAGCGAGATCGAGGCGGGCCGGGAGGACATCCGGGCGGCGCTCGCGGGCCGGGCCGAGGCCGCGCGCATCGACGCCGACCTCGCCGAGGCGGTCGGCTTCATCAAGGCCGCGATCACCAAGATGGACGGCCTCATCAACGCCATCCTGAAGCTGTCGCGGGAGGGCCGCCGGAGCTTCCAGCCCGAGCCGCTGGAGATGACCGCGCTGGTGCGGGGCCTGGCGGACGCGCAGCGCCACCAGGCCGACGTGGCCGGGGCCGGGATCACGGTCGCGCCGCTGCCCGGGATCGTGGCGGACAGGCTGGCGGTGGAGCAGATCTTCGGCAACCTGATCGACAACGCCATCAAGTACCTCGACCGGGGGCGCGCGGGCCGCATCGCGGTCAGCGCCGCGGTGGTGGACGGCCAGGCGGTGTTCGCGGTGGCCGACAACGGCCGCGGCATCGAGGCCCGCGACCACGCCCGGGTGTTCGAGCTGTTCCGCCGCGCCGGCCTCCAGGACCGGCCGGGGGAGGGCATCGGGCTCGCCCACGTGCGCACCCTGGTGCGGGCGCTCGGCGGGCGAATTGAGCTTGCCTCGGTCGTCGGGGCTGGTACGACGTTCCACGTGACGTTGCCGCTGCGGCCCGCCTGATCCCGGCCCTCCGCGCCCCACCTCGAGCGTCAAGGAGTGTCGCGGTGCCGGCCGTTCACATCGTGATGATCGAGGACGACGAGGGCCACGCCCGCCTGATCGAGCGGAACATCCGGCGCGCGGGCGTCAACAACGTCATCGAGGCCTTCCGGGACGGCACCTCGGCCCTCGCCATGCTGCTCGGGCCCGACGGGAGCGGCGAGGTCAATGCCGGCCGGCCGCTCCTGATCCTGCTCGACCTCAACCTGCCGGACATGACCGGCATCGACATCCTGCAGATCGTGAAGTCGAACCCGCACCTGCGCCGCTCGCCGGTCGTGATCCTGACCACCACGGACGACCAGCGCGAGATCCAGCGCTGCTACGACCTCGGCTGCAACGTCTACATCACCAAGCCGGTGAACTACGAGGGCTTCGCCAACGCGATCCGGCAGCTCGGCCTGTTCTTCTCGGTGATGCAGGTTCCGGAGACCGCGTGACCACGGACGCCGCCCCGCACGAGGCCAGAGCGGCCCTCCGCCCGGCGAGGCGGCGGGGCGCCGCGCCGTGACGCCGTCCCCGCCGGTCCGCGTCCTCTACATCGACGACGATCCCGGCCTCGCCCGCCTGGTCTCCCGCACCCTCGCGGCCCGCGGCTACGTGGTCTCGCACGCGCAGGACGGGGCCGCCGGCATCGCCCTGATCGCGTCCGGATCCTTCGACGTGGTCGCCCTCGACCACCACATGCCGGTCGAGACCGGCCTCGACGTGCTCCCGCGCATCCGCGCCCTCCCGGACCCGCCGCCCGTGGTCTACGTCACCGGGTCCGAGGACAGCCGGGTCGCGGTCGCCGCCCTGAAGGCCGGCGCCGTCGACTACGTCTGGAAGGACCTCCAGGGACAGTTCCGCGAGCTCCTCGCGGAGGCGGTCGCGACCGCGGTGCTCCAGGACCGCCTGCGCCGGGAGAAGGAGCGGGCGGAGGCGGAGGTGCGCGCGGCCCGCGACCGGGCCGAGCTGCTGCTGCGCGAGGTCAACCACCGGGTCGCCAACAGCCTCGCCCTCGTGGCCGCCCTGGTGCGGATGCAGGCCAACATGGTGACGGACGCCGCCGCCCGCGCCGCCCTGGAGGAGACGCAGGGGCGCATCACCGCCATCGCGGGCATCCACCGGCGCCTCTACACCTCGGAGGACGTCCGGGTGGTGGCGCTCGACGCCTACCTGGCGGCGCTGGTCGAGGACCTCGACGCGGCGATGAACGACAGCGGCCGGCGCCACCGCATCCGGCTCGATTCCGACCCCGTGGAGGTCGCGACCGACAAGGCCGTCTCCCTCGGGGTGATCGTCACGGAGCTCGTCACCAACGCCTACAAGTACGCCTACCCGGAGGGCGTCACCGGCGAGATCCGGATCACGGCCCGGCAGGCGGGCGGGGCGCTCAGCCTGACGGTCGCGGATGACGGCGTCGGCTGGCAGGGCGGCGGCACCCCGCGGGGCACCGGCCTCGGCTCGCGCATCGTGCGCGCCATGGCGACGAACCTGCGCGCGCAGATCGCCTACGGGCCGGCGGCCCAGGGCACCGCCGCGAGCCTCGAGATCGCGCTCTGAGGCGCGGCCGAATGCCGGCGCCGGGTTGTCCCCAAATGCGTGCGGTCGCGGCAACGCTTCCTTCAGAGCGTTTCCGGTCGGGGAGCGGGCGTTAAGCTTCGGGTAGGCACGGGCAGGCTCTGATGCGGGCCTGTCGCTCATCAGGAGGGATGTCGCCGTGCTCGAGATCCGAAGCCTCGCCGCGGCGGTCGCCCCGGCCGTGATCGGTCCCGACGGGCCGGGCGCGAGGACGCCGGCCCGGACGCCGCCCGCGGACACGTCGCTCGACCCGGCGGTCACGCTCGACCTCAGCCCCGACGCCCGGCGCGACGGCGCGGGCGCGTCGCCGGACACGCCCGCATCCGAGCCCCAGGCGCTCTACCGGCGCGACCTCGACACGCAGCAGATGGTGTTCCAGGTCGTCGATCCCGACGGCTCGGTCGTCGACCAGCTGCCCACGGAGGCCGCCCTGCGGGCGCGGACCTACGCCCGCGAGGCGCAGGCCGCGCAGGCGACGCAGATCGGCAGCACCGTCGCGCGCACGGCCTGAGGCGGCGCCCGCGCGCCTGCGGCCGCCCGAAGCCCGTCGGGCGCCCGCCCGCCGAGCCCGGCCGTTGCCGCAACACCCCGGAGGCGCGGCCTCACGGGTTCCCGCGCAGGCCGCTCGCGAGCTCGCGGTTGATGCGGATCAGGGCGGTCAGCTTCTCGGCCCGCGGCTCCACCATCATGTCGACGGTGCGGGTGAACACGAACGCGCCGAGGCGCGCCATCGACTGCTTCAGCTCGGCCGGGAGCGGCGCCTCCGGCTCGGTCGCCGACGACGACAGGAGGGTCCAGACCTTGCGGTTGAAGCCGAGGGCCTCGTTGAGGGCGGGCTGCTGGGCGTCCCAGTTGTCCTGGATCGTCTGGAGGCGGGCGGCCGCCTTGATCAGCACCGCGGCCTCGGCCTCGCGGGGCGTCAACGCCGTCTGCGAGACCTTCGCGTAAGCGTTCGCCGCGTAGCTCATCGTGTCTGCCTCTCCGGTCGGCCGCGGCGCGGCGCGTGGAGAGGATGTGTCGCACCCATCTCTTAAGCTCAGGTTGTGATCGCGCCGTCAAATCGGGCGCGCGGCGACCCGGGCCCGGCCTGCCCTCAATCCGCTACGATGTCGGCTCAAGGACAGGCCACGATGCTGAACTTCCTCCTGGGCGCGCTCGCGGGCGCATTGATGGCCGCCGTGGCGACGATCGCCGCCGTGCGCAATCCGGACGTCCAGGTGAGGATGGGGCTGGTGCGGCAGGACCCGACGGTGGTTCAGGTCGTGCGCCGCCCGGACCCGGTCTGCCCGGCGCAGGCCGCGGCGCCCGGTGCGGCGGGGGCCGGTCCTCAGGTGGGCCAGCCCGAAATGCTGTTTGCCCGCCGGCGCTTCTGGTCGGTCGCGCCCTGACGGCCCCGCTCGCGCCGGACCGGAGCCGGCCCGGCGCGCGGGCGCGGCCTTCAGACCGAGCTGAGCAGGAACATCACCACGGTCGTCGCGGCGGTCGAGCCGAGGAAGCCGCACAGGGCCGCCTTGAAGGAGTGCGCCCCCGCGGCGGGAGCGGCGAGCCGGGCTTGCGTCTGGGTCTTGGCAGCGTCGATCATGGCGGGCGGTCCGGTGTCTCGTGCGGGCGGCTCTCGAAGCGGCGCCGCGAGGGCAGGAATGGGGGATTCGGCAGCGGGGCGGTGTGCGCTGGGGCACACGCTCAGTCGCAGCGGAAGACGCGCTTCTCCTGGCGCACCGAGCGCAGGGCGCTCTCGAGGTCGATGGACGCGACGGTGAGGCCGCACGCGTCGAGGCGGTCGCGGGCCTCGTCGTAGCGGTCCTCGGCATCGCCGAGGTTGTCGCAGACCCGGTCGCGGTCGCCCAGGCGGGCATCCTGGCGGGCCTGGAAGCGGAAGGCCGCGGCCTCGTCGACCTTGCGGCGGGCGCCGATGCAGGCCGGCTGGGCGAGGGCCGGTCCCGCCGCCAGCAGCAGAAGGACCGCCGCCAGCGGGCGGGCCAAGGGGGTACGTCGCGCTGTCGTCATCGCGTGAACTCTGAACGCTCGTGGGGGAGGGCCTGGTGCGGCGTTTTGCCTCGATGCCTGAGGCTTGCCGCGCCGTCCGACCGTGTAGGCGAGGAACGTCGCGCCCCGGCCGGGGGTTCCGTCCCGAACGGCCAAGATCGACGTCAGGAGACGATGGCGCGGCCGCGGCGGCGTCCCGCGATGGTGTCGAGGGTCACGGGCCGGAAGTCCCAGGCATCGACGCCGACGTCGTACTGCCGGGTGGCGGGCTTCAGCTTGCCGTGCGAGTGGCCGTGCAGGTTCACGACGCCGCGCCCCATCCGGTTCCAGGTCCGGAAGGCGTAGTGGCAGAGCACGAGATGCCGCCCGTCGACGTCGATCTCGGCGTAGTGGGCGACGCTGAGCCAGCCCGGCGCCGCGAGGGTCGCGGGCCCGTCGTTGTTGCCGACGATGAGGTGCTTGTCCCCGTTGAGGGCGGCGAGCAGCGCCGCGACCCGCTCGGGCGGCGGCCCGAGCGCGAAGTCCCCGAGGTGCCAGACCGTGTCGCCGGCCGCCACGGTCTCGTTCCAGCGCGCCACCAGGGCGGCGTCGTGCTCGGCCAGGTTCGCGAAGGGCCGCCGGTCGATGCGCAGCACCCGCGGGTCGCCAAAATGCGTGTCGCTGGTGAAGTAGACCGTCATGGGCCCGCAGCCGGCCTCCCTGGCGCGCGCCGCCGGCGCGCCGTCGGCGCCACGGTGGCGGGGCTGATCTGGCGCGGGAGCCGGATTTGTCACGCCCCCGCGCCGGCCCCGCGCCCGCCCGCGCGGGCGGATGGATCGCCGCCCCTCGCCGTCACTGGAAGCGCAGCGGCACCGAGAAGCTCTGCTGCGCCTGGGTCACGCCCTCGGGGGCCGGCGGCAGGCTGCTGCCGGGGGCGGCCGCCGCCAGGGCGGCGGCGTCGAGGCCGCCGTTGCCGCTGCTGCCGGCGAGCGCGGCGGCGAGGACGCGGCCCGAGCGCGCCACCGTGAAGCGGATCGTCACGGTGCCGCTTGCGCCGGCGGGATGCCGGGCCCGGGCCCGGATCGCGCTCGAGATCATCACGCCCCAGGCCCGGGCGGCGTTGGGGTTCGAGGCGGCGGCGGCGGAGCCGCCCTCGCTCTGGCGCGACGCGTAGGAGGTGGTGCGGCGCTCGCGGGCGGGCTCGACGGAGCGCTGCGCCGCCTTCGGGCGCGGCGCCTCGCGGCGCACCTCGCGGACCGGCTTGGGCGGCGGCTTGCGCGCCTCGACGGGCTTGGGCCTGGGCGGCAGCGGCTTCGGCACCGGCTTCGGCTCGGGCACGGCACGGGCCACCACGGCGGGCGGGGGCGGCGCCACCGGGGCCTCGGCGTTCGTCGAGGTGACGACCTGCTCCTCGGGCTCCTGCACGGCCTCCGTCACGGTCTCGGGCGGTCTCTCCTCCGGCACCGCCTCGGCCCTCTGGGGCTCGACCGGGCTCTCCTCGGGCTTCGTCTCGGGCGTGTCGGGCGGCGCCTCCACGGGCCTCGTCTCGGAGGGCGGCTCGACGACCGGCTGCTCCTTGGCCTCGACCACGTCGGCGGGCGGGGGAGCGGCGTCGGGGTCCCGGGCCTCGTTCGGCACGTCGATCGCGGCGAGGTCCGGGGCGAGGTCGATGGCGATCTCGTTCTCGCCCGGCGGCGGCGGCGGGGCGGCGCGCCAGAGCGTCAGCGCGCCGAGGGCGCCCGCGTGCAGCAGGAGGGCCGCCAGGAAGGCGAGGCCGAGGCCCGGGCCCGGGTTGCGCGGCGCCGGCGCCCCGGCCGCGACGTCCGGGTTCGTCGCGAGGTCCGGGTTCGTGGTGGCGTGCGAGCTCATGGGCCTACTGCGCGGGTGCGGGCGCGGCCGGGGCGGCGGGCGCGGGCGCGCCGCCGGCCCCGCCGGACGGGGCGCTGGCGATGAGCGAGACCTTGGCGAAGCCGGCCTGCCCGACGAGGCCCATGACCTCCATGACCTTGCCGTAGGGCACGTCCTTGTCGCCGCGCACGAGCACGGTCTGGCCCGGATCCTGGGCCGCCAGCGCCTTGAGCCGGGGCAGCGCCTCGCCGGCGGGCAGGGGGTCCTTGGCGAGGAAGGCCTGGCCCTCCTTGTCGACCGAGACCACCACGGGCTTCTTCGACTCGGAGGTCTTGGCGGCCGCGGTCTTCGGCAGCTGCACCGGCACGCCGACCGTCATCAGGGGCGCCGCGACCATGAAGATGATCAGCAGCACCAGCATCACGTCGACCATCGGCGTGACGTTGATCTCGGACATCGGCGCGGCGTCGAACCCGTCCTCGTCGGCGGCGCCCGCCTGGAACGATCCCATACCCATCTGGCGGCCTCCGGCCGGGCCCGCCCGGCTGTCCGGGGCGGGCGCAGGCGCACTCGAGCGTGGCGGTGAGGGTGAAGGCGGCCCTACTCGGCCGCGGCGCTGCGGGCCTGGTGGCCGCGGTCGCGGGCGAGCCGGTTGCCCAGGGTGGCGATGCCGGCGACGAAGGCCGACTGCACCTTGGCGAGGTCGCTCGAGAACTTGTTGTAGGCGAGCACCGCCGGGATCGCCACCACGAGGCCGATGGCGGTGGCGAACAGCGCCTCGGCGATGCCGGGCGCCACCACGGCGAGGCTGGTGTCCTGGCTCTTCGCGATGGACGAGAACGAGTTCATGATGCCCCAGACCGTGCCGAACAGGCCGATGAACGGGGCCGCGGAGCCGGCGCTGGCGAGGAGCGGCAGGCCGACCTGGAGCCGCTTCAGGTCGAGGGTGAGCGCGTTCCGCATGGCGCGCTCGATGCGCTCGCGGCGCTCCGCCCGGCTCTCGGTCGGGTCCTGGTCGCGCCAGGCCTCCTGCGCGGCGGCGATCACCCGGGCGGCGATGCCGCGGCCCCCCTCCGGCATGCCGCCCTTGGCGACCACGCCGGCGAACAGCCTCGCCTGCCGGCGCGCGCCGGCGAGGCGGATCAGCTTCTCGACGATCACGGTCCAGCAGGCGACGGAGGCGAGGATCAGGAGGATCATCACCCCCTTCACGATCGGATCGGCCTGGAGGAACAGGCCGACGAACGAGAAGTCGTGTCCTGCGGCCGCGGCCGGCGCGGTTGTCGGGTCCATCTGGCGGTCTCCGGGAACGGGGTGGGGCGGACGCGGGATCGGTCGGAACTAGCGCACGAACGGCGCGGCGCCCTTGGCGGAGGCGGGCTCGATGCGGTCGAGGCAGGTCTCGCGGGTCAGGTCCTGGCCCTCGCAGGCCGCCACGTCGTTCAGGAGGATGCGGCCGACCTGCGCGCAGGGCGTCGGCGCGATCTCGAACTGGCGCAGGGCCGTCTTGCGGGCCGGCACCGGCCCGAGCTCGACGAGGCTGCGCTTCTGGGCGACGCCGTCCTGGTCGAAGGTGAAGAGGTCGAGCTTGAGCGACCTGATCGGCCCGCCCTTGCCGTTCTCGACCATGAGGATCGCCTTGCAGGTCTCGCCCGCGGTCTCGAGCTTGTTCAGCTCGATGCGCATCGGTCCCTCGGCGGCCTGCGCCACCGCGGTGGCGAGGAGCACCAGCGAGAGGCAGAGGCAGAAGGCGAGGTCGAGCGCGAGATGCCCGATGCGGGACCGGAACCAGGGCAAACCTTGCGTCAGCACGTCTCGGACTCCTCTCGCGGCGACGGGGTCGGGGGCCTGGAAGTCGGGATAACGGGTCCGCGGCGCCGTGCGCGCCCGCCCCGGGGGGCGGGCCGTGCGGCACCTCTTCCGGATGATCCCGATCCGCTCCCGTTCGTTGGGCGGTGCCAGCCCTCGACGATCCGTCCCGTCCCGCCGGCCGGGACGGACTAACCGAGATGCCGTCGCGGGATCAAGCCTCGCGCAGAAATTCAGAGTGATTCCAGACTGTTATTCCGGCGTGCCGGGGCCGCCGGCTCAGGCCTCGTCCCGGGCCTCCGCCGCCCGGTTGCTGAAGCGGGCGTTGCCGAGCCCGGTCCCGATGGTGAGCACGCCCCAGCGGGGCACGTCGCGCATGAACGGCACCTCGCTCAGGCCCTGCACCACGGCGTCGTTGTGCATCACGATCATGGTCGGGTGGCCGTCGATCGTCGGGATCGCCTCGCGCAGGGCCCGCGGCAGGTTGAAGCGGCTGCTCTCCCAGTTGCCCGGCAGGTTCTGGCCGCCGCGGCTGATGCGGCCGTCCCCCTCGATCACGCCGGGGCAGCCGACGCCGATGAAGGGGGCGAGGGCGAGCCCGTCCCGGCGGGCGCGCTCCACGAGACCGGACAGCATGGCAGCCAGGCGCTCGACCGCCGCGTCGCGGCTCGGGCCCGGCTCCTCGCCGCGGTGGCGCCAGAGCTCGACGCGCCGGACCGCGGCGCGCGACAAATCGGGCGCCTTGCGCAGGTTCGTCGCCACCACGCCGGCCCGGATGTTGGTGCCCCCGATATCGACGGCGAGCAGGCTGTCGTGGCCGGAGAAGATCCAGGCGGGGGCGAGGTGGACGGCGCCGATGAGGCCGCCCTCGTCCGGGTGGTGGCGGATCGGCACCAGGGACAGGTCGGTGCCGGAGGCCTTCAGGATGACGGTGGCGCGCCCGATGACGAGGCGGCCGACGCGGCTGCCGCTCAGGCCGCCGCCGACCACGATGCGCGCGGTGTCGCGCCAGCCCTTGTGGCGCAGGAAGCGCCGCACCACGGTGGCGAGCTCCTGCGAGAAATCCTCGATCGCGCCCTGGATCACCCCGGCGGCCTCGGGCGTCCCCTCGAGCAGGAGCCGGTCGAGCTTCTTCTTCGTGAAGTCCTGGCTCGGGGTCGCGCCCAGCGGGTCCTCGCCGAGCTGGCGCAGGCGCTCGCGCCAATCCTCGATCAGGTCCCGGAAGGCGCGCTTGCTCACGCGGTCGCCGATGAAGCCGTCCTCGTCGCCGTCGCGCAGCTCGGCATTGTAGCTGTCGACCTCGACGGCGGGGAGCTGGACCGCCGCGTGGGGAATGTCCGCGACCGTGCGGGCAGGGCTCGTCGCCATCGTTCGACCGATCTCCGGAGCGCCGGCCCCGACCGGGCGGCCGGCACGACAACGGGCGGGAGGCCGCCGCGGTTCAGCTTGCGGGCGCCTGCCGCCGCGGCGGCCGGCTGCCGGGCAGAGGCCCCCGCGGGCCCGGGGACCCGGGCCTCACGGCTTCCTGGGCTCGGGCCTGCGCGGCTCAGGAGCCTTCGGGGCGCGGGATTCCTCGACCGCCTCCGCCTTCTCCTCGTCGGTGTCGCCGCCCTGCTCGATCGTCCGCTGGGGATCGGCGACGAGCCCGCGCAGGATCGCCACCACCTGGGCGCAGGCCGCCGGGTGCTTGTAGGCGTCGAGCACCACGGCGGCGTCCCGCAGGGTGCGCAGGTCGCGCACGGTCTGCGCGTTGGCGGGCTGCTGCAGCTCGGGCTTCTTCGCGATGGCGTCCTCCAGCCGCAGGCCGACGACGTCGCAGGCCGCGGCCGGCTCCTCGGCCGCGGCCGCGGGAAGGGCGGACCAGGCGAGGAGCCCGGCCAGGATGAGGATCGCGCGCATCGGTGTCGGGCTCCGGGTGGGTGACGGGGGGCTCAGTGCCCGAGGATGCGGTTGGCGAGGGCCACGATCTGGCTCGGGCGGTAGGGTTTCGGGACGAAGACCGAGCCGGCCACCGCCTCGCCCTCGCGCAGGCTATGACGCCCGCCCGACGTATAGACAACCGGCAGGCGCGGGGAGTGCCGCCGGGCGTCGCGGGCGAGGGCCACGCCGTTGGTGTTGCGGGCGAGATCGATGTCGGTGAACAGCATGTCGACCCGCTCGCGCCTCAGGATGCGGCCGGCCTCCTCGGCGTCGGCGGCGGTGAGCACCCGGTAGCCTTCCTCCGCCAGGGCCTCGGCGGCGATCTCGCAGACCATCGCCTCGTCCTCGACCACCAGGACCGTCGCGCAGGCGCCGCCGGGGAGGGCGCCCTGCGGCATCGTCACCGCGCAGGCAAACTGGATCATGACGCAACTCGCTCCAGGCGCCGGGGCCGCGCGCCGCCGGGTCGATCGGGAAACCGCCCGGACCGCGGCCGCGTTCGCGGCCGATGACTCGAAATGGCCGGGCTTGGTAAGCGAAGCCTTAACCCTGCGGGCAGGGCGGTTAACGGGCCGGGGAACCGGCGCGGGGGCCGCTCGCCCTTGCGCGGCGCCGGCCCATGTGAGAGGGGCCGGGTCTCCGGGCCCGAGGCCCGCACGCCGACGAGACGCCGGAAGGTCACGCCGATGAGCGCCAGCGCCGCCCCCTCCCTCACCCATGCGGTCGCCGGGATCGCCGCCGGGGCGCACGTCACCGGCGCCCACTGGCTCGGCGGGACGCTGGGGCTCGCCCTCGGCGACGGGACGGTGCTGCTGGTGGCCGGGGACGGCGCCGCCACCCGGGTCGCGGCCCACCCGGAGGGCGGCATCCTGGTGACGGCCGGCGACGGGCGGCGGGTCGTGACCGGGGGCGACGACGGCCGCATCGCGGCGACGCGGGCCGACGGCACGACCGAGACCCTCGCCGGCGCACCGAACGGCGCCTGGATCGACGCGCTGGCGCTGCATCCGGACGGGGCCGTGGCCTTCGGGGCCGGTAGGCGGGTGACCGCGCGGGACGCCAAGGGCCGCGAGCGCGTCTTCGAGGCGCCCTCGACCGCCCGGGGCCTCGCCTTCGCGCCCAAGGGCTACCGGCTGGCGGTCTCGCACTACAACGGCGCCACGCTCTGGTACCCGAACCTCGACGCGACGCCGGAGGCCCTGACCTGGAAGGGCTCGCACATCGACGTGACGTTCTCGCCGGACGGCCGCTTCGTGATCAGCACCATGCAGGAGAACGCCCTGCACGGCTGGCGCCTCCAGCCCGACCGCGGCCACATGCGGATGACGGGCTACCCCGCCAAGGTGCGCTCCTTCGCCTGGTCGGCGGACGGGCACTGGCTCGCGACCAGCGGCGCCGAGGCGGTGATCGTCTGGCCCTTCGACTCGAAGGAGGGCCCCACCGGCAAGCAGCCGCGGGAATGCGGGGTGCGCCCGGCGCGGGCGTCCCGGGTCGCCTTCCATCCCCGCGTGCCGGTGCTGGCGGCGGGCTACGAGGACGGCTGCGTGCTCCTGATCCGCCTCACCGACGCCACCGAGCTCCTGGTGCGGCCCGCCATCCGCGACAGCGGCGTCACGGCGCTGGCCTGGGACCCGGCGGGCGAGCGCCTCGCCTTCGGCTGCGCCGACGGCGAGGCCGGCCTCCTCACCCTGCCGCGCTGAGGCGATGGGCCTCCTCGGCGCCTTCCGCCGGTCCGAGCCCGCGGCCGCGCGGGCGCGGCGCGCCGACCGCGAGCGGGTCGCGGCCCTCGCCCGGGAGGCGGGCGGGTTCGGCCCGGCGGTGACCCTGACCGTCAGCGAGATCGTCTGCCCCGACCCGGCCTGCCCCGGCACCGAGACGGTCATCCTCGTGATGGCGCCGGGGGCCCGCACCCGCGCCTGCAAGGTCGCCAAGCCCGTCGAGGCCGTGACGGCGGCGGACGTCGCGGCGGCGCTCGCCGGCTGACCGGGCGGTCCGCCCGCCCCCCAGTGTTGCCGCGCATCTACAGCCCTGGTGCCCCCCCTCGACTAGGAGGGGAGACCAGCGCCGGCGCCCGGCCGACGCGCTGGCAGCCAGGTTGTCGCACCATGCCGCGCGCGACGTCGCCCTCCACCGATCCCGCGGTCGACGCGGCCGCGCTGCTGCGCCGTCTCGGCTTCTTCGGCCTGATGGTGGCGGTGCCGGCCTCCGCCCTGCTGTCGCGCCGCGCCGTGGTCATCCTGACGCCGATCGCCATCGTGCTGCTGATTCTGGCCTCGGCCCTCGACGGGGCCCAGCGCCCCCTGGCGTCGGGCGCCGCGCGGATCGGGGGCTCGCGGGCGACGCTCGCGGGCGCGCTGCTGATCGGCTGGTGCGCCCTCTCGCTGATCTGGACGCCGTTTCCCGGCCCGGCGACCGAGCGCCTGCTCAACGTCGCGGCCGCGGTCGCCCTGACGATCGCCGGCACCCTCGCGCTCCCCGACCGGATGCGGTCGGCCAACCTCTACCTGCTCCCGGTCGGCGTCGGCGTGGCGGCGCTGGCGGCGGTGATGCTCGGGCTGTTCAGCGGGGCGTCCCTGCGGGGCGGCTTCGAGGACGACAGCGCCCTCGAGCGGGGGGCGATGCTGCTCGCGCTGCTGCTCTGGCCCGCGGTCGCCTGGCTGCGCTCGCGCCGGCGCGACGTCGAGGCGCTCGGGCTCGCCGTCATGGTGGCGCTCGCCCTCGTGCTGGCGCCGGGACCCGTCCCCCTGATGGCGCTGGCGGTCGGGGCCGCGGCCTTCGCGGCCTCGGCCTGGCGCCCGGCGGCCGGGGTGCGGCTGACGGCCGGGATCGCGGCCGGCCTCGTCGCCCTGGCGCCGCTGCTGCCCTTCGTGCTGCGCCCGGTCCTGACCCCGCTGCTCGGCCCGCTCCATCCCGGCGTGCTCGCCCTGCGGACCTGGCAGCGGGTGGTGACGGCCGAGCCCCTGCGGCTGATCACCGGCCACGGGTTCGAGACGGCGCTGCGCGGCAAGATGGTGGGCCTGCTGCCGGCCAACGCCCCGTCCTCGCTGCTGTTCGAGATCTGGTACGAGCTCGGCGTCGTCGGGGCCCTCGCGGCGGCCTACGTGCTCTGGAGCGCCATCCGCCAGTCGGGCCGCGACCACCCGGTGCTCACCCCGGGCGCCATGGCGACCGCCGCCACCGCCTTCGCGTCGGCCTGCCTCGGCCTCGGCACCACGGCGATCTGGTGGTTCACCAGCGTCACGATCGTGGTCCTGGTCTTCATCGCGACCGAGCGGGGCCAGTTCCGCACCAGCCGCCCCAAGGCGAGCGCGCTGCCGACGGGGCAGGCCCCCTGACGGGTCCGCCGCGGCCCCGTCACCCGGCGCCCAACACCGGGCCGGGCGCCTCGAAATGCCCCGCGAGCCAGGTGCGGGCGTCGTCGAGCGTCGAGAATGCCGGGGGCTTGGGGCCGCGGCCGACCCGCCCGAAGCCGACCTCCAGGAACCAGTGGCGCGCGAGGCCCGCCTCCTCGTGGAGATCCGGCTCGAGGTAGGTCAGGACCCCGATCAGGTCCCCGTCCACGAACGCGAGGCAGCCCGTGCTGTCCGGGCTGCCGGTGTGGATGCGGACGCGGTTCAGCTCGATCCTTGCACTCACGCCGCGCTCCCCCAGATGCCGCAGGCCAAAAGCAACATGACGACGATAGAGCATCCGTTCAGTGCAGGCAACGCAGCAGTGGGGAGCGTTTTTTGATCAGTAGATCTGTATGGTCCAACTGATCTGAGCTTTTATTGCTCAGTGGGCCCGGGAACAAGCCCGCACGATTGCACGACCTCACCTGGCCGGGCGGCGGCGGCTGGAGGCGCCGCGGCGGCCGCGGGGGCCGCGTCGGGAGGCGCCGGGGTTTCAGGCCTGCGCGTCGGCGGCGGGGCCTACGCCTCCGCGGCGGCCTCGATGGCCGCCATGTCGGCGTCCGACAGGCCGACATGGTGGCCGATCTCGTGCACCAGCACGTGGGTGACGAGGTGGCCGAGCGTCTCGTCGTGCTCGGCCCAGTAGTCGAGGAGGGGGCGCCGGTAGAGCCAGACCATGTTGGGGAGCTGGCCGGTGGCGAGGCCGACCGCCCCGCCGCCCTGCGCCAGCCCGGTCCCCCGGAACAGGCCGAGCAGGTCGAACTCGCTCTCGCAGCCCATCTCGTCGAGGGTCTCGTCGTCGGGAAAATCCTCGACCCGGATCACCACGCCCTCGCACAGGGCCCGGAACGCCTCCGGCAGGCGCGCGAAGGCGGCCTCGGCCAGTTCCTCGAAGGCCGCGAGGTCGGGGGCGGCGAGGCCGCTCCAGTCGGTCCGGGACGTCGCCATCGCGGGTCTCACCACAGGCGGAGCTGCTGGCCGAGGAGGTAGGCCAGCACCACCACGGCGGCGAGCCCGAGGCCGCGGCCGATGCGCCGGCCCCAGCGCTCGACGGGATCGTCCTCGGGGCTCACGCCGCCACCGCGGGGGCGACCCGCTCGGTCAGGAAGCCCGCGAGGTCGTTGGTGATGTGGTCGATGTGGGGGGCGCGCACCGCCTCCTGCTCGAACGCGTCCCGGAACGGGTCGACGGTGCGGGGCACCACCAGGACGGTCTCCATGCCGAGGTCGTGGGGCACCACGAGGTTCTTGGCGATGTCCTCGAACAGGGCCGAGCGGGTCGGGTCGACGCCGTGGCGGTCGAGGAACTTCTCGTAGGCCGAGCGCTCGGGCTTGGGCACGAAGTCGGCGGCCGCGATGTCGAACACGTCCTCGAAATGGTCGAGGATCCCGAGCTTGCGCGCCACGCTCTCGGCGTGACGGCGCGAGCCGTTGGTGAGGATCAGCTTGCGGCCGGGCAGGCCCTCGATCGCCCCGCCGAGGCCCGGGTCGAGGGCGATGCCGGAATGGTCGATGTCGTGCGCGAAGTCGAGGAACTCGTAGGGGTCGATCTGCCACTCGGCCATCAGCGCCCGCAGCGTCGTGCCGTAGCGGTGGTAGAAGTATTTCTGGAGCGCGCGGGCCGAGAGCCCGTCGAGCCCGAACAGGTTCATGACGTAGAGGGTGATCCGCTCGTCGACCTGCGGCCAGACGCGGGCGTCGTGCGGATAGAGCGTGTTGTCGAGGTCGAACACCCAGGTGTCGATCCCGGAGAAACCGCGGGCCTCCGGGGCCGTGAGGTGGCTCTCGCCTGGCAGGAGCAAGGGACGTTCCGACGACGATGGGGGCCCCGCGGCCCCCGGGCGACCACAATAGGCGAGCGCGGCCGGAAGGGAAGCCGGGCCCGGGCGCCCGAGGGCCGCGGGCCGCCGGAGGCGCGCCCGCGCCCGGCGTCGCCGGCTTCAGGCCCGCCGGTCGCGGCGGATCAGGGTCCCGGCGCCGTAATCGGTGAACAGCTCCAGCAGCACCGAGTGCGGCACCTTGCCGTCGAGGATCACCACCGCCTCGACGCCCTGCTCGATGGCGTAGATGCAGGTCTCGATCTTCGGGATCATGCCGGCCGTGATGGTCCCGTCGGCGATGAGCCGGCGGCAATCCTCCACCGAGAGCTCCTGGATCAGGTTCTTGTTCTTGTCGAGCACCCCCGGCACGTCCGTGAGGAGGAGGAGGCGCTTGGCCCGCATGGCGCCGGCGATCGCCCCCGCGAAGGTGTCGGCGTTGACGTTGTAGGTCTGGCCCTCGGCGCCCACCGCCACCGGGGCGAGGACCGGGATCAGCTCGGCCTTCAGCACCGCGTCGAGGACCGTGCGGTCGACGTGCTCGGGCTCGCCCACGAGGCCGAGGTCGACGTGGCGCTCGATGTGCGAGTCGGGATCGACCACCGTGCGGGTGGCGCGGCGCGCCCGCACCATGGTGCCGTCCTTGCCGCACAGGCCGATGGCCCGCCCGCCCTCGGCCGCGATCCAGCCCACGATCTGCTTGTTGATCGAGCCGGCCAGCACCATCTCGACCACCTCCACGGTGGCCTCGTCGGTGACCCGCAGGCCCTCGCGGAACTCGGACTTGATGCCGAGCCGGTCGAGCATCCGGCCGATCTGCGGCCCGCCGCCGTGCACCACCACGGGCTTCAGGCCGGACTGCTCCAGGAGCACGATGTCCTCGGCGAAGTCCTCCGCGGCGGCGCGGTCGCCCATGGCGTGGCCGCCGTACTTGATGACCACGATCTCCTGGTCGTAGCGCTGCATGTGCGGCAGGGCCTGCACCAGCACCTCGGCCCGCACGTGGGCGTTCGGCAGCTTGTCCGCTCCGGGCTGGCTCATCGCGGCGGGTTTCCTCTCGGGATCGGGACGGGACGGTCCGGGAACGCGGCCCGGCGCGGCGCGGGTCTAAGCATCATTCGGCGGCGTGTCCAACGCTTCGCCGCGGCGCCGGACCGGTGTCCGACGCGGCGGGGAGCGCCCTACGCCAGCATGTCCCAGGCCAGGGGCTCCCCCGCCGCGATCGCCCGGGCGGCGCGCCGGCCGAGCACCGCCGGCAGGTACTTTGGCGCCAGCCCGTGGCCGGGCCGGATCGAGCGCACGCTCGCGGCCGTGAGCACGGCGCCCTCCGGGATCGGCCGCACCGCCACGAGGGAGCGCCGGAACGCGAGGTTGCCGGCCTCCGAGCCCAGCACCTCGTAGCCGACGCGGCCGAGGGCGGCCCAGGCCGCCTTGCAGTCGCGCACCAGGGCCGCGAACTCGTCCGGCTCCAGCGAGAAGGCGGCGTCGGGCCCGCCGTCGGAGCGCGCGAGCGTCATGTGCTTCTCGACGATGGCGCCCCCGAGCACGACGGCGGCGACGGAGGCCGCGGTGCCGGGCATGTGGTCGGAGAGGCCCGACACCACCCCGAAGGCCTGGCCGAGATGCGGCACGGTGCGCACGTTGGCGTCCTGGATCGGGGCCGGGTAGGCCGAGATGCAGTGCAGGAGGGCGACGCCGCCGGCGCCGTGCCGGTGGGCCGTGTCGACCGCCTGCGCGATCTCGCCGAGGTTGGCCATGCCGGTCGAGATGATCAGCGGCTTGCCCTCCCGGGCCGCGCGGGCGATCAGCGGCAGGTCCACGATCTCGAACGAGGCGATCTTGTAGGCCGGGCAGCCGAGCCCGCTCAGGAGCTCGACGGCGGTGTCGTCGAAGGGCGAGGAGAACAGCGGCACGCCGTGCTCGGCGGCCCGGGCGAAGAGGCGCTCGTGCCAGGCGTAGGGCGTGTGCGCCTCGGCGTAGAGGTCGTGCAGGGTGCGCCCGGCCCAGGGGCCGTCGGCGATGCGGTATTCCGGCCGGTCCGATTTCAGCGTGATGGTGTCGGGCGTGTAGGTCTGGATCTTGATCGCGTCGGCCCCGGTCGCGGCGGCCGCGTCGATGAGGGCGAGCGCCCGGCCGATGTCGCCGTTGTGGTTGCCCGAGAGCTCGGCGATCACGAAGGGCGGATGCTCGGGCCCGATCGGGCGGCCGGCGAACGTCAGGGTCGGAGCCATGGGGCGGACAAAGCCCGGCGGAGGCGGGGCGTCAAGGGGCGGAGCCCCGGCGGGCCGGCGCGCCGGCGCCTACCCGTCCGCGAGGCTGCGCTCGTAGCGCAGCCACGGCGTCCCGGCCTGGACGAGGCGGAAGCCGGCGCGCTCGAAGACCGTCCGCGAGGCGGCGTTGTCGGCCCGCACGGCGGCGGCGAGGCGGCGGCAGAAGCCGGTGTCGGCGGCGTGGCCGCAGAGCGCGGCGAGCAGGCGGGCGCCGAGGCCGCGGCCGCGCAGGAGCGGCGAGACGGTGAGCGAGACCTCGGCGGCGACCCCGTCGGGCAGGCGGTCGAGGCGGAGCGAGCCGGCCGGCTCCCCGTCGGCCTCGGCGACGAGCAGGCGCGTGCGGCCGGGCTCGGCGAGGCGGGTCCGCAGCCAGGCGCCGTGGCCCTCCCAGGCCACGGCGTCGCTGCTGCGGGACATGGCCCGGGTCAGGGGGTCGTTGCGCCAGACCCAGAGCATCCGGGCATCCGCCGGCCCGGCGGGGCGCAGGGACAGGCGCCCGACCGGGCCGGGGGCCGGGACGGGCCGGAGGGCCTCGATGGCCTCGGCCACCCGCTCGGCACCGCGCCCGTCGCAGAGGCCGGCCGCCTGCCGCCCGAGGGCCGCGAGCGCGTCGGGCGCACCGCCGAGGGCCGCGAGGGCGGCCGCGAG
>NZ_QOWC01000144.1 GCF_003574465.1 Methylobacterium crusticola
CGCGCCGAGGAGCCCGGGCCCCCCGCCGCGGGGCGCCGGGAGCGGGCGGGCCCGCGGCGGCGGGGCGCGCGCCGGCCGGGTGACGAGGGAGAGAGCCATGCCTGTCCTGGCCAGCGCCATCCTGGCGGGGTGGTGCCGCATCCCGTCCCGCCGGGGCCGCGCGGGTCGGGCGCGGCCCGCGCCCGAGTTCAACCCCGGCGTGCAGGCGACGTCGAGCCAGCGACTCATGGTCGCGGCTTGGCCGGGCGCACCAGCCACGTCACCGACGCGTAGGCGCCGAGCCACGAGCCGGCCGCCGCGAACGCGACGTAGGCGGGGTTCTCGGTGTAGCTGATCACCGCGAAGGCCGAGAGCAGGTACCAGACCGCGCTCCAGTTCGCCGCCGGCACCCGCCGGCGGGCGGCCACGGCGGCGTTGAAGAACACGTAGGCGGCGTCCGTGACGGCCGTCGCCGCCAGCACGCCGACCGCAATCAGCGGATCGATCGAGGCCATTGCTACATCCATCGGTTGCATTTAATACTTACGCAACCATAATGGCTGTCGGCGGTTGATTCGTCCCCCCACCTCCGGCCGCCCAAGTCTTCGTCGCATCGGCCGAGCACCCGCGCGCTGAGCCGTTCCGCACGCGAAGGTTTCCCGCGGTTCTGCCGCGGGTCTCTTCGATCAGTTTTCCGAGGATCTTGCGAGGATCTTGCATGTCGGCATTCGGGACAGAGACGGCCGTGGTCAGCCTGGGCGTCTCCTGCCAGACAGCGTGGCAGATCAACAAGCAGGTCGACCTCTTGTCGCACCTGACCGGGGAGCGCCTGGTCGCGTCCTCGGCCCCGTTCGACTGGCTGATCATGCCGCCCCGGAGCTTCGCCGGCTGGATGGCTGCCGGAGGCCGGTTCCCGGAGGCGCCCGACGAGATCGTGGTCCATCCGAACTTCTACTGGCCGGCGCACAACCTCCACTTCTGGCACGAGTTCACGCAGGACGGCGCCGTCGCGCTCGACGCCACCTTCGCCCGCACGAAGGCGAAGTTCGCCCACCTCCTGGCGAAGGTCGAGGCGCTGCGGGGCTATCGCCGCTGCCTCCTCTTCGTCTCGAACACGCAGAGCAACCTCGACGAGGTCACGCGGGTGTCGCCGCCGATGGATTTCCGCTTCACCGCGGGCGCCATGGCGGCCCTGGTCGAGGCGGCCCGGGTCACCTTCGGGGAGGCGGCCGAGGTGCATTTCGTGGCGCGGCCGGACCGCGTCGCCCTCGCGGACGGCCACCCCTTCAACCTGCACCTGATCGGCGGCGAGGGGCCCGGCGGCGCCGCCGACGTCCTCGGCGACGAAGCCGCCTGGGAGCGGGTGTTCCGGGCCGCAATCCGGCCCGGGGCCGGCGCGCACCGGCGCGCGGCCTGACCCCGGCAGACCACCGCGGGACCCCTCCGGCACCGGCCCGCGCGGCGACGCACCGGTCGCGGTGACGCACCGGTCGCGGCGACGCACCGGTCGCGGCGACGCGGTGGGCGCGGCGCGGAAAAAAACCCCATCCCTCAGGAGCAATGGCGATCATGGCCGAGAGACCGCTATCCGTCCTCGTCACCGGCACCGTCGAGGACAGGCTCAACAGCAACACGGCCATCCGCCGCTACATCGCGCGGGGGTTGCGCGATCTCGGGCCGCAGGTCGCGGTGCGGGAGGTCGGCTACGGCGCCCTGATCGCGTCGCCGGGGATCGGCCCGGTCGACGTCGTCGTCGCGGTGGGCGGGGTCGCGGTCGATGCCAGCAACCTCACGGCCCTGCGCCGCATCGCCGACGGCGCCGGGGCGGCCCTGGCCTTCTGGGTCCACGACGACCCCTACGAGTTCGACTACTCCTTCCGCCTGCGCGGCATCGCCGACCTCGTCTTCAACACGGACCGCTGGTCGACCGCCCATTACGGCGACACGCCCGCCGTGCACCTCCCCCTGGCGGGCTGCCTCGACACGCATTTCCGCCCGATCGACCCGGCCGAGCCGCGGGACCTGACGGTCTTCTTCTGCGGCTACGCCTACGGCAACCGGATCGACTTCCTGCGCGAGAGCACGGGCGTCCTGCGCAAGTGCCGCACCTACGTCTGCGGGGCGGAGTGGCCGCGGGACATCCCGTTCGCGCGCAACGAGCGCATGACGCCCGACATGTTCGCCGACACCGCGGCGCGGGCGCTGTTCACCCTCAACATCGGCCGCGACCTCAGCATCGCCAACGCCCGCTTCAGCCTGAGCCCCTCGACCCCCGGGCCGCGGACCTTCGAGGTCGCCCTGATGGGCTCGGCCCAGCTCTTCCTGGCCGAGGGCCTGGAGATCCTCGACTACTTCGAGCCGGACCGGGAGATCGTCCTGATCGACGGTCCCGCCGACCTGAAGCGCTGGATCGAGCGCGCGCAGGACGACCCCGCCTCGATCGTCGCGATCGCGCGCCGGGCCCAGGAGCGCGCCCTCTCGGAGCATTGCTACGTCCACCGGGCCGAGGCGGCCGTCGCGCACCTCGTCGCGCGCGGCCTCGTGCGGGCGCCGGCCGGGACCGATGCGGACCTGGTCCCGCTCGGCCCGGCGGGCTTCGTCCCCGCCATCGCGGCGGAGTGACCGGCCTGCGCGGCCCGACGACGGGCATCCGCGGCGCGGCCGCGGCCGGGGCGGCCGCCGCGGACCGACGAGACATCCCGACGCTCCGACACAAGAACGCGAGAGGGCGAGACCGTCCGGTGAGCACGACCTTCCGAATCCTTGTGCTGGACACGGCAGCACAGACCCACAATTCCTACATCCCCCTCGCCATCGTGGACGCGCTCCAGCGCCATCCGGCGGTGGAGCTCGTGCGGCAGGCCGATTACGGCACCGCCATCGAGGTCTTCCGCAGCCAGCGCTGCGACACCTTCCTGGCCGTCGGCGGGGCGGGCGGCGACTTCGCGGTGATCGCGCGGCTGTGCGCCCTGGCGACCCGGGCCGCCCTCTGGACCACGGAGGACCCCTACGAGCTGGAGGAGAACCTCCGCATCGCCGCGCCCTTCGACGCGGTCTTCACCAACGACCTCGCCTCGCTGCCCGTCTACGGCGAGGCCGCCCGCCACCTGCCGCTCGCGGCGAGCCCCCTCTTCCACGACCTCGCCCCCGGGCCGGACGAGGAGGCCCTGTACGACCTCTGCTTCGTCGGCACCGCCTGGCCGAACCGCGTCCGCACGATCAACCGCATCCTCACCGGGGTGCGCCGCCCGCTGCGGATGAAGATCGCGCTGCCCGCCAACCCGCACCTGCCGCCCGTCGAGCTGGTCGACCGCGCGCTGTTCACGAACTGGCGCGTGCCGAACCCGGAACTCGCCCGGATCGCGAACCGCAGCCGCATCACCCTCAACCTCGAGCGCCAGTTCTCGGCCGCGCGGCCCGACCAGGCCAGCGGCTCGACGCCGCCGCCGCGCCTGTTCGAGAACGCCCTCGCGGGCGCCTTCCAGATCTCCCTCGGCGGCGGCGCCGAGGCCCGGCGCTACTTCGACCCCGAGACCGAGATCGCCTTCTGCGACGGCGAGGACGCGCTGATCGAGCGGATCGAGTGGGCCCTCGACCACCCGGAGGCGCGCACCGCCATGGCGGCGGCCGCCCGCCGCCGGGCGCGGGCCGAGCACCTCTACGACCACCGCGTCGACGCGATCCTGGCCGCGCTCGCCACCTGCGCCCGCCCGGCCCCGCCGGTCACGGCCGAGGCCGCGCGCAAGCGGGTGCTGCTCGTGACCCACAACGTCGCCGGGCACCAGCCCGGCGGCGGGGTCGAGACCTACCAGCACGAGCTCGCCGAGGGCCTGGCCGAGTTCGAGGTCTACACGGTCTTTCCCCAGACCAGCGGCGGGGCGACCTTCTACACCCTGATCGCCCACCGCACGGGCGAGCGCCACCGCTACGGCGTGCCCCACGGGGTCGGCACCGACGCCCTGCACGACGCCGCCCACGAGCAGGTCTTCGAGCGGATCCTGGTCGAGAACGACATCGACCTCGTCCACTTCCAGCACCTGATCGGGATGCCGCTGTCGCTGCCCGTCATCGCCCGGGCCTGCGGCGTCCCCACGCTCTACACGCTCCACGACTTCTACCTCGTCTGCACCAGCTTCAACCTCATCGACTATCGCGGCCAGTTCTGCGACATCGCGAACCGCTCGCCCAGCGAGTGCGGGATCTGCCTGGGAGCGTCCGGCATCTCCGGCGACGCGCAGCAGCGGCGGCGCAACTTCATCGCCCGGATGCTGGACGCGGTGGACGTCGTCGTCGCCAACACGCCCTTCACGGCCGACTACGTCCGGGCGATCTATCCCGGCCTCGCGCCCGAGCGGGTGAGGGTCGTCGAGATGCTGACGCCGGCGCCCCACCGGCCGGCGGTCGCCGCGAGGCCCGGCGGGGCGGACGGGCAGCCCGCGCCCCTGCGGGTCGCCATCCCGGGCAACTTCACCCGGCCGAAGGGCGCGGACGCGGTCCTGCGCGTGATGAGCGCCCTGCGGGACGAGCCGGTCGAGTTCGTGATCCTGGGCACCATCCAGGACGTCGAGCTCGAGCGCCACGTGCGCGGCCTCGCGCTGCCGCGGGTGACGCTCCACGGCGGCTACGCGGCCCACGAGCTGCCCTCGCTCCTGCGGGGCGTGGACCTGTCGCTGCACCTGTCGGTGTGGCCCGAGACCTACATGATCTCCCTGAGCGAGGCCTGGGCGTCGGGCGTCGTGCCGATCGTGACCGATCTCGGCGCCCCGGGCGAGCGGGTGCGCGACGGCGTCGACGGCTTCAAGGTCGGCGTGAACGACGCCGGGCGGGTCTGCGACGTCATCCGCGCCATGGCGTTCGACCGCGACCGCCTCGCGGTGCTGCGCCGCAACGCCGCGGCCCGCCCCGCGGTCTCCCCGGCCGAGCACGTCGCCGAGATCGGCGCCCTCTACCACGACCTGATGCGGTCCCACCCGATCCGCCCCTCGGCCGCGACCGTGAGGCCGGAGCGCGACTGCATCCTGAGCAGCCGGGCCTGCGGCATCCGCACCAACAACCCGTCGTGGAAGCAGGAGGGCAGCGGCTGGGACGCGCCCGCGCCCGCCCGCCCGGCCCGCGAGACGCGCGAGGCCGACGTCTGGCGCACCTTCCCGACGCGCTTTGCCCACATCGCCCGCGAGACGGTCCCGCCCGAGCGCCAGTCCCTGGTCCGCCTCGCGGTGGACCGCCTGGAGGCCGACCACCGCACCGCCTCCGGGTCCGCCATCGCGGTCGCGCGCGGGCTGCGGGTCGAGGGCTGGGCCTTCGTCGCCGGCCACGGGCGCAGCCTCGACGTGATCCTGCACGTCAAGGGCGAGGACCGGGAGATCTACGCCGTGAACCCGCCCGTGCGCCGGGCCGACGTCGCCCGGCACCTCGGCGAGGCCGCGGCGGAGACGTCGGGCTTCAGCTTCGACCTCGATCTGGCCCAGCTCCGCGACGGGCCCCACGACGTCCGGCTGCTCCAGGTCTACGACGGCATCGTGATGGATCTCGGCAGCCTGTGCACGATCCTGGTCGACCGGGGCGGCACCGCCGCGCCCGGGCCCGAGCAGGCCGGGCGGGCGGATTTCGCCCCCGGCCCGGCCGCGGTGCCGCGCCCGGCCTCGGCCGACGCCGCCCTCGTGCGGCTCCAGCCCGACCCGGCCGGCGCCCCCGCCCTGCTGGTGGAGGGCTGGGCCGCCGACCGCGCGCGCCGGCGCGTCCTGCCGCAGGTCCATGTCGGCTTCGTCCGGCAGGACGGCGCGGCGGCCTGGTTCAAGGCCGCCCGGGGCCGCGCGCCCGCCGCGCTGTCGGGCGAGGACCCGCTGTTCTCGTTCTGCGGCTTCCGCCTCGCCGTCCCCCAGGGCCTCCTGGAGCCCGGCCTGCACCGGATCGCCGTGGCCGAGTCGGACCGGGGCGAGACCATCGTGCACGAGACGGACGACGCCGTGATGGCGTTCCCCGACCGCGTCGTGCCGGCCTCCCGCGAGGCCGTCGCGGGGCCCGGCACGGACGCGGTGCCCCGGGTGAGCGCGCCGCCGCCCGAGCACCGGATCGCCATCGACCAGGCCGAGACCGACGGCGGCCGGCAGCGCCACAGCCTGTCGATCGACGGCGACCGCTACCTCTACCTGCGGGGCTGGGCCTTCGTGCCGGGCCTCGGGCGGGCGAGCGGCCTGTTCCTCAACCTCGTCGGGCCCGAGCGCTCGCTGCGGGTCGCCCTCGCCCCGATGCCGCGCGGGGACGTGGCCGCCCACCTCAAGTCCAGCGAGGCCCGGGACGCGGGCTTCGAGGTCCTGCTGCCCCTGCGCGACCTGCCGCCCGGCCGCTACGAGGCGGAGGTCCACTACGCCGCCGAGGCCGCGACGGCGGTGCTCCCGGTCGACCTGCTGGTGGACAAGTCGGCGGCCCTCGCGGCCTGAGGCGACGCCCCCCGCACCCCTTCCGGCGCCGCACCGGCGCCTCCCATCACCGCGATCGAGGACGAGAGAGATGGCGATCACGATCTTCAAGGGCCGGCACGGGCTCGTCGCCCACTACGAGGAGGACCGGGTGATCGGCCAGTCGCTGCGCGTCTACGGCGAGTGGGCCGAGGAGGAGATCTACCTCCTGTCGCACGCCGTCCGGCCCGGCGACACCGTCCTCGACGTCGGCGCCAACGTCGGCAGCCACGCCATCGCCTTCGCCCGCCTCGTCGGCGGGGCGGGCCGCGTCCTGGCGATCGACGGCCAGCGCCGGGCGAGCGACCTCCTGGCGCTGAACCTGCTCCTCAACGGCGCCGGCAACGTGACCCGGATCGAGGGCCTGGTCGGGCGCGAGACCGGGATCCTGCACCTCGAGGGCGAGGGCAGCCCCGAGAACCTCGGCTGCATGTCGTTCCGCGACTCCGTGGGACGCTCCGAGCGGGGCGCCTCCGCGCTCCCGATCGCGCTGTTCTCCATCGACAGCCTCGCGCTCCCGGCCTGCCGGCTCGTGAAGATCGACGTCGAGGGCATGGAGCTCGACGTCCTCGCGGGCGCCGCCCAGACCATCGCCCGCCACCGGCCCGTGATCTACTTCGAGCAGACCTCGGACACGAACTTCGTCGAGATCGCGACGCTGCTCGAGGAGGCCGGCTACCGGCTGCACTGGCACGTCGCCAACCCGTACAACCGGCGCAACTTCCGGGGGCATGACGGCAACATCTTCGGCGGCACCTGCGAGGTCAACGTGCTCTGCCTGCCCGACGGCGAGACCCTGGACCTGCCGGAGGCGGTCACCCTCCACCCCGTCGTCGACCGGCGCTACGCGCCGCCCCCGAGCACCACCGGCACGGAGGGCTGGAGCCTGCCGGCCGACGCCTACCGGACGGTCCCGGAGGTCTCGCACCGGCCGGGCGTGGTGCTTCCCCCGGACCCCGCCCGCTTCGTCGGCCGGCAGGATTACGAGCTGCTCGAGCAGCAGTTCCTGGACCTGCGCCGCGACCGCATCCGGGCCCAGGAGATCATGAACTATCAGGCGGGCCTGCTCTCCGGCCTGGCGCCGGCCGGCGCGACGCCGCGCGAGCCCGTCCCGGCATGATCCCCGCCGCCCGTCCGCGACACGGAGCACCGCGATGGCCGACATCCTGCTGATCGGGCACAGCCACACCCAGAGCATCGTCCAGGCCCTGCAGGCCCGGTCGGCCGCGGTGGGCTGGGGCGTCGTCGGGATGCCGTCGGGGGCGAACCCCGTGGTGGCGACCGGGGAGGGCTACCGGCTCGACCCCGGCGTCGCCGCCGGCCTGCGCCGGCAGGTCGGACCCGAGACCCTCTGCATCTCGACCATCGCCGGGAACGCCCACAACGTCCTCGCCCTGATGGCGACGGAGCCGCCCTTCGACTTCATGACGCCGGGGGGCGCCGAGCCGGTCAGCCCCCGGGCGGAGCTCGTCCCGTACGCCAGCGTCCGGCTCTCGTTCCGGACCATCCTGGACGAGGGCGACCTGTCGATGCTGCACGCCACCGGCCTCGCGGTGCCGGAGATGCGCTACCACCTCGAGTCGCCGCCGCCCCTGCGCGACGGCGACCTGATCCGGTCGCGCATGGACCAGTACTTCATCCAGACGTACCCGGAGGCGCAGGTCGCCGACAGCTGGCTGCGCCTGAAGATGTGGCGGCTGCACTCGGCCCTGTTCGCGGAGGCCTGCGAGACGCTGGGGATCGCGTTCCTGCCCGCGCCCCCCGAGGCGGTGGACCCGGACGGGTTCCTGCGGCCCGAATTCGCCCACGAGACGAGCTCGACCCACGCCAACGTCGCCTACGGCGCCCTCGTCGCCGACCAGATCGAGAGGCTGACCCGATGAGGCACCCCTACGCCGAGGCCCCCTCCTACACCAAGTGGCGGCACGCCGTGGCGGCCCCCGCGATGGCCGAGGTCGACCCGGCCGTCGGGTTCCCGTTCCGGCTCACCCGGCAGGACCGCGTCGCCACCGCCGGGAGCTGCTTTGCCCAGCATATCGGCCGCTCCCTCAAGGCGCAGGGCTTCGCCTACCTCGTCACCGAGACGGCCCACCCGTTCATCGCCAACGTGGCCGGGCCCTGCGCCTACGAGCAGTTCTCCGCCCGCTACGGCAACGTCTACACGGCGCGGCAGATGCTGCAGCTGGTGCAGCGGGCCCTCGGCCTGTTCGAGCCGGCGGACCGGGCCTGGACCGGGCCGGGCGAGGCGGTCTACGACCCCTACCGGCCGACCGTGCAGCCGGGCGGCTTCATCTCGGTGGCGGAGCTCGAGGCCGACCGCGCCCGGCACCTCGCCTGCGTCCGCCGCCTCCTGGAGGAGCTCGACTACCTGGTCTTCACCCTCGGGCTGACGGAGGCCTGGATCTCGGCCGAGGACGGCGCGGCCTATCCGCTCTGCCCGGGCGTCGCGGCCGGCCGCTTCGATCCGGACCGGCACCTGTTCGTCAATTCCGGCGTCGACGCGATCGTGGCCGACGTCGAGGCCTTCCTGGCGCTGATCCGCTCCGTGAACCCGAGGGCGCGCCTGATCCTCACGGTGTCGCCCGTGGCACTGGCGGCCACCGCCGAGGACCGGCACGTGCTGGCCTCCAACACCTACTCGAAGGCGGTGCTGCGGGTGGCCGCCGAGACCCTGGCGCGCCGCCACCCGGAGGAGGTGGCCTACTTCCCGTCCTACGAGATCATCAGCGGCATCCACAATCGCGGCAGCTACATCCTCGACGACCTGCGCTCGGTGAGCGAGGCCGGGGTCGCCCACGTCATGGCGTCCTTCGCCCGCAACGCCACCGAGCAGGGCCCGGAGTTCTGCCCCGTCCCGGCGGCCGCGGCGCCCCCGCGGCGCTCGGCGCTGTTCGACGACCTGTCCCGGCTCGTGAAGGCGGAGTGCGACGAGGCGATGCTCGGCGCCTGATCTCGCGGCCCGGCGTGCCGGGCCGGTGCCCGCTGCGCGAGCCCGGCGCCCCGTCGGCGGATTGGCGGGCAGTGCCGAGTGACGAATGTTGACATTCATCACTCGTTTGCTAGAGTGCCCTGCATGCGGCCGGGCCGGTCGCGATCCCGCGTTGAGCTCCGCCCCCTCGCTCCGCACGGGATTGCCCTCGGCCCGGCCGTACTGCATGGAGCGCGGCGATCCTCCGACCCAGCGCTCCGCCCGCATGTCCCCGCGATCCTGCCTCGTCCTCGGCCTCCTGGCCGGCCTCGCCGGGCTCAGCCTGCGCCTCGCGCTCCCGGTGACGCCGGTCGACCAGGATTTTCGCGACGTGATCGCGTTCTACCGCTCCCTCGGCCCGGGCCAGGCCCATTGAGGCGCGGCGGCCCGGGTGATGGGGCCGCGCCCTCGCGGACGCGGCGAGCGGCAGGGGCCCGACGGGCGAGCGGCGCCCGTCCCGGCCGGGACGGACGCCGCACAATTCGCGATCCAAATGGGGGGAAGGCCGCCGCGGCCTACTCGCCCGGCGCGTCCGCGCCGGTCTTCGCGGCCTCGCCGCGGCCCGGGACCGGCGTGATGCCGCCGATGACGCGGACCGGGCGGCCGCCCGCGGGGGGCGATTTCCAGGCTGGTTCCACCGTCTTCGCCGGGGCCGGCGCCGCCGGTGAGGCGGCCGGCTCCGACGCCGGCCTGATGTCGGCCCGCACGGGGGCGGCCGGGGCGGGCGTGCCGGCCTGCGACAGCGTGCCGGCCTGCGGCAGCGTGCCGGCCTGCGGCACCTGGGGAGTAGCCTGGGGCGGCTTGCGCGGCTCCGTCAGGGCGGCCGGGCTCTCGATCGGCTTTGCCGGGGAGGTCCGGGCCGCCGTCCTGCGCGGGGCCTCGGGCCTGGCCGCCTCCGGCTGCGTCACCGGGCCGCTGCGCGCCCGCGGGCCGTCCGGGTTCAGCCCGAGCGGATTGGCACCCAGCGCCGTGCGGGTGGCCGGCGCGGCGGGAATCGAGGCCGGGCGCGGCTCGTCGCTCGGAGGCAGCGGCCGGGCCGCCACGCGGCGGCCCTCGGGGACAACCTCACCTCGCGGGAGGACCTCGCCTCGCGGCGGGACGGAGTCCCGCGGCGCGAGGGTCTCACGCTGGGGGAAGGGCTCCCGCGGCGCGGGAACGCCCCGCGGCACCGGGCCGGGATAGGGCGCGGCCATGGCCGGGCGCTCGAGATACGGGTCCGGGCGGGGGCCGGGGCGGACGTCGGCCTCGGTCCAGCCGTAGCCCGGCCGCCGGCCCGGGATCGCCGCCGGGGGATAGAGGGGCGCCTCCAGGCGCTCGCGCTCGAGGATGCGGCCGCTGCGCGCGTCGAGGGTGAGCCGGACGCGGTTGCCCCAGGGGCTGTCGGCCTCGACCAGGTAGGTCTCGCCGTCGAAGCGCGGGTGGCCGAGGGCCGTGAAGCCCTCCTGGCCGAGCCGGCGGAGCACGGCCCGCGGGGCCAGCACGGCGTCGACCTCCTCGTAGCCGTAGCCCTGGGCCCGCGCGGGCTCCGGCCGCAGCAGCGCGGCGCCCGCCGGCGCGAGGGCCGCGAGGGCGAGCGCGGCCAGGCCGGCCGCGCTCGTCTTGGACCGCTGAGCAGTCATCGTCCCGCATTCCCTTGTTTCAGGGGTTATGCCGGGCGCGCGGCCCGCACTCCCCTCGTGCTTGGACACCTCCTGTTAACCGGGTGATTGAGGCGGGAATACGGGGGGCATGCCGCGCGGGCGGCCCGTCGAGCCGGCGGCCCGCCAAGCGGGCGATGTCAGGCGGCTGCCCGGCGGCTCGCCTGCCGGGCGAGGTCCAGGAAGGCGTCGACCTCGTCCGCGCCGGTCGAGAAGGCCGTGATGAGCCGCACCAGCGCCTCGCCCTCGGCGACCGCCTCGCCCGGCGGCAGGCTGCGGCTCGTCCAGTCGTAGTAGAGGGCGCCGCCCTGCCGCAGTGCCCGGTCGAGGGCGGCCGGCAGGATCGGGAAGACCTCGTTGCCGCCCACCGGCCAGGCCAGGCGCACGCCCGGCAGCGCCCCGAGGCCCTCGGCCAGGCGCGCCGCCATCCGGTTGGCGTGGCGCGCATTGGCGAGCCAGTGGTCGCCGGCCAGGTAGGCGTCGAGCTGCGCCGCGAGGAAGCGGCCCTTGGAGAGGAGATGGCCGGCCCGCTTGCGGCGGTACTCCAGCGTCTCGGCGAGGTCGGCCCGGAACACCAGGATGACCTCCGCCGCGAGGGCGCCGTTCTTGCTCGCACCGAACGACAGGATGTCGACCCCCGCCTTCCAGGTCATCTCGGCGGGGCTGCACCCCAGCGCCGCGACCGCGTTGGCGAAGCGCGCCCCGTCCATGTGCACGCTCAGGCCGTGGCGGTGGGCGATGTCGCTCAGGCGCGCGATCTCGTCGAGGCCGTAGGCCTGGCCGCTCTCGGTCAGCTGCGACAGCGACAAGGCGCGGGGCGGCATCTGCTTCACGTGGCGGGGCAGCGCCGCGAGCCAGGCCGCGAGCGCGGCGGGATCGATCTTCGAGCCGGTGCCGGGCAGGCCCTGGAGCTTGGCGCCGTGGGTGTAGAATTCCGGCGCGCCGCACTCGTCCTCCATCACGTGGGCCTCCTCGTGGCAGAGGCAGAGGCCGAAGGGCGGCACCATGGCGGCGAGGGCCAGGGCGTTCGACGCCGTGCCGGTCGCGACCGGGAACACCGCGAGGTCCCCGTGCTCGAACACCTCCCGGAAGCGCGGCGTGAGGCCGAGCGTCAGGGGATCGGCCCCGTAGGCCGGCAGCGCCCCCGCGTTGTGGCGCACGATCGCCTCCAGGATCGGAGCGCTCGCGCCCACCACGTTGTCGCTCGCGAAGTTCATCGGTGGCTCTCCGGTCGGGTCGGGCGGCCCGTCGTGGGGCGGGCCCGTCCGCGGGGTCTCGCCGCGATCATGCCGCCTCCCGCGCGCCGGCGCGACCGGGCCGCGCTCATGACGCCCATGCATCCCGCCCGGGCTCCGTCGCGGTCTCCCGCCGGCGCCCCGCGCCCCCGCCCGGCCGAGAAAAACTGCGCCGCCCGCGCAGGATTCGGCATTTCCTTGCGGCCGAGCGCCGCGTTACGCAAGAAAGGGTCGGGCGCCGCCGCCGTGGCCCCTTGCTGGACTCGTTGAAATCTGGCAGGTTCCGAAGTTAGGACAGTACCGCTGTCCCATTTCGCCGGGGGCGAGCGCGCTCCCCGGCCTGAAGGGCGCTGGCTTGTGGCTTGCACGACGGCCAAACGAGATTTGAAACGCGCCGCCCACCGGGCGGTGCGGGCGCACGCCGGCTGACGCCAGCCCGTCGAGCGCTCGCGAGGTGCGGGCGCTCCCTTCGCGAGACGCGGCCGACCCTCCGACGACAACCAGGTGGCGGTCCCCGGGCACGGATCGCCCGCCTCCGCGGCGGTCCTGCACCGCCCGCGCACTCCGCCTGCCTCTGCGGCAGGCACATCGGCCGGCCGGCGCCCTGCCCGAAGGCCGCCCGACGTTTGAGCGCGCTCGCCCGCGAGCCTTTTTGGGAGACGAGACGATGAGCGGCACGGACCAGTCCCAGCACCCCGAGGCCCCCGGCCGCGGGCCGGCGGCCCCGGTCCTGATCGTGCGCGACCCGGCCCTGCCGGCCCCCCAGGGGCTCTACGATCCCGGCCGCGAGAAGGATGCCTGCGGCGTCGGCTTCATCGCCGACATGCGCGACCGGCGCAGCCACGCCATCGTCCAGCAGGGGCTCCAGATCCTGGAGAACCTCGACCACCGCGGCGCCGTCGGGGCCGACCCGAAGATGGGCGACGGCTGCGGCATCCTGGTGCAGGTGCCGCACGCCTTCTTCGCGGCGGAGGCCGGGCGGCTCGGCATGACCCTGCCGGAGACCGGCCATTACGGCGTCGGCCAGCTCTACATGCCCCGCGACGAGGACGGCTTCCGGCTCGTCGAGGGCATCGTCGAGAAGGCGATCGCCGACGAGGGCCTGACGCTGCTCGGCTGGCGCGACGTGCCGGTGGATTCGAGCGACCTCGGCGAGAGCGTGCGGCTGAGCGAGCCGCGCCACCGCCAGGTGTTCATCGGCCGGCCCGCCTCGAGCGCCGACCAGGACGCCTTCGAGCGCCGCCTCTACCTCGTCCGCAAGGTGATCTCCAACGCCGTCTACACCCTGAAGGACGAGCGCCTGAAGGAGTTCTACCCGGTCTCGCTGTCCTCGCGCACCATCGTGTACAAGGGCATGGTGCTGGTCCACCAGCTCGGCCGGTACTACCTCGACCTCAAGGACGAGCGCTTCGTCTCGGCCCTGGCGCTGGTGCACCAGCGCTTCGCCACCAACACCTTCCCGACCTGGCGCCTGTCCCATCCCTACCGGATGGTGGCCCATAACGGCGAGATCAACACGCTGCGGGGCAACGTCAACTGGATGGCGGCCCGGCAGGCCAGCGTCGATTCCGAGCTGTTCGGCAACGACATCTCGAAGCTCTGGCCGATCTCCTACGAGGGCCAGTCGGACACCGCCTGCTTCGACAACGCCCTCGAGTTCCTGGTGCAGGGCGGCTACCCGCTCGCCCACGCCATGATGATGCTCGTGCCGGAGGCCTGGGCCGGCAACCCGCTGATGAGCGAGGAGCGGCGCACCTTCTACGAGTACCACGCCGCCCTGATGGAGCCGTGGGACGGGCCCGCCGCCCTCTGCTTCACCGACGGCCGCCAGATCGGCGCCACCCTCGACCGCAACGGCCTGCGCCCGGCGCGCTACATCGTGACGGATGACGGCCTCGTCGTGCTCGCCTCCGAGATGGGTGTGCTGCCGATCCCCGACGAGCGCATCGTCGAGTCCTGGCGCCTCCAGCCCGGCCGCATGCTGCTCATCGACCTCGAGAAGGGCCGCATCGTCTCCGACGAGGAGATCAAGGGCGAGCTCGCCGCCGCCCACCCCTACAAGGACTGGCTCAAGCGCACCCAGATCGTGCTCGAGGACCTGCGCCCGGTGCAGCCGCGCGAGGCGCGCACCGACGTCTCGCTCCTCGATCGCCAGCAGGCCTTCGGCTACACGCAGGAGGACCTGAAGCTCCTGATGCAGCCGATGGCGGTCACCGGCCAGGAGGCGGTCGGCTCCATGGGCTCGGACACGCCGCTCTCGGCGCTCTCCGACAAGGAGAAGCTCCTCTACACCTACTTCAAGCAGAACTTCGCCCAGGTGACGAACCCGCCGATCGACCCGATCCGCGAGGAGGCCGTGATGAGCCTCGTCTCGTTCATCGGGCCGCGGCCGAACATCCTCGACCTCGAGGGCACCTCGCGCAAGAAGCGCCTTGAGGTGCGCCAGCCGATCCTGACCAACGCGGACCTCGAGAAGATCCGCTGCATCGGCCACTTCGAGGACCGCTTCGACACCAAGACGCTCGACATCACCTACGCGGCCGAGACCGGCGCGCCGGCGATGGACGGGGCGCTCGACCGGCTCTGCGACCGGGCCGAGGCGGCGGTGCGCGGCGGCTACAACATCATCGTGCTGTCCGACCGGGCGGTCGGTCCCGACCGCATCCCGATTCCCGCCCTGCTGGCCACCGCGGCCGTGCACAACTACCTGATCCGCAAGGGGCTTCGCACCTCCGTCGGGCTCGTGCTCGAATCCGGCGAGCCGCGCGAGGTGCACCATTTCGCCTGCCTGGCCGGCTACGGCGCCGAGGCGATCAACCCCTACCTCGCCTTCGAGACCCTCATCGGCATGAAGGACGAGCTGCCGCCGGAGCTCACCGACGACGAGATCGTCTACCGCTACATCAAGTCGATCGACAAGGGATTGCTGAAGGTGATGTCCAAGATGGGCATCTCGACCTACCAGTCCTATTGCGGCGCGCAGATCTTCGACGCGGTCGGCCTCAACTCGACCTTCGTCGAGCGCGACTTCTTCGGCACCGCCACGACCATCGAGGGCATCGGCATGGCCGAGGTCGCCGAGGAGACGGCGCGCCGCCACCGCGACGCCTTCGGGGACGCGCCGGTCTACCGCAACGCCCTCGACGTCGGCGGCGAGTACGCCTACCGGCTGCGCGGCGAGGCCCATACCTGGACCCCCGACACCGTGGCGATGCTCCAGCACGCCGTGCGCCTCAACGTGCCCGAGCGCTACCGCGCCTTCGCCAGGCTGGTGAACGAGCAGGAGAACCACCTCAAGACCATCCGCGGGCTGTTCCGCATCAAGAGCGCGGCGGAGATCGGGCGCACGCCCGTCGACCTCTCGGCCGTCGAGCCGGCCTCCGAGATCGTCAAGCGCTTCGCCACCGGGGCGATGTCGTACGGCTCGATCTCCAAGGAGGCGCACGAGACCCTGGCGATCGCCGTCAACTCGTTCGGCGGCCGCTCGAACTCGGGCGAGGGTGGCGAGGAGCGCGAGCGCTACCGGCCCCTGCCGGACGGCCGCTCGCGCCGCTCGGCCATCAAGCAGGTGGCGTCGGGCCGCTTCGGCGTCACGGCGGAGTACCTCGTCAACGCCGACATGATGCAGATCAAGGTGGCGCAGGGCGCCAAGCCCGGCGAGGGCGGCCAGCTGCCCGGCCACAAGGTCGACGCCAAGATCGCCAAGGTCCGGCACTCGACGCCGGGCGTCGGCCTGATCTCGCCGCCGCCGCACCACGACATCTACTCGATCGAGGACCTGGCCCAGCTCATCTTCGACCTGAAGAACGTGAACCCGGCGGCCGACGTCTCGGTCAAGCTCGTGTCGGAGGTGGGCGTCGGCACGGTCGCGGCCGGCGTCGCCAAGGCGCGGGCCGACCACATCACCATCTCGGGCTACGACGGCGGCACGGGCGCCGCCCCCCTGACCTCGATCAAGCACGCCGGCGGTCCCTGGGAGATCGGCCTCGCCGAGACCCAGCAGACCCTCGTCCTCAACCACCTGCGGGGCCGGGTGGCGCTCCAGGCCGACGGCGGCATCCGCACGGGCCGGGACGTGCTGATCGCGGCGCTGCTCGGGGCCGACCAGTTCGGCTTCTCGACCGCGCCCCTCATCGCGGCCGGCTGCATCATGATGCGCAAGTGCCACCTCAACACCTGCCCGGTCGGCGTCGCGACCCAGGATCCGGTGCTGCGCAAGCGCTTCAAGGGCACGCCCGAGCACGTCATCAACTACTTCTTCTTCGTGGCCGAGGAGCTGCGCGAGCTGATGGCGGCCCTCGGCGCCACCACGCTCGACGCGCTCATCGGCCGCTCGGAGTACCTCGACAAGCTCGCCGCCATCTCGCACTGGAAGGCCAAGGGCCTCGACTTCACCCGGCTGTTCCACAAGCCGGACGTGCCCGCGCACGTGGCGCTCCGCCACGTCGAGACCCAGAAGCACCCGATCGACCACGTCCTCGACCGCCGCCTGATCGCGGCGGCCGGCGGCGCCATCGAGACCGGCGAGGCCGTCACCGTCGAGGACGTGATCCGCAACTCCGACCGGGCCGCGGGCGCCATGCTGTCGGGCCTCGTCGCCAAGGCGCACGGGCACGAGGGATTGCCGGACGACACCATCACGCTGAAGCTCACCGGCACCGCGGGCCAGAGCTTCGGCGCCTGGCTCGCCGCCGGCGTGACGCTCAGCCTCACCGGGCACGCCAACGACTACGTCGGCAAGGGGCTGTCGGGCGGCAAGCTCATCATCCGGCCCTCCGACGCCCTCGGCTCGCCGGCGGACCGGACCATCATGGTGGGCAACACCGTGCTGTACGGCGCCGTCGCCGGGGAGGCCTACATCCGGGGCGCCGCCGGCGAGCGCTTCGCGGTCCGCAACTCGGGCGCCATCGCGGTGGTGGAAGGGATGGGCGACCACGGCTGCGAGTACATGACCGGCGGCGTCGTGGTGTCGATCGGCGAGACCGGGCGCAACTTCGCGGCCGGCATGTCGGGCGGCATCGCCTACGTGTTCGACGAGGACGGCTCCTTCGCCAAGCGCTGCAACCTGTCCATGGTCGACCTGGAGCCGGTCGAGGCGGAGGACGAGTTCATGCGCCGCTTCCACCAGGACGGCGATCTCGAGACCAAGGGGCGCATCGACATCCTGGCCGACATGTCGGGCCACGACGAGGAGCGCCTCGTCGGCCTGATCAACAATCACCTCAAGTACACCGGCTCGGTGCGCGCCAAGGCGATCATCGACGACTGGGACACGCTCCGCACCAAGTTCGTCAAGGTCATGCCCGTCGAGTACCGCCGGGCCCTGCGCGAGATGGAGCGGGCCCGGATGCCGGTGGCGGCGGAGTAGCCGCCGCCGCGCCGCGGAACGGGGCCTTGCGCGTCCGGCACCGGAGGACCCCCCTCCGGGCCCGGGCTCCCCGGGGGGCTTGAGATCGGCATCGTTGCCCAGGGAGGCTCGGGATGGAGATCTACGGCGACGACAAGTCCGGCAACTGCCTGAAGGTGAAGTACGTCGCCGACCGCCTCGGCCTCGCCTACACCTGGGTGCCGGTCGACATCA
Source organism: Methylobacterium crusticola (assembly GCF_003574465.1). Classification (GTDB taxonomy): domain Bacteria; phylum Pseudomonadota; class Alphaproteobacteria; order Rhizobiales; family Beijerinckiaceae; genus Methylobacterium; species Methylobacterium crusticola. Next base: position 17,859 of record NZ_QOWC01000144.1, read on the forward strand.
TGCGGGGCGAGAGCCGCACGCCGGACTACCTCGCCCGCTTCCCGGCCGGCCAGGTGCCGGGCGTGGCGTTCCCGGACGGGCGCTGCCTCGCGCAGTCGAACGCCATCATCCGCCACCTCGCCCGCGGCAGCGCCCTCCTGCCCGACGAGGCCTGGACCCAGGCGAAGATCGACGAGTGGCTGTTCTGGGAGCAGTACAGCCACGAGCCGACGATCGCGGTCTGCCGCTTCCACATGCGCTACAGGGGCGAGCCGGCCGAGACCCGCGACCCGCGCAAGGTGGCGGGCGGGGAGGCGGCCCTCGACCTGATGGAGCGACACTTGACCGCCGCCGCGTGGCTGGCGGGCGACGCGTTCACCATCGCGGACGTGGCGCTGTTCGCCTATACGCAATTCGCCGACGAGGGCGGATTCGACCTGGAGCCCCGGCCCGCCGTGCGGGCCTGGCTCGCGCGTTGCATCGAGGCTCTCGGCCTGCGCCGCGACCATCCCGCAGCCGTCGCAGGGCTCTGACGAACCCGGCGCCGGCCCGAACACCTCCCCGAACTTTTCGAGTTTCTCCCGATGGGCAAGGTCACAGGCTTCCTCGAGTACGACCGGCAGGAGCAGAAGTATCAGCTCGCCGCCGACCGCGTGCGGCACTTCCTCGAATTCACCCTGCCGCTCGACGAGCACGACCTGAAGAAGCAGGCGGCCCGCTGCATGGATTGCGGCATCCCGTTCTGTCACGGCCCGACCGGCTGCCCGGTCCACAACCAGATCCCGGACTGGAACGACCTCGTGTTCAACGCGGATTGGGAGGAGGCCTCGCGCAACCTTCACTCCACGAACAACTTCCCGGAATTTACCGGCCGCATCTGCCCGGCGCCGTGCGAGGAGGCCTGCACCCTCAACCTCGAGAACCAGCCGGTCGCGATCAAGACGATCGAGCAGGCCATCGCCGACAAGGCCTGGACCATGGGCTGGGTCGTGCCCGAGCCCCCCAAGGCCAGGACCGGCCGGAGCGTGGCGGTGATCGGGTCGGGCCCGGCGGGCCTCGCGGCGGCCCAGCAGCTCGCCCGGGTCGGCCACGACGTCCACGTCTTCGAGCGCGAGGCGAAGGCCGGCGGCCTCCTGCGCTACGGCATCCCCGACTTCAAGATGGAGAAGCGCCACATCGACCGCCGGGTGCGGCAGATGGAGGCCGAGGGGGTGCGGTTCCACTACGGCGTCAACGTCGGCGTCACCCGCTCCTTCGTGAGCCTCCACAACGAGTTCGACGCGGTGCTGTTCGCCGGCGGCGCCGAGGCGCCGCGCGATCCCGGCCTGCCCGGCCAGGAGCTCGAGGGCGTGCACTTCGCCATGCCCTACCTCGTCCAGTCGAACCGCCGGGTCGGCGCCGAGCCCGAGCCCCGGGACGGCGGGCCGCCGATCGTGGCCTCCGGCAAGAACGTGGTGGTGATCGGCGGCGGCGACACGGCCTCCGACTGCGTCGGCACCGCCTTCCGGCAGGGCGCCCTCTCGGTGACGCAGCTCGACATCCGCCCCCGCCCGCCGGAGCGGGAGGACAAGCTGACGGTCTGGCCCTATTGGGCCACCAAGATGCGGACCTCCTCGAGCCAGGCCGAGGGCGCCGAGCGCGAGTTCCAGGCCGCGACCCTGAGGATCGAGGGCAACAAGAAGGGCCAGGTGAGGGGCGTGGTCTGCGCCCGGGTGGACGAGCGGCGCAAGCCCGTGGCGGGCAGCGAGTTCCTGCTCCCCGCCGACCTCGTCTTCATGGCCATCGGCTTCGCCGGCCCGCTCGCCACGGGGCTGGTGGAGGAATCCGGCGTCGCGCGCGACGCCCGCGGCAACGTCAAGGCCGACGACACCGCCTACCGGACCTCGAACGACAAGGTCTGGGTGGCGGGCGACATGCGCCGCGGCCAGTCGCTGGTGGTGTGGGCGATCCGCGAGGGCCGCCAGGCCGCCCGCGCCATCGACGAGACGCTCATGGGGGCGACGACCCTGCCGCTCTGAGCGGGCCTCCCCGGGGGAAATCCCCCGGGAGCCGCGTGCTCCGGCCGGGCGCCTCGCCCGCGCGGAGCCCCGCGCTCAGCTGCGCGGCCAGCGGAAATCGTCGGCCCGGCCCGGCTGGGGCGCGGGCGCCGCGCCGCGGGTCAGGCTGCGCTCCATCGTGTAGCCGGCGTCGCCCTCGGCCCGCGGCCGGCCGCTGGTCAGCTGGCCCCCGGGCGAGATCTCGTTGCGGGTGAGCGGCACCACCGGGCCGGCGGCCGGCTTCACCGGCAGGGCCGGGATGCCGGGCGGCTCGGGCAGGCTCGGCAGCATCGCGGTGATCAGGCGGTCGATGGCCGCGTCGTCGTCGAGCTTGGGTGCGGCGCCGGCCTCCGGCGCCGGGGCCGCCGCCACGGCGTCCGGCACCGCCGGCACCACGCCCTTGGCCTCCATCAGCCGCTTGATCTCCACGTCGGCGAAGTGGGCGGCCTTGCGGGCGCCGGCCTGGGTGAAGTGGACGCCGTCCGAGGTGCGCAGGCGCGCCGGCTGCCCCTCGAGGTCGGGACCGGTGGCGGAGTAGCGGTTCTGGTCGTCCAGGAAGGCCGGCCAGATGTCGACGTAGACGCCGCCGGCGCGCTGGACCCGATCGCGGAAGATCTCGTTGAGCGACGAGATGTCCGCCGAGAGACCGTCGCTCTTCATCGGGGGCGCCCCGACCCAGACCACCGGCAGCTTGCGGTCGGAAAACACCCGCAGCAGGGCATCGACCCGGTCGCGGTAGAGGACGCGCCAGCGGTCGCTCAGCGCCTCGACGGTCTGCTCGCCGTCGCGCAGGGGCTGGCGGTCGTTGGCGCCGAGCATGACGACCGCGTAGCTCACCTTGGGATTGGACTTCAGGTAGTCCTCGGCGGCCTTGGGCCAGTCGACCACGTCCTTGCGCACGAGGCCGCTGTCGCCCTTGGCGCGCCGGATCACCACCACGTCGCCGTTCGCCTCGTAGACGGTGTCGAGGCCCTGGCCGAGGAGGTCGGCGAGGGAATCGCCGAACACCGCCACCTGGGTGCCCGGATTGGTCTTGGGCTTGGCGGCCGGGGGCTTGGCGGCGACCGGGGCCGGGCGGGGCTTCGGCCGCTGGACGGAGCGGCCCTCGTGGCTGCGGACGGGCTCGCGGGCCTCGCGGCGCGGCCGCGGCGTCCGGTAGCCGCCGGAATAGCCGCCGGGCTGCGCCGGCTCCTGGACCTGCGGCTGCGCCGGGCGCTCCTCCCAGGGCCAGTAGAATTGCCGCTGCGGCTCGGGGGCCGGTGCGGGAGCCCGGCGGTAGACCTGCCGCCCGTAGCCGTCGGAGTCGCGCCGGCGGCGGTAGCCGTAGGGATCCTCGACCGCCCGGCGCTGGCCGTAGCCGTCGTCGAGGCCCCACTGCGCCCGCGCCGGGCCGGCGGCGCTCCCGAGGAGCGGGAGCGCCAGCCCGCCGACCAGAAGGGCGCGGGCGAGGCGTTCGCCGCACGCGCCCCGCGCCACCCGCCAAGCTACCAGCATCGTCTCCCCGCACACGGACCGGCGCGGCCGCCCGCGCGGACGGGGCGGCCTGCCTCCGCAGCATAACGCGCCGGGCGTCGAAACGCACCTTCGTTGCCTGGCGCTGCGCCCGGGGCGGCCCGGCGCCGGAACCGGGACATCCCGGCGGCGCGGGTCCCGGCGCCCGCGATGAGGGCCGATTCAGCATGAATCGACGTCGCCGGGCCCCGGCGCGCCCGCGCCCGGCCGCGCAGGGCCGGCCGTTAAGCGCGCCCGGCCGATGGTCGTCCCGCGCGAGCGACCGCCCCCGGCACGGCCGCCGCGGCATGGCCGCCGCGGCGGCAGGCAGGCTCGACCCATGGGACAGGCGGTGCGACGGCTCGGCGTTCAGGCCATGATCCTCCTCGCGCTCTGCGCGGGCGTGCTCCTGGGGCAGGGCGGCCGGGAGGCGGCTGCGGTGTCGCTGCGGCCGGGCCTCGATCCGCTCGAGCCCTGGCCGCTCGCCGCGCCCGCGCGGCCCGGCCCCGGGATGCCCGCCCCCGCGGCGGCGGCGGTCCGGGTGATCCTACCGCTGCCCTGGACCCGCGCCAGCGCGGCCCTCGCCGAGGACGCCCGGCGGCCGGACCCCTCGCGCGGCGCCCCGCCGTGAGCCGGGCCCGCGGCCCCGCCCCGTCGCCTCTCCCGGCGTCCCGGTCCCGTCCGCGGCGGACCCGCGTCCAGGCCGCCGGCGCGCTTCAGCGGTTGGCCGTCGTCACCGGCGACACGGCGCGGCCGAGGGAGACCCAGGCGACAGCGTCCTGGGCCTCGCGCTTGATGAAGGTGT
>NZ_QOWC01000145.1 GCF_003574465.1 Methylobacterium crusticola
CCCCGCCGATGCCGCTGCCGTCGCCCGCGAGGTAGACGTGGGGCAGGGACGAGCGCCCCTCGGGCGAGCGGGCGGGCAGCCACTGCCGGGCGGTCCCGTCGAAGGCGAACCGGCAGCCGGCGAGCTCGGCCGCCTGCGTCTCGCTGCGCAGGCCGAACGAGGCGCCGACGGCGTCGCAGGCGACGCGCCGCGGCCGGCCCGCCGCGTCGCGCCAGGCCAGGGCCTCGACGCGGCCGGCGCCCTCGGCGGCGACGCTCCGCACCCCGCTCCGGACGGGCACGCCCCGCAGGAGCCCGCCCAGGGTGTACCAGAGGCCCTTGGCCAGGGTCGCGGGCTCGGCCGCGAGGCCGGCCGCGGCGGCGGCCTTGGCCCGGAGCGGCGTCACGTCGAGCACGGCCGCCAGGGCGATGCCGGCCCGGGCGTACTGGTGGGCGACGAGGGGCAGGAGCGGCCCGGCGCCCACGAGGGCGACCCGGGCGCCGAGCGCCATGCCCTGCGCCTTCAGGGCGATCTGGGCCGCCCCGAGGGTGAACACCCCCGGCAGGGTCCAGCCGGGGAACGGCAGCACCCGGTCCATGGCGCCCGTCGCGAGCACCAGCCGGTCGACGCGCAGGCGCCCGTGGCCCTCCGGCCCGAGGAGGTCGAGGTGGCGGTCCTCGATGCCCCAGACGAGCGTGCCGGGGCGGTAGGCGAGCCGCCCGGCGAGGTCGCCGACGAGGCGGTGCAGGGCCCGCGCCCGGCCGGCCTCGAAGCCGTAGAGGTCGGGCCCGGGCCGCCCGGCCCCCGGGGGCGGCTGCCGGTAGATCTGCCCGCCGGGCCGGTCGCCCTCGTCGATGAGCACCGGCCGCAGGCCCGCCTCGGCCAGGGCCTGGGCGGCGCGCAGGCCGGCCGGGCCCGCCCCCACGACGGCCACCACGGGGTCAGGCACCGGCGCCCCCCGTGACCACCGCCATGCCGGGCTCGACCAGGGTGGTGCAGGCCCGCAGGCGCCGCCCGTCCGCGAGGTCGACCCAGCAATCCTGGCAGGCGCCCATCAGGCAGAAGCCCGCCCGCTCGCCGGGGCCGAACTCGAACCGGCGCAGGGCGCGCCGGTGCAGCAGGATCGCCCCGATCAGGAGGTCGCCCGCCCGCGCCTCGGCGGGGGCGCCGTCGATGCTGAACGGGATGGCGGGGCCGGGCCGGGCCCGGACGCGCCGGAAGAGGCCGGGGGCCGTCACAGCATGTCCTCGTGCCGGCAGTTCAGGAGCAGCTCGGCGACGCTCGCGGTGTTGGGCAGCCGCACCAGGGCCTCGATCATCGCCGCGACGTCGTCCGGGCGCGACATCAGGTCCCGGGGCTGCCGGGTGACGTGCGCCGTCATGTCGGTGTCGACGAAGCCCGGGCAGACGGCGGTCGCCCGGATGCCGTGCTCCCAGCCCTCGAGCCGCACCGCGTGGGTGAGCGCCACGAGGGCGAACTTCGCCATGGCGTAGCCGGTGTTCTCGTTGCGCACCCGCTTGCCGGAGAGCGACGCGAGGTTGACGACCCGTCCCTCGCCGCCCGCCACGAGGTGGGGCCAGGCGGCCCGGATCACCCGCAGCGGCGCCCGGGCGTTCACCGCCCAGAGGGCCTCGAGGGCGGTCTCGTCGGCGTCGAGGAAATGGGCCTTCGGGTTGATGCCCGCGGCGTTCACCAGGACGTCGACCCGCCCCAGGCGCGCCACCGTCTCGGCCACCCAGGCCTCGGCGGCGCCCGCCTCCCCGGCCTCGTAGCGGCAGCCGATCCACCCCTCCCGCGGCGCGAGGCGGCGGGGGTCGCGCAGGCCCGCGCTGACCCGGTAGCCGACGCCGGCGAGGCGCTCGGCCACGGCCCGCCCGATCCCGCGGCCCGCGCCCGACACCATGGCGACGCGCCCGCCCGGCTCAAGCATGCCCGCACCCGCGGGGCCGCCGCCCCGCCCGCTCCCGTGCCTGCTCCATCGCCCGGGTCTCCGGCCTGTTCCGGCGCCAGGATCGGACGCGCCGGCCGCGCCGGCAAGCGGAATTTCGCTGGCCGGATACTTCGATGCCTGTTATTTCGCTGAGCGGAAGTGAACCGCCGGCCGCCCGGCGATCATGCGCCGGGAACGGAACGCCATGGACCGATCCGCCCCCGCCCGCATCGCCTCGCTGCTGCGCTGCCTCGGCGAGGCGGAGGCCGGCGGCGCGCGCCTCTCCGCCCTCGCCGCCGGAACCGGGCTGCCGGCCCCGACGGCCCTGCGGCTGCTGCGGGCCCTCGAGGCCGAGGGCCTGGTCGAGCGCGATGACGGCACCAAGCGCTACCGCCTCGGCCTCGGCCTGTTCCGGCTCGCGGCCGAGGCCGGCAACCCCCTCGGCCTGCGCGACCTCGCCCGGCCGGCCCTGCTGCGGCTCACGGGCGCGCTCGGGGAGACCGTCTTCCTCCTCGTGCGCAGCGGCTACGACGCGGTCTGCATCGACCGCACGGCGGGCCCGCTGCCGATCCGCTCCTTCACGGGCGACATCGGCGGCCGGGTGATGCTCGGCCTCGGCCAGGGCGCGCTGGCGATCCTCGCCTGCCTGCCGGACGAGGAGCGGGAGGCGGTGATCCGCTACAACCTGCCCCGGCTGCGGGAGGCGACCAGCCTCGACGAGGCCTTCCTGCGCACGGAGATCGCCCGGGTGCGGGCCCTCGGCTACTGCGCGGCCGCCGCCGGCCTGATCCCCGGCATGGCGGGGCTCGGCGTGCCGATCCTGGGGGCGGACGGCCGCGCCGTGGCCGCGCTCAGCGTCGGCAGCACGGTCGACCGCCTCTCGGGCGAGCGCCGCGAGGCCATCGCCGGGATGCTGATGCGCGAGGCCGCCGGGATCGCCGACAGGCTCAACCCGTTCGACCCCACCCTGCGCCGGGCCGGCGCCGCCATGGAGCGGGGCCCGCGGGCCGAGGCGCGCTGAAGGCCGCAGGCGGCCCCCCAGCGCGGGCCTAGCCGCGGGCCGCCGGCACGCTCGACAGGGGGAGGGGCGCGGCGTCCTTGAGGGTGTCGAGCACCACCGACGAGCGCACGTGCGCGACGCTCTCGTGGGGCAGCAGCACGTCGTTGACCACCGCCGACAGGGCCCTGAGGTCCGGCACGATCAGCTTGAGCAGGTAGTCGCTGTCGCCCGTGAGCGCGTGGGCCTCCAGCACGCAGTCGAGGCCCCGCACGAGGTCGGCGAAGCGCCGGGCGTTGTCGCGGTTGTGGGTCGAGAGCGCCACCTTGGTGAACACCACCACGCTGAGGCCCAGGGGGCCCGGCGCCAGGTCGGCGCGGTAGCCCCGCACCACGCCCCGCGCCTCCAGCCGCAGGCGCCGGCGCGAGCACTGGCTCGCCGAGAGGTGGACCCGGTCCGCCAGCTCCTGGTTGCCGAGCCGCCCGTCCTCCTGGAGCGCCGCGAGGATCTTCAGGTCGAACCCGTCGAGCGTGAGCGACTCGCCCATCCTGGACGTCTCCGGTGCACGATCCGTGCACGGCGCCCGGGGCCGAGCCCGCGCTTCGCACGCACCGCGCACGAGAGACATGCTCAAGTCCCGCTCGTCAACGAGCAAGTGCCGCTCGTCAACGAGGAGGACGCGATGGGCCCCTATCCGCACGGCGCGCCGGCGCCGACGATCGACGCCAGCAACCCGATGGGCACGGACGGCTTCGAGTTCGTGGAGTACGCCCACCCCGAGCCGCAGGCCCTGCACGACCTCTTCCGCGCCCTCGGCTTCACGGCCGTGGCCCGCCACCGCGCGAAGGACATCACGCTCTACCGCCAGGGCGACGTGAACTACCTCGTCAACGCGGAGCCGGGCTCCTACGGCGCCAACTTCGTGCGCGAGCACGGCCCGTGCGCGCCCTCGATGGCGTTCCGCGTCGTCGACGCCCGCAAGGCCTACGCCCGCGCGATCGAGCTCGGCGCCAAGCCGGCCGACACCGCGAGGGGCGGCCTGACCCTCGACGTGCCGGCGATCGAGGGCATCGGCGGCTCGCTCCTCTACCTCGTCGACACCTACGGCCCCGGGGGCTCGGCCTACGGCGCGGAGTTCGAGTGGCTGGGCGAGCCCGACCCGCAGCCCGCCGGCGTCGGCCTGTTCTACCTCGACCACCTGACCCACAACGTGCACCGCGGCCGCATGGACGTCTGGGCCGGCTTCTACGAGAGGCTCTTCAACTTCCGGCAGATCCGCTACTTCGACATCGAGGGCAAGCTCACCGGCCTGTTCTCCAAGGCGCTGACGAGCCCGGACGGCAAGATCCGCATCCCGATCAACGAATCGGCTGACGAGAAGAGCCAGATCGAGGAGTACCTGCACGCCTACAACGGCGAGGGCATCCAGCACATCGCCTGCGGCTGCCGCGACATCTACGAGACCATCGAGGCGCTGCGGGCCGCGGGCGTGTCGTTCATGCCGGCGCCCCCCGCGGTCTACTACCGGCGCATCGACCGCCGCCTGCCCGGGCACGGCGAGCCGGCGGAGCGCATGGAGCGCAACGGCATCCTCATCGACGGCGAGGGCGTGGTCGAGGGCGGCACCACCAAGATCCTGCTGCAGCTCTTCTCCAGCAACGCCATCGGGCCGATCTTCTTCGAGTTCATCCAGCGCAAGGGCGACGACGGCTTCGGCGAGGGCAACTTCAAGGCCCTGTTCGAGTCGATCGAGGAGGACCAGATCCGCCGCGGCGTCCTCACGGGCTCCGGCGAGGCGGCCTGAGCCGGGCCGTGCGCGGCGCCCGGATCCCGGCGCCGCGGAAGCGACCGGCGCCCGGCGCCCTTCCCCCGGAGCCCCGCCCGACGGTCGTGGGCGCCGCCCCGCCGCGGAGGTTGCGATCCGTGAAGGCTTCGCGCCGCGACCGCGTTGACCGGTACGGGCGCGGATCGCGCGCCCGCGTCCGGACGGTTCCGGCGGCCGCCCGGCGGCCCGGGATGCCGCCCGGGCCGACCCCGCCCGAGGAGTTGAGCGCATGCGGATATCCGGAGAGAACCTGATCGGCGCCACCGCCCGGCGCGGCGGCGGCGAGGTCTTCCACGCCCTCGAGGCCGCCACCGGCGCGGTCCTCGAGCCGTCCTTCGCCTCGGCCGCGCCCGCGGACGTCGCGCGGGCCTGCGCGCTGGCCGCGGAGGCCTTCGACACCTACCGGGAGACCGCCCCGGAGGCGCGGGCCCGCTTCCTCGAGGCCGTCGCAGAGGCCATCCTGGAGATCGGCGACGACCTCGTCGCGCGCTGCGTGGCCGAGAGCGGTCTGCCCCGCGGGCGGATCGAGGGCGAGCGCGGGCGGACCGTCGGCCAGCTGCGCCTGTTCGCCGCCGTCGTGCGCGACGGCGGCTTCCTCGAGGCGCGCATCGACCCGGCGCAGCCCGGCCGCGCGCCGCTGCCCCGTCCCGACCTGCGCCTGCGCCAGGTCGCGGTCGGCCCCGTCGCGGTGTTCGGCGCCTCGAACTTCCCGCTCGCCTTCTCGGTCGCGGGCGGCGACACCGCCTCCGCCCTCGCGGCCGGGTGCCCGGTGGTGGCCAAGGCCCACCCGGCCCATCCCGGCACCTCGGAGCTCGTCGGCCGGGCCGTGCAGCGGGCGGTCGCCGCCTGCGGCCTGCCCGAGGGCGTGTTCTCGCTCCTCCTCGACGCCGGGCACGCGGTCGGCCAGGCCCTGGTGGCGGATCCGCGCATCGCGGCGGTCGGCTTCACGGGCTCGCGGCGGGGCGGCACCGCCCTGATGCAGGCCGCCGCCGGCCGGCCGGCGCCGATCCCGGTCTACGCCGAGATGAGCAGCATCAACCCGGTGGTCCTGCTGCCGGCGGCGCTGTCGGCCCGGGGCGAGGCGATCGGGCGCGCCTTCGTGGCCTCGATGACCCTCGGGTCCGGCCAGTTCTGCACCAATCCGGGCCTCGTCCTCGCGGTGGCGGGCCCGGGCCTCGACGGCTTCCTCGCGGCCGCCGCCGCGGCCCTGGAGGAGGTCCAGGCCGCCACCATGCTGACGCCCGGCATCCACCGGGCCTACTGCGCCGGCGTCGCCGCCCTGGAGGGGAATCCCGCCGTGCAGGTCGTGGGCCGGGGCCGGGCCGGCGGGGAGCACCAGGGCCGGGCCGCTCTGTTCGCCACCGACGCCGAGGCCTTCCTGGCCGACCCCGCCCTCGCCGAGGAGGTGTTCGGCGCCGCCTCGCTGGTGGTGCGCTGCCCCGACCTCGCGGGGGTGCGGGCGGTGCTCGAGGGCCTGGAGGGGCAGCTCACCGCGGCGCTCCACCTCGACGAGGCGGACCACGCGGCGGCCCGCTCCCTCATGCCGGTGCTGGAGCGGCGGGTCGGGCGCATCCTGGTCAACGGCTTCGGCACCGGGGTCGAGGTCGGCCACGCCATGGTGCACGGCGGGCCCTACCCGGCGACCTCGGACGGGCGCTCCACCTCCGTCGGCAGCCTGGCGATCCAGCGCTTCCTGCGGCCGGTGAGCTACCAGGACCTGCCCCCGGCGCTGCTGCCGGAGGCCCTGCGCGACGAGAACCCGCTCGGGCTCCGGCGCCGGGTCGACGGCCGCCTGGTCGCGCCGGGGGCCTGAGGCCGCCGGGGGCCTGACGCCGCCGGGGCCCCCGGTCCGGGCCGAAGGGCCCGGCCGGGCCGAAGAACCCGGCCGGCGCCTCAGCCCCCTTGCCGCCACGCCGCCACGGCGGCCGTCAGGGAGGCGAGGGGTGCGGGCGTCCCGATCGCCGAGGGCGTGCCGGAGAAGCGCGGCGCCGGCGCGGGCTGGACCGTGCCCTCGACCGTGACGAACGTCTCCCGGGCGGCGAGGTGGGGGTGGGCGGCCGCCTCGGACAGGGTGAGGACGGGGGCGAGGCAGGCGTCGCTGCCCTCCAGGAGCCGGCACCACGCGTCGCGGGACCGCGTGCGGAACAGCGCCGCGAGCCGCTCCCGCAGGAGCGGCCACCGGGCCGGATCCTCGCGCCCGTCGAGGTCGGGATCCGCGTCGAGGCCGACGAGGGCGCGGAAGCGGGCGTAGAAGTGCGGCTCGAGGGCCCCGAGGGCGACGTGCCGCCCGTCGGCGCAGGCGTAGGTGCCGTACCAGGGGGCGCCGCCGTCGAGGAGGTTCTCGGCGCGCCGGTCGCTCCAGCGTCCCTGGGCGGAGAGCTCGCAGAACATCGCCATGAGCGAGGCCGCCCCGTCGCAGATCGCGCAGTCGACGACCTGGCCCCGGCCCGTCCGCCCGGCCGAGAGGAGCGCCGCCAGGAGGCCGGCCACGAGGTAGAGCGACCCGCCCCCGTAATCGCCCACGAGGTTGAGGGGCGGCACCGGATGCGCCGCCGGGCCGATGGCCGCGAGGGCGCCCGTGACGGCGATGTAGGTGATGTCGTGCCCGGCCGCCTGGGCGAGGGGCCCGGTCTGGCCCCACCCGGTCATGCGGCCGTAGACGAGGCGCGGGTTGCGCCCGAGCACCGTGTCGGGGCCGAGCCCGAGCCGCTCCATCACGCCCGGCCGGAACCCCTCGATCAGGGCGTCGGCCCGGTCGAGGAGTTCGAGCGTCGCGGCGACGTCCGCCGGGTCCTTGAGGTTTGCCGTCACGGTGGCCCGGCCCCGGGACACGACGAGCTTGGAATAGGGGTCGGCGCCCCCCGGCCGGTCGAGCCGGATCACCTCCGCGCCCATGTCCGCCAGCAGCATCGCCGCGAAGGGGCCGGGCCCGATGCCCGCGAACTCGACGACGCGCAGGCCGGCGAGGGGGCCGGTCCCGCGGCCGGGCGCGGGCGTGTCGGCGGCCTCGTCGTGCATCCTGGTCTCCTCCCGGGCCGGACCGCCGCCGGGGCGGGGCGGCCGCGAGCCTTCGATCCCGGCCCCGCCCCCGTCGAGCCCTCCTTAAGTCGACCCCGGGGTGGTCCCGCGTGCGCCGGAGGACCCGGCGCGGCCGTCCCCGGGCGATCGGCACCGCCCCGTCACCCGGTCGGCGCGAGGCCCCCGAGCAGGACCTCGACCACCCGCCGGGCCACCTCGTCGGCGGGCAGCGGGCCCGCCGGGTCGTACCAGTGCGCGATCCCGTTCAGCGCGCCCGCCACCGTGGAGGCGGTCAGCGCGACGTCGCCGGGCCGGATCGATCCCTCGCGCATCCCCTCCCGGATCAGCCCGCGGATGCGCGCGTCCACGGCCCGCCTGCGGGCCCGGAAGGCCTCGCGCGCCGCCGGCGAGAGCTCCGTCTCGGCGACCCGGCTGGCGCACCTGCCGAAATCCAGCGTCATGACGGCGGCGTAGCGGCGCAGGGCGCTCCCCAGCCGGTCGAGGGCGTGCGCGCCCCCAGCCTCCGCGAGGGCCGCGTCGATCATCGCGAGGCCGGTGAGGACGCAGGCGGCCAGGATCTCGTCCTTGCCGGCGAAGTAGTGGTAGAGCGTCGGCTTGGTGACGTTCAGGCGCTCGGCGATGGCGTCGAGGGAGGTCGCGCGCACGCCCTTCTCGCAGAAGGAGCGGGCCGCGATGCGCAGCACGGCGTCGCGCTTCCGGCTCCGCTCCGCCGCGCGGCCGGCCCGGGTCTTCCAGGGTGAGGCGACCTGCGCTGCCACGGGTCCCCGCCTTGACGTCCGCCCCGCCAGCCCCTAAAGCCTTGAGGTTACTCATGAGTAATATTCATACTCGGCGTCAGGGTGCAAGCCTCGCGGCGCTCCCCGGCGCGGCGGCCCGGGGCGGCCGCGCCGATCCTGGGAGGGGAACGTGCAGGTTCAGGGCGTAGCGGCGATCGTCACCGGTGGTGCGTCGGGACTGGGCGCGGCGACCGGGCGGGCGCTCGCGGCGGCGGGCGCGCGGGTCGCGCTCCTCGACCTCGACGAGGGTGCGGCGGCGGCCGTCGCGGGCGAGATCGGCGGGATCGGCCTCGGCTGCGACGTCGCGGATGCGGGCGGCGCCGAGGCCGCGGTCGCCCGCGCCGCGCAGGCGCACGGCCCGGCCCGCATCCTGGTCAACTGCGCCGGCGTCGCGACGGCGGGGCGCATCGTCGGGCGCGCCGGCCCCCTCGACCTCGCGGCCTACGCCCGGGTGATCCAGGTCAACCTGATCGGCACCTTCAACCTGATGCGCCTCGTGGCGGCGGGCGCGGTCGGGCTCGACCCCCTGGAGGGTGGCGAGCGCGGCGTCATCATCTCGACCGCCTCGGTGGCGGCCTACGAGGGGCAGATCGGGCAGGCGGCCTACGCGTCGTCGAAGGCGGGCGTGGTCGGCCTGACCCTGCCGGCGGCCCGGGAATTCGCCCCCGCCGGCATCCGGGTCTGCGCCATCGCGCCCGGCCTCTTCGAGACGCCGATGCTGCGGGGCCTGCCCCAGGAGGTGCAGGATTCCCTCGGCGCCGCGGTGCCGTTCCCGTCGCGCCTCGGCCGGCCGGAGGAGTACGCCATGCTGGCGCTCGCCATCATCGCGAACCCGATGCTCAACGGCGAGGTGATCCGCCTCGACGGCGCCCTGCGGATGCAGCCCAAGTGACGCAGCCCACGTGACGGGAGCGCGGCCATGCTGAGCGACGACCAGGTCCTGATCCGCGACACCGCGCGCAGCTTCGCCCAGGAGCGGCTGAAGCCGTTCTCGGCCGAGTGGGACCGCGAGGCGCGCTTCCCCCGGGAGGCGCTGGCCGAGATGGGGACGCTCGGCTTCATGGGCATGCTGGTGCCGGAGGAGCACGGCGGCGCGGCGGCGGACCACGTCGCCTACGCGCTCGCGATCGAGGAGGTGGCGGCCGGCGACGGCGCGGTCTCGACCATCATGAGCGTGCACAACTCGGTCGGGTGCATGCCGATCCTGAGGTTCGGCACCGACGACCAGAAGCGGCGCTTCCTCGCGCCGCTCGCCCGGGGCGAGATGCTGGCCGCCTTCTGCCTGACCGAGCCGGGCGCCGGCTCGGACGCCGCGGCGCTCAAGACCCGCGCCCGCCGCGACGGCAACAAGTGGATCCTGTCCGGCACCAAGCAGTTCATCACCTCGGGCCGCAACGCCGACGTGGCGATCGTGTTCGCGGTGACCGACCCGGAGGCCGGCAAGCGCGGCATCTCGGCCTTCGTGGTGCCCACCGGGACGCCCGGCTACACGGTGGCGCGGCTCGAGCACAAGCTCGGCCAGCGCGCCTCCGACACGGCCCAGATCGTGTTCGAGGACGTGGAGCTGACCCCCGACCTGATGCTCGGCCAGGAGGGGGAGGGGCTGAGGATCGCGCTCGCGAACCTCGAGGGCGGGCGGATTGGCATCGCCGCCCAGGCGGTCGGCATGGCGCGGGCCGCCTTCGAGGCGGCGCTCGCCTACGCGGGCTCGCGCGAGACCTTCGGGACGCCCCTCACGGGCCACCAGGCCGTGGCCTTCCGGCTCGCCGACATGGCGACCCGGATCGAGGCGGCGCGGCTCCTCGTGCTCAACGCGGCGCGGCTGCGCGACGCCGGGCAGCCCTGCCTGAAGGAGGCCGCGATGGCGAAGCTGTTCGCCTCCGAGATGGCCGAGCAGGTCTGCTCCGACGCGATCCAGATCCACGGCGGCTACGGTTACCTGAGCGACTACCCGGTCGAGCAGATCTACCGCGACGTCCGCGTCTGCCAGATCTACGAGGGCACGAGCGACGTGCAGCGCATCGTGATCAGCCGCGCGCTGACGGCCTGAGGTCCCCCCGGCGCGGCGCGCCGGCCGGGGGTCATCAGCCCTCCTCGGCGACGGCGCGCAGGAGCGCCGGAACCTCGCCCGGGAGCTCGCGGGCGAGGAAGCCGATCGGCCCGCACGCGCGCGCCAGCCGCTGGCCGGCCTCGCCGTGCAGGTAGACCCCCCAGAGCGCCGCCTGCACGGGGCCGGCCCCGCGGGCGAGCAGGCCCGCGATGATGCCGGCCAGGACGTCGCCGGAGCCCGAGGTCGCGAGCCCGACGCCGCCGCCCCGGTAGCGCCAGGCGGCCCCGTCGGGGGCCACGACCCAGGTCCGCGCCCCCTTCATCACCGCGACGACGCCGAGGAGGCCGGCGGCCGCGCGGGCGGCCTCCAGCGGGTCGGCCTCGATCGCCTCCCGGCTCCTGTCGAGGAGCCGGGCCATCTCGCCGGCGTGCGGCGTGATCACGAGGCGGCCCCCGCGGGCGCGCACCGCCTCGGCATGGGCCGTGAGGTCGCCGAGGCACGCCGCGTCGAGCACGAAGGACGCGGACGGCGCCGCCGCGAGGAGCGCGCCGGTGAGCGCCGTCGCGCCCTCGCCCTCCGTCATCCCGGGGCCGACCAGGACCGCGTCGGCCCGCTCGGTCCGGCGGGCGAGGGCGGCCTCGGCGGCGGCGGCGTCGATGTCCCCGTCCCCGGCCTCGGGAAGCCCGATCACGAGGGCTTCCGGGACCGCGATCCCGAGCGCCGTCGCCGCGCAGGCCGGGACCGCCATCTGGAGCTTCCCGGCCCCGGCGCGCAGCGCCGCCGTCCCGGCGAGCAGGGCCGCGCCCGGCACGCCGGGCGACCCCGCGACGACGAGGGCGCAGCCGCGGTGGTCCTTGCTGCCGCCCTGCGGGTCCGGCAGCGCCATCGCGCGCAGGACCTCGGCGGTGATCTCGCCCGTGCCGGTCATCGGGCCGCCCTGCTCGCGTCGGGCTCCGCCGTCACCGGGGCGCCCTCGCGCTCGAGGGGGGCGACGAAATTGTAGCGCTCCAGCAGCAGCTTGCCGCTGCTGCCACGGCCGGGATCGAAGGCGTACTCGGTGACCGAGCAATTGGCGACGTCGCCCTCCGCGTCGATCGCCAGGATCTGCTGCTCGCTCATGCCCTCCAGGAGGTAGCGCATGCACAGCACCACGACCTGGTGCCCGACGATCAGCACCCGCTTGCCGCCGTGATGCAGCGAGATCGTGTCGAGGGCGCTGCGCAGGCGCAGGATCACGTCGCACCAGCTCTCGCCGCCGGGCGGCCGGTGGTAGAACTTGCCGAGGAGGCGCCGGTACTCGGCTTGGTCGGGATGGAGCTGGTCGATCCCGGACCGGGTCAGGCGGTCGAGGATCCCGAACTCCTTCTCCCGGAGGCGCTCGTCGGCGACGAACTCGAGCATGCGGTCCGACAGCCCGTCGGCCTCCTGGATCAGCTCGGCGGTCCGGCGGGCCCGCAGGTAGGGCGAGGTCAGCACCACGTCGGGGCGCTCCGAGGCCGGCTTCTCGGCGAACCAGCGCCCGACCGCGCCGGCCTGCCGCTCGCCGAGCGCGCTCAGCGGCACGTCGACGTCCCGCTCGGCGATCTCGATATGCGTTCGGCCCGCGTCGTGGGCCGCGTCCCGGGCGACGTTGCCGGCGCTCTCGCCGTGGCGGAGGATCCAGATTCGGTCGGGCCAGCGCTGCTGCATGGAACACCTTGGGACGGGGCCCGGGACGGGTGGACCTGGGGAACGCCCCGGACGGGCGCGGGTTCGATGCGTCGGTGCCGGCGTCGGTGCCGGCGTCGGTCGCGCGGGCCGGGCCCGGGCGAATCGCGGCGGGCCGGCGGAGCGCGCGGGGCGGCGCCCGGACCGTAGGTCAATCCTCTAAATATCTGATGCGATGGATCTTTATGATCCGGGCCGCCGCCGCCTATTGACGTTTGGCATCATGTCTGCGCGGAAGGGCGGCGCCCGGGCCGCCGGGCGGGACGTCGCGCAGCGCCGAAGGGTCGAGCACCGGATGTATCACGTCGGGAAGGACGGCTGGCTGTTCCTCACCGGAGGGTCGAACTCCGTCACCGACCAGTACGTCCGCGTGAAGGAGATCGGCTTCCTGATGCGGAAGTGGCGGGGGCTGATCCTGGCGCGCAGCCGGCGCTGCCGGGCCGCGGGCGCGCGCTACATCCACCTCGTCGTGCCCGAGAAGCTGAGCGTCTACGACCACAAGCTCGACGGGCTCGCCCTCGACGCGCGCTGCTCCCCGGCCCGGCGCCTCGGGGCGCTCCTGCGGTGGTCGTGGACCGGGCGGCGGGCCTGGATCGACCTCGTCGGCGCCATGCGGGCGCGGCGGGACGAGCGCGACCTCTTCCACCGCACGGACACGCACTGGAACATACACGGCTGCCTGCTCGCCTACCGGGCGATCTGCCGGGCCTGCGGCGCCGCGCCCCGGACCGACTTCCTGGACCGGCCCCTGACCGAGTTCCGGGCCGTGCTCGACATCGGGGCCAAGCTCGACGAGCCCCCCACCGAGGCGGTGCAGCTCTACGACCTCCTGCGGGACGCGGCGCGGGTGCGCGTCGGCCCGCTGCTGGCCGCCTGCGAGGCCAGCGGCCGGCTCGGCGAGCTGCATGTTGGGGCCCACGCGGTCTTCGCGAACGCGGCGTCCGGGGCCGACCCGCGCACCGTCGTGCTGTTCGGCGATTCCTGCGCCAACTTCACCCCCTACCTGCTCACCGCCATGCTGGCCGAGACCTTCCGCGAGGTGCACTTCATCTGGTCGTCGAGCCTGGACTGGGGCTACATCGAGCGGGTCCGGCCCGCGCTCGTCGTGTTCGAGGTGGTCGAGCGCTTCCTGCCCCGGGTGCCGGAGGACGATTTCGACGTCGCCGCCTACGAGGCCGAGAAGCTCGAGGCCCTCGGCCTCGCGGCCTGACGCGGCCCGGCGGGCGGACCGCCTCTACTCCGCCTGCGTGAACGCCGCCTCGAAGTCGCGCGACGCCACCTCGTCCAGCAGCGCCCGCAGCTGCGCCGCCTTCTCGCTCCCGAAGGTCGCCTCGAAGCGCGCCTGCGCGCCCCGCCACAGGCGCCCCGCGGCGCGGAACCGCGCCTCGCCCTCCTCGGTCAGGGTCACGCGCCGGCTGCGGCGGTCGCGCGGGTCGACCACGACGCGCACCAGCCCGTCGCGGGTGAGCGGGCGCAGCGTGTGGCCGAGGGCCGAGAGGTCCATCACCAGCACCTCGGCGAGCGCGCCCATCGTGGGCTCGCCGAGCTGGCGCAGCTGCGCCAGCAGGCCGAACTGCGTCGCCCGCAGGCCCGAGGGCGCGATCGCCTCGTCGTAGAGCTGGCTCAGCCGCCGCGTGGCGCGTCGCAGGGACGCGTTGCTGCAGGCGGTCGGCCTGGGCGTGTCGGTCATCCGGGTCTCCGTCGCTCCTCCCCGCGGGGCTGGCATGCGCGCCTCGCCTTGACGAAATAATGGCATATGCCATCAATACCGTCGAGGCATCCCGCGCACGATGCCGAAGGACGGCCGCCCGGTCGAGTGCGCCCAAGGGACGACCGATGGACGACCGCACCCGCCGCCTGCTGCACGGCCCCATCGGCCCGACGCTCCTGCGCCTCGCCGCCCCGAACGTGGTGGTCATGCTGGTCCAGGCCCTGGTCGGCCTGATCGAGACCGCCTTCGTGGCCGGGCTCGGCACCGACGCGCTCGCCGGCATGGCCCTCGTCTTCCCGCTCCTGATGCTGGTGCAGATGATCTCGGCGGGCGCCATGGGCGGCGGCATCCTGTCGGCGGTCGCCCGCTCCCTCGGGGCCGGCCGGCGCGCCGCGGCGGACGAGCTGGCCTGGTACGCGGCCGCCATCGGCCTGGGGCTCGGCCTCCTCACGACGGCGGCGGACCTCGCCTTCGGGCCCGCGCTCTACCGGGCGATGGGCGGCGCCGGGGCCTCCCTCGAGGCCGCCGCGACCTACGGCGGCGTGGTGTTCGCGGGGGCGGTGCTGATCTGGCTCTTCAACGCCCTCGCGGCGGTCATCCGGGGCACCGGCAACATGGCGCTGCCGGCGGCCGTCACCTGCGCGGGCGCGGTCGTGCTCGTGCCGCTCTCGCCGGTGCTGATCTACGGGCTCGGGCCCGTGCCGGGCCTCGGCATCGTCGGCGGCGGCGTCGCGGTGCTGGCCTACTACGCCGTCGGCACGGCGGTGTTCGTGCATCACCTCTGGTGGGGCCGGGGCCTCCTGCGCCCCGCCGCCCGCCCGCCGCGGCTCGCCTGGCCGCCCCTGCGCGAGATCCTGCGGGTCGGTGCGGTCTCCTCGATCGTCAGCGCCACCACGAACCTCACCATCGCGGTCGCCACCGCCTTCGCGGGGGCGGCCGGCCCGGCCGCGGTCGCGGGCTACGGCACGGGGGCGCGGCTCGAGTACCTGCTGGTGCCCCTGGTCTTCGGCCTCGGCGCGCCGATCGGCGCCATGGTGGGGACGAGCATCGGCGCCGGCGACCGGGCGCGGGCCCTGCGGGTCGCCTGGACCGGGGCCGCCATCGCGGGGGGGCTGACGGAGGCGATCGGCGTCGCGGCGGCGCTCTGGCCCGCCGCCTTCCTGGGGCTGTTCGGCTCCGACCCGCAGATGATCGCCACCGGGACCCGCTACCTCGTGCTCGTCGGGCCGTTCTACGGCTTCGCCGGCGTCGGCCTCGCGCTCTACTTCGCGGCGCAAGGGGCGGGCCGGGTCGGCTGGCCGCTCGTCGCCGGGCTCGCCCGCACCGCGGTCTCGATCGGGGGCGGCTGGCTCGCCCTGCGCCTCGGCGCCGGCCTCGACGGCGTCTTCCTGGCGCTGGGCCTCGGCCTCGCGGCGCTCGGCCTCGTCAATGCCGGGGCGGTCGCCGCCGGCGCGTGGTTCCGCGGGGACGCGGATCGGAGCGGGCCGGTCGCGGTCGCGGCGGCGCCGGGGGAGTGACGCATGACGACGGACCTGTATCTCGACGACCTCGCGCCCGGGCAGGTCTACGGCTCGGGCGAGGTCACGGTGACGGCCGAGGCCATCAAGCGCTTCGCCGACGCCTTCGACCCCCAGCCCTTCCACCTCGACGAGGCCCGGGCCGCGACCTCGTTCTTCGGCGGGCTCGCGGCGAGCGGCTGGCACACCGCCGCCCTCACCATGCGGCTCCTCGTCGAGGGGGCGTTCCGGCCGGCGGGCGGCATCATCGGGGCGGGCATGGACGAGCTGCGCTGGCCCAGGCCCCTGCGGCCCGGCGACACCATCCGGCTCGAGAGCGAGGTCCTGGAGGTGCGCCCCTCCCGCTCGCGCCCGGCGCAGGGGCTCGCCAAGGTCCGCACCACCACCCTCAACCAGCACGGCGAGGCGGTCCAGGTGCTCGTCGCCAACCTCGTCGTCGTGCGCCGCCCCGCCGGGGCCTGATCCGGCCCGGGGCGGTTGCAATGCGCGGCCCCGCCCCGCATATGCGGCCCGCATTCCATCCCTGCGGGAGCAGACACACGTGAGCGAGACGCTGGAGCGGCACGCCTTCGGTGCCGAGGTCGGACGCCTGTTGGACCTCGTCGTCCACGCCCTCTATTCCGAGCGCGAGATCTTCCTGCGCGAGCTCGTCGCCAACGCGGCCGACGCGGTCGACCGGCGCCGGTTCGCGGCCCTGACCGAGGCCGCCCCGGCCCTGCCGCCGGACGCCAAGGTCCGCATCCTCCCCGACAAGGCCGCCCGGACCCTGACCCTGTCGGATCCCGGCATCGGGATGGCGAAGGACGAGCTGGCGCAGAACCTCGGCACCATCGCGCGCTCGGGCACCCGCGCCTTCAGCCAGTCGCTCGCCGACGCCAAGCCCGACGAGCGCCCGAGCCTGATCGGCCAGTTCGGCGTCGGCTTCTACTCCGCCTTCATGGTGGCCGACCGGGTCGAGGTGACCTCGCGCCGGGCCGGGACCGAGGAGGCCTGGACCTGGGCCTCGGAGGGGCAGGGCGAGTACACGCTCGCGCCCGCCGCCCGGGCCGAGCCCGGCACCGACGTCGTGCTGCACATGAAGGCCGACGCGGACGAGTACCTCGAGCCCCTGCGCATCGAGACCATCGTGCGCAAGTGGGCCGACCACATCACCGTGCCGATCGCGCTCCTGCGCGACGGCGAGGAGGTCTCGGGCAACCAGGGCACGGCGCTCTGGCGCCGGCCGAAATCCGAGATCACCGAGGACGAGTACACGGCGTTCTACCGCCACGTCGGCCACGCCTTCGACAAGCCCTGGGCGACCCTGCACTGGCGGGCCGAGGGGCAGCTCGAGTTCACGGCGCTCCTGTTCGTGCCGGGCATGAAGCCGTTCCTCGCCGTCGAGGAGGAGCGCGAGAGCAAGGTGCGCCTGCACGTGCGCCGCATGTTCATCACCGATGCGGCCGGCCTGCTGCCGTCCTGGCTGCGCTTCGTGCAGGGCGTGGTCGACACCGAGGACCTGCCCCTCAACGTCTCGCGCGAGATGCTCCAGGCGACGCCCGTGCTCGCCCGCATCCGGCGCGCCGTCACCGCGAAGGTCCTGTCCGAGCTGAAGTCCCGGGCGAAGGACGCCGAGTCCTACGCGACCTTCTGGCAGGCCTTCGGGCCGGTGCTGAAGGAGGGGCTGTGGGAGGATGCCGAGCACCGCCAGGACATCGCCGGGCTCCTGCGCTTCCGCTCCTCGGCGGTCGAGGGCCTGACCTCCCTCGCCGACTACGTCTCCCGCATGAAGCCGGGCCAGGCGGCGATCTACATCCTGGTCGGCGACGACGTCGAGGCGCTCAAGGCCTCCGCCCAGATCGAGGGCTTCCGCGCCCGCGGCCTCGAGGTGCTGCTGCTCAGCGACCACGTCGACGCCTTCTGGCCGGAGCGCCTCGACAGCCACGACGGCAAGCCGATCCGCAGCATCACGCAAGGGGCCGACGACCTCTCGGCCTTCGAGCCCGAGACCGCGCAGGGCGACGCGCCGGCCGACCTGACGGCGCTCCTGCCGGCGCTGAAGGAGGCCCTGAAGGACGACGTCTCCGACGTCCGCGTGAGCCAGCGCCTCGTCGACAGCGCGGTGCTGCTCTCGGCGCCGGCGGGCGGGCCCGACCTCCAGATGCAGCGCCTGATGCGCCGGGCCGGCCGCGGCTTCGGCGCCGGGCAGCCGGTGCTGGAGCTGAACCCGCGCCACGCTCTCATCCGCCGCATCGCCGCCCGCGCCGGGGCCGGGGAGGACGTGGGCGAGGCGGCCCAGACCCTCGTCGACCTCGCCCACGTCCAGGGCGGCGATCCCCCGCGCGACCCCGTCGCCTTCGCCCGGCGCGTCGCCGCGGCCCTGGCGCAGGGCTGAGGTCCGGGCGCCCGGTCCCGGCGCCCGGCAGGGCCGGGACCGGGGCGTAATCCCGCGCATCCCGGCAACCCGCCGTTTACCATTCCGCCCGATGGTGGCGGGTGGAGAACGAGGGCCCGTGAAGCCATGATGTCCCGCGCGGAACGCTCGCATCTCGGCGACTGGTGGTGGACCGTCGACCGGGCGCTGCTCGCCGGCCTCGGCGGCCTGATGACCGCCGGGCTGGTCTTCCTGATGGCCGGCGGGCCGCCGGTGGCCGAGCGGCTCGGGCTGCCGACCTTCCACTTCCTCAACCGGCAGGTGGTCTACCTGCTGCCCACCATCGGGCTGATCCTGGCGGTCTCGTTCCTGTCGCTGCGCCACATCCGGCGCCTCGCCCTCGTCACCTACACGATCGGCATCGCGCTCTGCATCGCGGCGATCAAGTTCGGCCCCGAGATCAAGGGCGCGCACCGCTGGATCCAGTTCGGCTCCATCGGCGTCCAGCCCTCCGAGTTCGTCAAGCCGGCCTTCGTGGTGCTGGCGGCCTGGGCCTTCGCGGAGGGCGCGCGCCGGCGCGACATGCCCGGGGGGACGATGGCGGTGCTGCTCCTGCCGATGACCATCGTGCCGCTGATCCTCCAGCCGGATTTCGGCCAGACCATGCTGCTCACCATGGTGTGGTGCTCCATGGTGTTCGTGGCCGGCCTGCACTGGTTCTGGGTCGCCGGCCTCGGCGGCGCCGGCCTGCTCGGGGTGGGGGCGGCCTACGAGCTCCTGCCCCACGTGCGCGACCGCATCACCCGCTTCCTCGACAAGGATTCGGGCGACAACTTCCAGACCTTCTGGTCGCGGGAATCCTTCAACGTCGGCGGCTGGCTCGGCACCGGCCCGGGCGAGGGGGTGGCCAAGCGCCACCTGCCCGACGCCCACACGGACTTCATCTTCTCGGTCGCCGGCGAGGAGTTCGGCGTCGCGGTCTGCCTCGGCCTCGTGCTGCTGTTCGCCTTCATCGTCATGCGCGGCCTGATGCTGGCCCGGCGCAGCGACGACATCTTCTGCCGCCTGGCGATCACCGGCCTCACCGCCCTGTTCGGGCTCCAGGCCTGCATCAACATGGCGGTGAACGTGCGCCTGATGCCCGCCAAGGGCATGACCCTGCCGTTCGTGTCCTACGGCGGCTCCTCGCTGATCTCGCTCGCCCTCGGGATGGGCTTCCTCGTGGCGCTCACGAGGCGCCGGCCCCGGACCGCGCTCCTCAGCCGGGACGAGGGGCAGGCGCACTGAGGCGGGCCGGCGCCGCCTCCGCCGCGTCCCGGCGCCGCGCCGGGCGTCCCCTCGGGCGCACCCGGGTCGGTCCCGGGCCCGGGGGGTGACCTCCCGGGCCGGGCGTGACACAGGGAGGACCGCCCGCGACCACTCGACCGGAGACCCCATGAACCCCGCCCGCCCCGAATGAACCCCGCCCGCTCCGCCCCGGCCGCCCGATGAGTGTCGCCCAACCCCTGGTCCTCGTCGCGGCGGGCGGCACCGGCGGCCACCTGTTCCCGGCCGAGGCCCTGGCGCTCGCCCTGCGGGAGCGCGGCATCCGGGTCGTGCTCGCCACCGACAGCCGCGTCGCCGCCCTGTCGGGCGAGTTCCCGGCCTCCGAGATCGTGGCGATCCCGGCCGCCACGCCGTCGGGCCGCTCGCCCCTGGCGCGGGCCGCCGCGGTCGCGACCCTCGGGCGCGGCTTCGCGGCGGCGCTCGCGGCCGTGCGGCGCCTCAACCCGGCGGTGGCGGTGGGCTTCGGCGGCTACCCGACCGTGCCGCCGATCCTCGCCGCCCAGATGCTGCGGGTGCCCACCCTCCTGCACGAGCAGAACGCCGTGATGGGCCGCGCCAACGCGTTCCTGGCCCGCGCCGCGAGCGTCGTCGCCACCGGCTTCGCGGAGGTGCGGGGCGTGCCCGACAGGGCGCGGGCGCGCCGCGTCCACACCGGCAACCCCGTGCGCCCGGCGGTGCTGGCGGCCGCCGCCGCGCCCTACCCCGAGATCTCCGCCACCTCCCCGCTCGAGCTCCTGGCCTTCGGCGGCAGCCAGGGCGCGCGCATCATGAGCGAGGTGGTGCCCGAGGCGGTGGCGCGCCTGCCCGCGCCCCTGCGCGCCCGCCTCACCGTGGTGCAGCAGGCCCGCTCGGAGGACCTCGACCGCGTCCAGTCCCTGTACGGGGCCGCGGGCCTCGCGGCCTTCGCGGCGGCGCCCTTCTTCAAGGACCTGCCGGCCAAGATGGCGGCGGCGCACCTCGTCGTCGCCCGCTCGGGCGCCTCGACGGTGGCGGAGCTGGCGGTGATCGGCCGGCCGGCGATCCTGGTGCCCCTGCCGGGCTCCCTCGACCAGGACCAGGCCGCCAACGCGGCGGTGCTGGGCGCGGTCGGCGCCGCCTTTCCCAGACCACAAACGGCGTTCACCCCTGACCGACTCGCCGCGGATCTCGGCGACCTGCTCGGCGATCCCGGCCGTCTGGCCGCGGCGGCGGCGGCGGCCAGGGGCGCCGGCATTCCCGACGCCGCCGAGCGCCTCGCGGCGCTGGTGGTGGAGACCGCGGTCGCGGCCGCGCGCTGATCCGCGGCTCGCCGCAGGCCCCTGACGACACGAACGAGGACCCCGCCCCATGAAGCTGCCGAACCAGCTCGGACCCATCCACTTCATCGGCATCGGGGGCATCGGCATGTCCGGCATCGCCGAGGTGATGCGCAACCTCGGCTACACGGTGCAGGGCTCCGACGCGAACGACAACGCCAACGTCCGGCGCCTCGCCGAGAAGGGCATCCGGACCTTCACGGGCCACCGGGCCGAGAACCTCGCCGACGCCGCCCTGGTGGTGGTCTCGACCGCCATCCGCCGCGACAACCCGGAGCTCGTCTCCGCCCGGGAGCGCCGCCTGCCGGTGGTGCGCCGGGCCGAGATGCTGGCCGAGCTGATGCGGTTCAAGTCCTGCGTGGCGGTGGCGGGCACCCACGGCAAGACCACCACGACCTCCCTGGTCGCCACGCTCCTCGACGCCGGCGGCCTCGACCCGACGGTGATCAACGGCGGCATCATCAACGCCTACGGCACCAACGCCCGCATGGGCGAGGGCGACTGGATGGTGGTGGAGGCCGACGAGTCCGACGGCACCTTCCTGAAGCTGCCGGCGGACATCGCCATCGTCACCAACATCGACCCCGAGCACCTCGACCATTTCGGCTCGTTCGACGCCATCAAGGACGCCTTCCGGGCCTTCATCGACAACATCCCGTTCTACGGCTTCGCGGTGATGTGCATCGACCACCCGACGGTGCAGGACCTCGTCGGGCGCATCGAGGACCGGCGCATCATCACGTACGGCGAGAACCCGCAGGCCGACGTCCGGCTGATCGACGTCGACCTCAAGGGCGGCCAGAGCCGGTTCCGGGTCATGATCCGCGACCGGCGCCCGGGCTTCCGCCTGGAGATGGAGGACCTCGTCCTGCCGATGCCGGGCAAGCACAACGCCCTCAACGCCACGGCGGCGCTCGCGGTGGCGCACGAGCTCGGCGTCGCCCCCGAGGCGATCCGCAGGGCCCTGGCGGGCTTCGGCGGCGTCAAGCGCCGCTTCACCCGCACCGGCGAGTGGAACGGCGCCCAGATCTTCGACGATTACGGCCACCACCCGGTCGAGATCCGGGCGGTGCTCAAGGCCGCCCGCGCCTCGACGGAGGGGGCCGTGGTCGCGGTGGTGCAGCCGCACCGCTACACGCGCCTCGCCTCGCTGTTCGACGATTTCTGCACCTGCTTCAACGACGCCGACACGGTGATCGTCGCCCCCGTCTACGCCGCCGGCGAGGCGCCGATCGAGGGCATCGACCGGGACGCCCTGGTGGCGGGCCTGACCTCGCGCGGCCACCGCAACGCCGTGGCGCTCGAGCGCAGCGAGGACCTGGCCGGCCTGATCGGCGGCCTCGCGGGCCCGGGCGACTACGTGGTGTGCCTGGGCGCCGGCAACATCACCCAGTGGGCCTACGCGCTGCCGGGCGAGCTCGCGGGCCAGAACGAGAAGGCGGCGTGAGGCCGGCCCGCGCGGCGCGGCCGCCGGCCCGCGCGGCGCGG
>NZ_QOWC01000146.1 GCF_003574465.1 Methylobacterium crusticola
CGGCCGCGCCCGCCGCGCCGCCGGCCGGGCGGGAGCGCGCCCCGCGCGCCGCGCGCGGGAACCGCGCCCGTGACGGCCTGGCCCACCGAATCCGGGCGGTTCGCCCTCGGCGACACGCCCCTGCAATCGGGCGCCGTGCTGCCGGGCGCGGTGCTCTCCTGGAAGACGCACGGCACCCTCGCGCCCGGGCGCGACAACGTCGTGCTCTACCCGACGAGCTACGGCGCGCAGCACCCGGACCTCGCGTGGCTGATCGGCCCGGACGGCGTGCTCGACCCGACGCGCTGGTTCATCGTCATCCCGGACATGTTCGGCAACGGCCTGTCCTCCAGCCCGTCCAACACCCCGGGCTGGCCGGGCCTGGTGACGGCCTGGGACAACGTGCAGGCGCAGCAACGCCTGCTCGCGCAGGCGTGGGGCGTCGAGCGCCTGCACGCCGTCTACGGCTGGTCCATGGGCGCGCAGCAGGCCTATCACTGGGCGGCGCTGCATCCCGGGCGGGTGTCCCGGGCGGTGGTGAATTGCGGCAGCGCCCGCACGGCCACCCACAACCGCGTCTTCCTCAAGGGCCTGATGGCGATCCTGGAGGCCGCGCCCGAGCACCGGGGCGAGGGCCGCTTCGCGGGCGAGCCCGCCGCGGCCCTGCGGGCCTTCGGCCGCGTCTACGCCGGCTGGGGCCTGAGCCAGGACTTCTACCGCGCCGACCTGCACCGGACCGCCCTGGGGGCGCCCGACCTCGACACCTTCCTGCGCACGGACTGGGAGGAGCGCTTCGCCCGGCGCCGCGCCGCCGACCTGTACGCCCAGCTCAGGACCTGGGAGGCCGGCGACATCAGCCGCGACGCGCGCTACGGCGGCGACCTGGCGCGGGCGCTCGGGGCGATCGAGGCCCGCGTGCTCCTGATGCCGGGCGAGACGGACCTGTACTTCCGGGTCGCCGACAACGCGGCCGAACTGCCCTTCCTGCGCGACGCCGCCCTGCGGCCGATCCCGAGCCTCTGGGGCCACCGGGCCGGCAACCCGGCCGCGAACCCGGCCGACGCCGACTTCCTGAAGCGCGCCGTGCGGGACTGGCTCGGCTGAGGGCGGGCCCGGGGGCGGGCCTCGGATCCGCCCGGGCCCCGGTGTGCCGCGTCAGCCCCTGCGCTGCGCCTTCACGTAGCTGGCGATGGCGGCCTGGCAGTTCGGGGACAGCTTGGCCTTGTTCTGCCTGAAGCAGGCATGCACCTCGGGGCTGTCCGGCGGGAGGTTGCCGCAATAGGTCAGGTAATCGCCGGTGCAGTACTGCTTCAGGGCGGCGCGGTCGGGCGTCGGGCCCGGCGCCGGCGCGGCGAGCGCGGCAGTTGACGTGAGGGCGAGGGCGGCGGCGACGCGCATCAACAAAGGCTCTACTCCAGAACGACCCGACCGGTGCGGGCCAGCGCCTCAGATCAGACAATCTGGACCGTAATGGGGTACCTTGGCCTTGGGGCGCCCCGGGCAGCCGGCCCGCGCCGGCGCCCTCCGCGGGGACGGGCGATGCCGGGGACCCAGCGGGATGCCGGGGGTCTAGCGGCCGGTGAGCCGGTCGCAATCGCCGCGGCGGGCCGCCAGGCAATCCTCGATCAGGGCCTCGCGCCGCAGGGTGGCGGCGAGCCAGACGCTCCCGCCCACCAGCGCCGCGATGAAGACGAGCGCGAAGAGGCTCCGCCGGCGCCGGCGCGCGTCGCGGTCGGGCTCGCCGGGCGTCATCGGCCCGGCGGCGGCCGGTGCGGCCCCCTGCGCGCGGTGCGCCGCCGCGGAAGGCGGTCCGGCCCGCCCGGAGCGCGGCCCTGGCGGCGGGACGGGCTCCGGTCCGTGGCCGGGGGCGGCCTCACGGGCTTCTCAGCCTGGCGTTGAGGGATTTGAGCAGCGACAGCATCCTGGGCGGCAGCACCTCCCGCAGGACGATCTGGCCGCGCTGGCGCAGGTTCTGGCCGCCATGCCTGATGTAGATCGTGGTCTCGTTGGCGGGCCCGGGCGCGTCCTCGCGGCCGTTGGTGTAGAAGTACGCGATCAGGGCGCGGCGCCGCAGGCCGGAGCGGACGAGGGCCGGGTGCCCGTGCGCGGCGATGGCCGACTGCTCCATGACGACGGTGGTGCCGAATTGCGGCGTGATGCGGGCCCCGCAATGCGCCGGCTCCGTCTCCCAGAGCTCCAGGGCCCCGCCGTAGGCCTCGCGCCAGTCGTGGTTGAGGTACGTGATGACGGCGAGGCGGTTGTCGAGCCGCGTCTCCGGATGGCGCTGGAAGTCGACGTGGATCTCGAACCGCCCGCCGCCCGAGACCTCGTGCATGCCGCCGCCGTAGAGGCTCGGGTCGGGGATCAGGTTCGGGATCCCGGTCAGGCGCGTGAGGAAGCGCAGGAACGGGCCGGAATAGAGCGTGTCGAAGTAAGCTTGGGCGGCCGGCGGCAGGTCCGAGTTCGGCGCCGTGCCGGCCTTCTGCATCAGATCGGTCTTGTAGGAGCGCCAGTCGATCAGGCTCGAGGGCGCGAACGCGTCCAGGGCGGCCTCGAGATGCTGCGGCGGGAACAGGCCGTCGAAGACCAGGTGCGGGTAAGGAATCGCGTTCTTGTACGTCCTGTGCAGGGAAGCGAAGCGCTCCTCGGTAAATATACTTCGATCATCCCAGGTGCCGCCGGCGGCGATCGGCACGCTGCGCGCGTCGTCGGACGTGTTTTCAAGCGCGCTCAGGTCAGGACTCAGATACGCGCTCAAGTTGCCACCCCATAGGTCATGGAAGATACTTGCAGAGGCCGGCATGATGGCCGATCAGGGCGCAAATGAGGCCTCCATCTCACGGTGTATCTGTTGCGGCGATGCAACGAGCAGGCCAGTGGTCGCCGGCCCACGGAGCCGCAGTGCCGGGCGGACCGCGCCCCCGGGGCCGCCGGAGGCCCGCCGGGGCGGGACCCGGGCGGCCGGGGCGCCGCCGCGGCACCCTGCGCCGCACGGCTCCCGGATCGGCAAGGCCCGAACGGCAGGTTGATGAACCCTGGAAATCGCGTCCTCCGAGCAGCAGCGGGTCCATCCTTGCCCGCAGAAGAACAAGGATGATTGTCCAACATCGGGCGCAGTTGAATCAAAACCCGGCATTCCGGATCGGCGCCCGCGCTGCCGCCCGGATCCGGCGCCGCGACCGCGCCGCCCGCGGGTGCCTTCCGGGGCGGGCGTCGGCGCGGCCCGCGCGCCGGGCCGGGAACCCGCCCGCGGGCACCGGGACGGCCCGTGGCGCCCTCCGCGAGGCCGCCGAAGCGTTGCGGAGGGCGTTCCGAACGCCATCCCGCGTCGTCGGCCGCAGCGCGGCCGACCAGTCGAGCGGCGATCGTTCGGGATTATTCGGCAGTCGATCCCGGGATAATTCGGCAATGAGACGCCGGTTCGCGAATCTTCGTCCAGGCGAGAGCCGTCGTCTCCCGCAAAAACCGTAGCATCGAGAGCACAGGCGGCGGGAAAAGGCGGTCGATCTTCTGTTGGGCCGAGACGGGCGCGCCTGACAGCCTGCCTGCCCCTTACGCGCCGGCGCCGCGGTTGCTATCAGGCTGGAGGATGACTGGTCCCGCCATCATGCGGATGCACGGCCGCGGGCGAGCACGCGGCCGCCACACCAGACATCGAACAAGATCCGGGAGGTTGCTGCCATGCCGATCGTCTTCAACAACACGCTTTATGGACCGGGATTTGTTGGTTCGGATGACGGCGCACCGTCGGCGGGCTTCGGCATCGATGATGTTTCCACGTCAAACATTCGCGTGACAGGAACGGTCAACAACACAGGAGACACCGTACAAGCTACGGGCATTTTCCCGGCGGAGAGTGCTTCCACCACCAGAACATTATACGCGACCCAGTACGATTCGCCGGGCATGATCCAGTTCACGGACAACCCGGGCAACCCGACGACGCGTTACGTGTTCTCCAACACGACCCTCGCCCCGCGCCAGCGCGTCACCTTCGACGGCAACAACACCCCGAGCGACTACGCGCCGGTCTGCTTCGTCACCGGCACGCGCATCCGCGTGGTGCGCCCGGGCGGCGAGGCGGAGGTGGCGGTCGAGGACCTCCGGGTCGGCGACCGCGCCGTGACCGCCTCCGGCGTCGTGCGGCCGATCACCTGGATCGGGCACCGCGACCTCGACGCCGGCGGCCGGACGCTGCCGCACGACCAGCAGCCGGTCCGCGTGCGCGCGGGCGCCTTCGGTCCCGGCCTGCCGGCCCGCGACCTCTCCCTCTCGCCCGGCCACCCCGTGCTCGTCGGCGCCGGCCCCGACCAGGAGGGCGGCGTGCTCGTGCCGATCATGTGCCTGATCAACGGCACCAGCGTCGTGCGCGCGCCCTGCGCCCGGGTCACCTACTGGCACGTCGAGCTCGACCGGCACGACATCCTGCTGGCCGAGGGGCTGCCGGCGGAGAGCTACCTCGACTGGGGCGACCGGGCCTTCTTCGACGAGGCCTCCCAGCACCTCCTGCACAACCCGGACTTCGT
Organism: Methylobacterium crusticola; assembly: GCF_003574465.1. Classification (GTDB taxonomy): domain Bacteria; phylum Pseudomonadota; class Alphaproteobacteria; order Rhizobiales; family Beijerinckiaceae; genus Methylobacterium; species Methylobacterium crusticola. The sequence goes on from NZ_QOWC01000146.1 coordinate 4,506, forward strand.
CGTGCCGGGCCTCGCGGCCCGCTGCCGGCCGGTGGCCGTGGAGGGACCTCTGGTCGAGGCCGAGCGGGCCCGCCTCGACGCCTGCTTCGCGGCGGAGCTGGCCGCCCAGTGCGCCTGGAGCGACGCGGACGGCCGCCCCTGGCTCGCGGCCTGAGGCGGGAGCGGGCGGGCGGGATGCGGACGGGCGCGCTCTCACTCGACGCCTTCCTGGCGCGCCGGGCCGCCGACCGGCGCCTCGCCCGGCTCACCCACGACGTCGGCCTGCCGGAGGGCAAGGGCCTGGAGTTCGGGCCGGGGGCCAACCCGACCCCCCTCCCCGCCGGCCTGCGCGTCGCCTACGTCGACCACGCGCGCGAGGCGCAGGCCGGCCTGCCGGGCGCGGTTCCCATCGACCACGGCTGGGCGGGCTCCGGCCCGCTCGGCCCGGTGCTCGGGGAGACGGGCTTCGACTTCGCGATCGCCGCGCAGGTGGCGCAGTACGTGCCGAACCTGCTCGGCTGGCTGCGCGGCATCCACGCGGTGCTGCGCCCGGGCGGCGTGCTCAACCTCTCCCTGCCCGACAAGCGCTTCATGTTCGATGCCGGCCGCGCCGCGAGCAGCACCGCGGAGCTCGTCGAGGCGGACCTGCTCGCCTACACCCGTCCGAGCGCGCGTCAGCTCTTCGCCCACACCCACGAGGCGCGGGCGGTCGAACCGGCGCGGGTCTGGGCCGGGGAGGACCCGGCCCGGGCGCCGCCGCTCTGCGGCGAGGCGGCGCTGGCCCTGGCGCACGCGCGGGCCGTCGAGGCGCTCGCCTGCGAGGCCTACGGAGCGTGCCATTGCTGGGTGTTCACGCCGCTCTCCTTCCTCGACCGGGTCGAGGACGCCGCACGGCTCGGCCTGTTCCCGTTCGTGCTGAACCAGGTCGCCGCGACGGAGCCCGGCGGCTTCGAGTTCTACGTCTCGATGCGGCGCGCGACCGAGGAGGAGCCCTCGGCGCTGCAATCCCTCCAGGACGGGGCGATCCATCACCTGCGCGGGATCCTGGCGCGCCAGCACCGGGTCGCGGCCCTCCTCGCCGGCGCCTGACGGATCCTCGATGGGGACGCCGCTCCGCCGCGGCCGCCCGGCCGGCCGGCGCCCCGGAACCGGGTGGTGCCCGGCGACCGCCCGCCGGGTCGCCCCGAGATGCCGCGCCGTCACGGACCGCCCTCGAGCGCCGGGCGGGCCTCGAGCCGGACTCCCGACCGGCGCGGGCGAGACCCGCGCGCCGCGAGCGCGTCGCGGCGGGCCCGCGGCCGGCGTCGGCTCAGGAATCGAAGCGCAACCGCAGCGTCCCGTAGACCAGCAACCCGCCGCAGACGAGGGCGCCGAGCAGGTAGGGGCCGTGCAGCGCCGCGGCGCGGCCGAATGCGGGCTCGAGCGCCGAGACGAGCGCGCCCGCCCCGAGGGCGCCGAACGGCATCGCCCCCCAGGCGAAGAACCGGTAGACCGCGTTGACCCGGCCGAGCAGGCCGTCCGGGATCAGCCGCTGGCGATAGCTGACCGTCACGACGTTCCAGAGCATGACGCCGGCGGCCTCGAGGACCATCGCGAGGGCCGCCAGCGGCACGGAGCGCGACAGGCCGAGCGCCAGGTGCAGCAGGACGAAGCTGGCGAGGGCCAGGATGAGGCTCGCGCGCATCCCGATCCGGCGCGCGACGCCCGGCGCGACGATCCCGCCCAGGACGCCCCCCGCCGCCGCGCAGGCGAGGAGGAGGCCGTAGCCTCTCGCCCCGAGGCCGAGCACCTCCTGCGCGTAGAGCACGAGGATCGTCCATCCGCCGACCGCGACCGCGTTGAAGGCGCCCAGCATGACGGCGAGCCGCAGGATCGGCGGCGTGCGCCGCATCCAGCCCACGCCTTCCAGCAGCGCGGGCCAGAACCGCGCGGGCGCGGCCGGCGTCCTGGCCGGCAGGGTGATGAGCCAGACGGTGCCGATCGCCAGGGCCAGGGTCGCGGCGTTGAAGCCGAAGGGCACGCTGATCCCGGCCGCGATCAGCGCGCCCGCCAGGGGCGGCCCGAGAAACCGCCCGACGACCTGCTCGGCGCTCCACATCTGACCGTTCGCGCGCTCGAGCTCGTCGCCCGCAACGATCGACGGCAGGAGCGTCTGCGCGGCGTTGTCCCGGACGACCTCGGCGGTCCCGGCCAGGAACGCGATCGCCGCCAGGGTGGCCACGAGCCCCGCCTGCGCGCCCGCCGCGACCGGCCCGGCGGGCACGGCGAGGGTCATCGCGACGACGCAGGCGGCCAGGGCCAGCCGCACGCAATCGGCCCGGATCATGAGGCGGCGGCGGTCGGCGCGATCGGTCCAGACCCCGGCGGGCAGGGCGAACAGGAACCAGGGCAGGCTTCCCGCCGTCGCCACGGCCGCGATCTGCACCGGGTCGCGGGTGAGCAGCGCGGCGAGCCAGGGCATGGCGACGGCGACCACGCCGTCCCCGAGGTTGGTGACGACGCTGCCCGAGAGGAGGAGGCGATAGTTCCGGTTCGACCTCAGCAGGCTCCGTCTCACGCCGACACGATCCTCCGGTCATCGCACCGCGTGCGGGCCGTCCCGGCCGGGCGCCGGGGACGAGCGCGGTCGACGCGCGGCCCGGCCGGGGGCGCCGTCGCCCTGCGCGGGCAGGCGGCGCTCACCGCGTGCGGGCGGCCGCGGCCGGTCCCGCCGCGAGGTGCGCGGGGACCGAGGTCCAGCGCAAGCCGGGGTAGCGGTCGTTGTCGAGAGGTTCGAGCGTGCCGCGCCCGCTGAACATGTCCCGCATGTACTGCATGCCCTGCCAGGGCGGGAACGTGGCCCGCGGCTGCGGCGCCACGAGCCGCGTCAGGCGGATCAGCACGCCGAGCGAGCGGATGCTCCCGGCCCGCAAGGGGCGGTACCGCTCACCCGTCGCCTCGCTCATCGCCCGGGCGATGCCGCGGGCGCTGACGGTGTCGCCGGCGACCCGGAGGATGCGCGGCGTGTCCGCGTCGCAGGCGGCGGCGGCCGCGTAGGCGGCGACGTCGTCCTTGGCGGTGAAGTCGAGCGGCTGGTCGGCGCTGCCCCAGTAGAGCACGCGGCGGATCCTGGGCTGGATGATCGGCATCTCGGCGCCGAGCATGTCCAGGAACGCGCCGTTGAGGATCGACGTGACCTTGATCGGCGCCCGGTCGGCGCGCTCCATGAACGCGCGCCTGAGGTCGAGGTTGCGGTTGCCGCCCGGCCGGGTCCTGGTGAAGTCGGCCGAGTAGTCCGACGGGATGAACCGCGGGACCCCGGCCCGCACGGCCGCGTCGAGCAGCACGCCCTGCCGGTCGAGGATGACGTCCCGCAATCCGTTGAGCGCGCAGACGACGCACGCGGCCCCGGCGCAGGCGGCCGCGACGGACGCGACGTCGGCGGCGTCCGCCGGGGTGAGGATCGCCCCCGTCGCGGCGACGCGATCGGCGTCGCTGGCGGACGCATCGGGGCGCACCAGCGCGCGGATTGTGGCGCCGCGCGCCGTGAGCGCCGTGGCGATCCGGGTGCCGAGATCGCCGGCCGCACCCGCGAGCACGATGATGGGCTGAACCACGTTCCGCATTCCTTCCCAGGGCTGTCTCGCCGATGGCCGTCTCGCCCAGGGCTGTCTCGCCCAGGGCTGCCTCGGGGGACGGCCGCACGGGGCGTTTTGTTCCCGGGCAGGCCCGGGCCGCCTCGTCGCGGCGGATGCGGGGCGGACCGTCCGCTGCGGATCCGCCGCGACCGCGGACGCCGTCACGCGCGATCAGGCCGCGGGGCCGCCGGCGCGCGCGGGACTGCGCAGCGTGCGCTGCAGGATCATCGGGATCACGCCGCCTGCCGCCAGCACCTCGACCTCCAGGCTCGTCTCGACGGCCGCCCGGCAGGCAAGCGCCGCACCCGTCCCGTCCGCACGCCTGAGCGTCACCGGGATCTCCCCGCGCGGTCGCAGCCGGTCGGGCGCGGCGTCGACCTGCAGGCGGTCTCCGGGACGCAGCGCGAGGGAGTCCGGGTGGCGGCCGGGCGGCAGGAGAAGCGGGAGGACGCCCATGTTCACGAGGTTCGAGCGATGGATGCGCTCGAAGCTCGTGGCCAGCACCGCGCGCGCGCCGAGGAGGCTCGCCCCCTTCGCGGCCCAGTCCCGCGACGAGCCCATGCCGTAGCGCTCTCCCGCAACGATCACGACCGGCCGGTTCGCGCCCTCGTAGCGCGCGGCGGCCCGCCAGAGCGGCAGCACCTCGCCGGTGGGGGCGAAGACCGTGCTCCCGGGGGGGATGTCGCGTCCCAGGAGGTTGCGGACCGCCTTGTTGGTGAACAGGCCGCGCAGCATCGCCTCCCAGTTCCCCCGCCGGGCGGAGAAGACGTTGAGGTCGCGGGGATCCTCGCCCCGCTCGATGAGGTAGGCCGCCGCCTCGCTCCCCGCCGGCACGGGGCCGGCCGGGGAGATGTGGTCGGTGGTGATGTCGTCGCCCACGACCAGGATCGGGTCGGCGAGGTAGCGGCCGAGCCGCTCCTCGCCCCTGACCTGCGCGAAGGGCGGGCGCCGGATGTAGGTCGAGGCCGGATCCCAGGGGTAGAGCGCTGAATCCGGCGCATCGAGGCCGGCCCAGGCCGGGTTGGCCTCGGCCGCGTCGTAGGCCGGGGCGTAATCCCCGGCCCGGGCCGCCGCCGCCGTGACCGCGTCGATCTCGGCGCCCGTCGGCCAGATCTCCGCGAGGCGGACCGGGCGGCCGTCCGGCGTCGTCGCGAGCGGATCGTGCAGGATGTCGCGGTCGACGTCGCCGGCCAGCGCGTAGGCGACCACGAGAGGCGGCGAGGCGAGGAACCCGGCCTCGAGCCCGGGATGGACCCGGCCCGGAAAGTTCCGGTTGCCCGACAGCACCGCCACCGCGAGGATGCCGCGCGCCGCGACGGCGTCGGTGACGGCCTGCGGCAGCGGCCCCGAATTGCCGATGCAGGTGGTGCAGCCGTAGCCGACGATGCTGAAGCCGAGCGCCTCCAGGTCCGAGAGGAGGCCCGAGCGGCGCAGGGTGCGCTCGGCGGTGGGCGAGCCGGGCGCGAGGGAGGTCTTGACCCAGGCCTTCGGGGCGAGGCCGAGGGCGCGGGCCTTGCGGGCGACGAGGCCGGCGGCGAGCAGCAGGCGCGGGTCCGAGGTGTTGGTGCAACTGGTGATCGCCGCGAGGGCGACCGCGGCGTCGGGGACCGGGTCGGCGGCACTCGGGGCCGGGACGCCGGGCCGGCGCAGCGGCGCGAGGACCGCCCGGGTGCGGTCCGGCGTGAGCAGGTCCTGCGGGCGGCGCGGTCCGGCCAGCGCGACCGCGACGGTGTCGAGGTCGAGCGCGAGCACCGCGTCGTAGCAGGGTGTCGCATCCGGGTCGAACCACAGGCCGACCCGGCGCGCATAGGCTTCCACGAAGGCGACGTGCGCCTCCGGCCGGCCCGTGGCGCGCAGGTAGTCGAGCGTCCGGCCATCGACCGGGAAGTAGCCCGAGGACGAGCCGTACTCGGGCGCCATGTTGGCGACCACCGCCCGGTCGCCGGCCGAGAGGCCCGGGACGCCCGGTCCGAAGAACTCGACGAACCGCCCCGAGAGCGGGGTGGCGCGCAAGAGGTTGGTGACCCGCAGCGCCAGGTCCGTCGCCAGCACGCCGTCCCGCAGCCGCCCCGAGAGGCGCACGCCCACCACCTCCGGCACCCGCATCGCGACCGGCATGCCGAACATCACGCTCTCGGCCTCGAGGCCGCCCACGCCCCAGGCCAGGACGCCGATGCCGTTGATCATCGGGGTGTGGCTGTCGGTGCCGATCAGGGTGTCGGGCACGGCCCAGAGCACGCCGTCCCGCGTCTCGGTCGTCACGACGGTGGCGAGCCGCTCCAGGTTGATCGTGTGCATGATGCCGGTGCCGGGCGGATGCACGGTGACGTTGGAGAGGGCCCGCGTGGCCCATTTCATGAGGCGGTAGCGCTCCACGTTGCGCGTGAACTCCGCCTCCATGTTGCGCCGGAGCGCGTCGGGACGGCCGAACACGTCGACGCAGACCGAGTGGTCGGTCGATACGTCGACCGGAAGGACGGGGTTGAGCCGTCCCGGGTCGCCGCCGGCCTCGGCGAGCGCCGCGCGCGAGCCGGCGATGTCGACCAGCGCCGGACCGCAGGTCGTGTCGTGCATCAGGATCCGGCCGGGGTTGAACGGGATCTCCGCCCCGCTCCGTCCCTGCGCGAGCCAGCCCGCCACCGCGCCCAGGGCCGGATCGTCGGGCGGCGCCCGGCGCAGGAGGTTCTCCAGCATCACGCGATGGAGCCAGGGCAGGCGCGCGAGGGCCTCGCCCGCGACGGCGGGCAGGTCGATCACGCGGCAGCTGCGGCCGGCCAGGACGACGTCTGCGGTGCGGGTCATGGGAGGCGTCCGGGGGATCGGGGGCGTCGCGGGCGGGCGTGTCACGCGGAGGCGCGGGCGGCGCCCGCGGCCGGCTCGGGCCCGTCCGCCATGCGGGCGAACCAGGTCATCAGGAACGACAGGAACAGCAGCCCGGCGAGGACCAGGAGGCCCCCGAGGGGGCTGCCGGTCCAATCCTTGATCGCCCCGATGGCGTAGGGACCCGCGAAGCCGCCGAGGTTGCCGATGGAGTTGATCGCCGCGATCGAGACGGCGGCGGTCGAGCGGGAGAGGAAGAGGCCCGGGAGCGACCAGAACGGCGACTTGAAGGCGTAGAGGCCCGCGAGCGCGACCGAGATCAGCGCCATGGCGGGGGCAGGGTCGACCACGAGACCCGTCGCCGCGAGCGCGGCGGCGGCCGCGAGGAGCGGCAGGGCGGAATGCTTCTGGCGTTCGCCCGTGCGGTCGGAGTTCCTCGACCAGAGCAGCATCGCCAGGGTGGCGACGGCGTACGGCACCATCGCGATCAGGCCGACCTCGACGTTGCTCAGGCCGGAGGAGAGGCTCTTGATGATCTGGGGCATCCACATGCCGATGCCGAGGTTGCCGACCTGGTAGATGAAGTAGACCGCCGAGAGGAACAGCACCTTGGGGTCGGTGATGGCAGCCAGCAGCCCGAGATGCTTCACGTCCTGGCGGGCGGCCTGGTCCTTGCGCAGCTCGCCCGCGAGCCACGCGCGCTCCTCGGGCCTGAGCCAGCGGGCCTGCTCGGGACGGTCGGTCATGACGAAGTAGTTCGCGACGCCGGCGATCACCGCGGGCAGGCCCTCGAGGATCAGCATCCAGCGCCAGCCCGACAGGCCGAAGCCGGACGCGTGGTCCATGATCCAGGTGCTCAGGGGGGCGCCCAGCAGGTACGAGACCGGGATCGCCGCGGTGAAGCACGCGACGGTCGTGGCCTGCTCCTTGGCCCTGAACCAGTAGGTCAGGTAGACGATCACGCCGGGAAAGAAGCCGGCCTCGGCCACGCCGAGCAGGAAGCGCAGGACGTAGAACTGGCCGGGCCCGGTGATGAAGGCGAAGCCCATCGAGATCAGGCCCCAGGTGATCATCACCCGGGCGATCCAGAGCCGCGCCCCGTACCGGTTCAGGGCGACGTTGCTCGGCACCTCGAACAGGAAGTAGCCGATGAAGAAGATGCCGGCGGCAAAGCCGAAAGCCTCGCTGGTCAGCGCCAGCTCCTTGTTCATCTGGAGCGCGGCGTAGCCGAGATTGGCGCGATCGAGGTACGAGATGACGTAGAGCGCGAAAGTGTAGGGGATGATGCGCCAGAAGACCTTGCGCGTCGTCGCACGCTCGATCGCCGGGCTGTCGCTGGCCTGCATCGCTGTCCTCCCGTGGGGCGACCCGGGTCGCGCTCTCGGCGGCGCGCCTCCGACGCGGCAGGGTTACTACATTATATGATCTTTAAATGCAATCAAGCCGGCGTCAGCCGGTTCGGCGTCAGCCGACGCGCGGCGCCTTGATCGCGCTCGCGCCGAGGACGTGCTGGCGCAGGTAGACCGCCGCGGCCTCGCGCTGGCCCGAGGTGAGCAGGTCCAGGATCATCAGGTGCTCGCGCGACTGCAGCGGCAAGCGGCTGCGGTCGAGGGTGACGCGGTACTCGATGAGCCGGCGCAGGCGGTTCACCCGCTTGAGCGCCTCGAGGAAGAAGTCGTTGCCCGAGCAGCCGACGAGCATCTCGTGGAAGGCCGCGTTGGCGCGGAACAATTCGGCGCGCGAGAGGGTGCGGTGGCCCCCCTCCAGGATGAAGGACTGCTCGGCCCGGGCGGCCGCGAAGGCCGCCGCGTCGATCCGGAAGGTGGGCGCTCGCAGGGCCTCCGACTCGACGGCGGCCCTGAACTGGTAGGAGTGCTCGTAGGCCTCGCGGGAGGTCAGCATGGGGCTGAACTCCCAGCCGTTGCCGGGCAGCCGCTCGGCCCAGCCCTCCTCGGCGATCCGGTAGAGGATCTTGGCCAGGCGCGGGCGCGCCACCGCGTAGAGCCGCATCATCTCGGCCTCGCTGACCCGGTCGGGCAGGCGGCCGGCGAGGCGATCCTCGGCGATGCGGAGGTAGACCTCGTCCTCCGCCTCCGGCGCGCCGAGGCTCGGCCGCCCGCTCCGCGCGATCGCCTCCGCCTCGTCCGCCAGGAAGTAGCCCCGGTTCGGCTCGGAGCGCACGACGCCCTGCCTCTCCAGTTCCTTCAGGGCGGCCGTGACGGGCGCGCGCGAGAGCCGGAAGCCGTCCGCGAGCGCCTGGCTCGGAAGGTGCTGGCCCGGCGTGAGCCTGCGGTCGCGGATCTGATCCAGGATCAGCGCGGTCACCTGCGGGACAAGGCTCGGCCTCGGCATCGTCGGTCTGGCGGCTCCCTCGACCCGGACCCGCCCTGCCTGCCCCGGGAACCGCGCGCCGTCCAGTCCCCGCGGCTTGCGGCAGGCCTGGCGATGTGTTTAATCACTATAAAATTCAATTTAAGGGAGGCAGTCGTGGCTGTTCAGGCACCAGGCGGACCGGTCGCGCTCACCCGGCGGGCTGCGGCTGCCCTGATCGCCGGTGCGACGTGGTCCCGATCGTTGCGGCCGGCGCGCGCGGCCGATCACCCGCCCGAGGAGAACGCCCCGATGCCCGCTCAGGCCCGTCCCGCCCCCGCGCGCTTCGCCTATGTCGGCTGCCGGACGACGCGCGAGCGCAACGCGCGCGGCAGCGGCATCGGCGTCTACCGGCTGCCGGATTCCGGGGGGCCGTGGACGCTGGTCCAGAGCGTCGACGGGCTCCCGAACCCGTCATTCCTGGCCTTCGACCGCGAGCGGCACATGCTCTACGCGGTGCACGGCGACGCGAGCGAGGTCAGCGCGTTCCGCGTCGCCCCCGGGGACGGCCGGCTCGCCTTCGTGAACGGCGTCACGTGCCGGGGCAGGAACCCCGTCCACCTGGCCGTCGACCCGTCGGGGCGCTTCCTGGTGGTCGCCAATCACATCACGGCCGGCGCCTACGTGTCGAGCCTCGCGGTGCTGCCGATCGGCGCCGGCGGGACGCTCGGGGAGGTGATCGACCACGTTCCCCTCGCCGGGACGATCGGGCCGCACCGGACGGAGCAGCCCTTCGCGAAGCCGCACCAGGTGGTGTTCGACCCCGCGGGCCGGTTCCTGGCCGTGCCCGACAAGGGTCTCGACCTCGTGACGACCTTCTGGCTCGACGCCGACGGACGGCTGCGCGCCGCGAGCCCTCCGCCCGCCCGGGCACGGGAGGGGGCAGGGCCGCGCCATCTCGCCTTCCACCCGCGCCTGCCGCAGGTCTTCGTCCTGAACGAGCTGTCCTCGAGCGTGATGGCGTGCGGGTACGATGCGGAGACCGGCGCCATCGCGCCCCGGCAGGAGGTGTCCGCCCTGCCCGACACGTATATCGGGTTCAGCAGGGCCTCCGAGATCGAGGTCTCCCGCGACGGGCGGTTCGTCTACGCGAGCAATCGCGGCCACGACTCGATCGCGACCTTCGCGGTCGATCCCGACACGGGCCGCCTCTCGCCCGTCGGCTGGGTTGCCGCCGAGGGGACGACGCCGCGCTTCTGCGCGCTGGACCCCTCGGGAGAGCGCCTGTTCGCGGCCAACGAGGACAGCGACACCATCGTGAGCTTCCCCCGCAACGCGCTGACCGGATGCCTGTCGGGCGGGACGGTCGTCGCGCGGACGGGCAGCCCGACCTGCATCCTGTTTGCCTGATCCGATCCTCCCCTCGCCCCCCGCGCAATCGATCGTGCGGCGGTCAGCCCCGCCCCGGCGGCCGCGCCGGGGAGCGCGCGAGGCGGTCCGAGCCATCCGCCCGCCTCTCCGCGCCCCGAAGACTCCTCCGTCCGCGTCGGAGGCCCGGCGCTCATCGGCCGGCGGCCGGCGTGCGCCGACGGGGAGGCCTGAGCCCGAACCGCTGGGCACCGGCCGCGACGCGCCCCCGGATCTCGTCCTGCCGCTCGCCCTTGAGGATGGCCGCGATGTCGTCGCGCACGGCCGGGACGATGCGATAAGACTGGTGGCTCTGCCTGTCCGCGTGCGGATCGATGACGTCGCCACGCGTGCACGACCCCGGGGGTGCGGGAGGCGTCCGGCAGGCCGGTCGTCCCCGCGACCGGCAGCGCGTCCTCGAAGGCGAGTTCGGGGTGAGCATGCAGGTCACGGCGCCATGCGACCATGTGCGTGACGAGGCCGGCATCGATGGTCGCGGTCGTTCTCCCGACGGACGTCGCGCGACGTGCCGCCGCCGGCCTCAGGCCGGCGGATGCATCCAGAGCTGGGCGATCAGGGCAGCCCCCAGGAAGGTGCCGGCGTTCGCCATCAGGGAGACGACGACGATGCGCCAGCCGAGGCGTCGGAAGGCGGGCACGTCCTTGGCGATGGACAGGCCCGCGAAGGCGAGGATCGGGGTCGCGAGCGCCAGGAAGTTGATCCGGCCGGTGAGCGCCGCGGTCTCCGCCGCGTACGGCATGGACGGATAGGTCATCAGCATCGCGACGAGGGACACCCAGATCACCGCCGGGAGGATGCGCCGGGTGGCGAGGTAGAGCGCGTAGCCGACGAGCACGGGGACGAGGATGACCGCCATGCCGGCGACCGCCGGGCCGTCGGCGGGCGTACCGTAGGTCAGCCGGTTCCCCACGAGGCCGTAGGCAGCGATCAGGACCCATCCCGCGACGAGGGCGGCGGGACCGAGTTGGACCTCCTCGCTGACGGGGGATGTCCCGGAGGGCGCCGCGGCGGCGGGCCTCCGCGCCCCGGCGAAGCGGCCGAGGACGGGCTCCAGAGTCCCGTACGCCCAGATCGTGAAGGGCAGCGACAGGAACAGCGTGAAGTACGTGCCGATGGTCGTCGTGACGAGGTTGCTCGCCGCCGCGAAGGTCGCCACGTCCCTGGCGACCTCCGGCGTCTGCTGCGCGGCGATGGCGCCCGCCGCGGCCGCCATGATGCTGCCAGAGCCCACGCCGGCCCCCATGGCCAGCGCCAGCGGGTCGAAGACGTTCATGCTCGCCACGAAGCCGGCGAGCACGGCGATGAACACGGCGCCGAACACCGTTCCCGTCAGGTACTCCGCGAGCACGCCGCGTCCCTCGGCCGAGTCCATGCCGAAGCGCTCGCCGATGATCGCGAGGCTCGGCTCGCGTCCGACCGAGAAGGTCGCGCCGATGGCCTCGCGCTTGATCCCGAGGAGGAGCGCCGTCGGAAGGCCGAACACCATCGTGCCGAAGAAGTGCCCGAACTCCTGGAAGGCGAGCGACCAGCCCGACGCCAGGATCCTGGGGACGGACCCGCCGACGAGAAGGCCGAGCTTGGCGACGAAGATCAGGAGGGCGGGCTGGAGGAAGGCCGCCGAGAGGTTCTGCATCGCGGTCGTCAGGCGCAGGGACGCCGGCATGCGCGGGGCGGCGAGGCCCAGCGCGGCTCCGAGCAGCAAGGCCCACAGGAGGGGAAGGAGCACGATCTTGCTCGAACCGAGCGGGACCGAGACGTTCCCGATGGCCTCCGCCGCGGCCACGATGACGAGCGCGATCAGGAAGAGGCGGGCGCAGGCGCCGAACCCCGTGCCTCCTGCCGGGCGTGCGCCGGCATCGAGGACCGCTTCGTGGGACATGGTCTCCTCCACGCTGGTGAATCGTCGCCTGCCGCAGCGCGGCCTGGTTCGTGGGCCGCGGCGGGCGGGCCGCGGCGGCGCCTTCCGCTCAGCCGACGTAGCCGAAGGCGACGCCGGGCTCGGACGCGGTCTCGACCCAGACGCTCTTCGTCTGCGTGTAGGCCATCAGCGCCTCGCGTCCCGAAGAGCGGCCGAAGCCCGAGCGGCCGAAGCCGCCGAAGGGCGACGCGACGTTGATCGTCTTGTAGCCGTTGACCCAGAAGGTCCCGGCCCGCACCGCCGCCGCGACCCGGTGCGCGCGCCCGACGTCGTTCGTCCAGACCGCGCCAGCGAGCCCGAAAGGTGTCGCGTTGGCGATGGCGACCGCCTCCTCCTCCGTGTCGAAGGGCAGCACGGCGAGCACGGGGCCGAAGACCTCCTCGCGGGCGATCCCGGCGTCGGCCTCGAGGTCGTCGACAATGGTCGGGGCGTAGAAGAAGCCGCCCGTGTCGCGCAGGGTCTCCGGGCAGGCACCGCCCGTGGCGACCCGGCCGCCGGCCGCGGCCGCTGCGCGGACCATGCCGTCGATCTTGTCGAGCTGGCGGCGGTTGTTGATCGGGCCGATCTGCGTTGCCGGATCGGTCGGCAGGCCGACGGGGATGCGCGCCGCGGCGTGCGCGAGCCGCTCGACGAAGGCGGCGTGGACCGTGCGCTCCACCAGCAGGCGCGAGCCCGCGACGCAGCTCTGCCCGGCGCCGCCGAAAATCGCCGCCTGCGCGCCGAGGATTGCGCGGTCCAGGTCCGCGTCGGCGAAGACGACGTTCGCCGACTTGCCGCCGAGCTCCAGGACGCTCGGCACGACGTTGCGCGCCGTGGCCGCCGCGATCTGCGCGCCGGCCTCCGCCGAGCCGACGAAGACCACGAGCCGCGTCTCGGCATGGGCGACCGCCGCTGCGCCGGTCGTCGGCCCGGCGCCCGCGAGCACGGAGACGAGCCCGGTCGGGACGCCTTCGGCCCGGTGGCAGAGCGCGCCGAGCGCGAGCGAGGTGAGCGGGGTGAGCTCGGAGGGCTTGAGCACCACCGCGTTGCCGGCGCAGATGGCCGGCGCGATCTGCCACCCCGCGGTGAACACCGGAGCGTTCCAGGGCGTGATCTGCACCACGGTGCCGAAGGGCTCGTGGCGGGTGTAGTTCAGGTGCGAGGTCGGCACGGGGATGACCTCGCCGTGCAGCTTGTCGCACCAGCCGGCGTAATACTCGAACATCTCCGCGACCTTGGCGACCTCGCCGCGCGTGTCGCGGATCGGCTTGCCCGCCGACACCGTCTCCAGCGCGGCGAGCGCCTCGGCGTTGGCCCGCACGAGGCGGGCGACCTCCCACATCGCCCGCCCGCGCGCCGCCGCCGTCATGCCCCACCACCGCCGCTGGGCGGGGCGCGCCGCGTCCATCGCCGCCTGCACCACCTCGGGGCCCGCGTCCGCGAAGGTGGCGAAGGCCCGACCGTCGGCCGGGTTCACGAGTTCGCGTTCGGAGCCCCGCCCCGCGAGCACCTCGCCGCCGACGACGCTGCCGATCCGGCCGCCGGGCAGGACGTCGGCGAGGAACGCCCCGGCACGCCGGGCCGCTTGCGTGTGCTGGTTGTCGAACATCGGGCTCTTCCTCAGTCGCGGTAATCGGCCATCCGGGTGAAGTCGGCGGCGTCCGGGATGCGCTCTCGCGTTTCCTCCCAGATCGCCCCGACATGCGCCGAGAGCGGCAGGTCGAGGCCACTCTCGGCCGCGAGTTCGAGGGCGAGGCGCACGTCCTTGCGCATCAGTCCGGCGGAGAAGCCGCTGTCGAAGGTGCCCGGGAGGATCCAGCGCGGGAACATCACGTCGCTGATCGCGCTGCGCCCGGTGGCCGCGTTGACCACCGCCACCGCCTCCCGTGCGGACAGGCCCGCGGCCTCCGAGAGCCGCATGGCCTCGCCCGTCGTGACGAGGTGGGCGGCCACGAGCAGATTGTTGACGAGCTTGACGATGTTGCCCGCCCCCGAGGGGCCGACGTGGACCGCGCGCGCCGACATCGCGGCGAGCACGGGCGCGGCGAGCGCGTAGTCCTCCGCGGCGCCCCCGACCATCATCGTCAGCGTACCCTGCGCCGCGCCGGATGGCCCCCCGCTCACCGGCGCATCGAGGAGCGCGTGCCCGGCCTCGGCGAGCCGGCCGGCGAGGCGGCGGCTGGTGCCGGGATCGGAGGTCGAGGTGTCGACGACCACGATCCTGCGGTCGCGGCGTTCGAGCAGGCCACCGGGCGTCGTGACCACCGCCTCGACGTCCCGGGCGAGGGGCAGGGAGAAGACGAGGGCGTCGGACGTACCCAGCAGGTCGGTCAGGCTGGAGGAGAACCGCACGCCCTCCCCCTCGACGGCCGCGCGCCTGGCCTCGCTGATGTCGTAGCCGCTCACCGCGAAGCCCTTGCGGGCCAGGACCGCCGCCATGCCGAGACCCATGTTGCCGAGCCCGACGACGCCGATGGTCTCGATGGTCATGCCGCGCTCCGTCCTTCGCATCAGCGACGGATGTCAGGTGCGGCGTGTTGCGACAATCAGCGAGTTTCGCACTCAGTGTGCGGAATATGAGTACGGTGCGTCGAGGATACTCCCTGGAAGGCGATCATCGACTGCGCGAGGTGGTCGAGCAGCCTGCGCGTCGCCTCCGGCAGGCGGCGACCGCTCCGGATCAGGAGATGGCTGCGGACGTCGGTGAGGCTCACCTCCCGGAGGGGGATGGTTCGCAGGAGGCCCGCGCGCAGTTCGGCGGCGATCACGAAGCGCGGCAGGAAGCCGATGGCGAGCCCGGCGACGAGGAGGCGCCGGTGAAGGTCGAATGAACCCGTCACCAAGCGCGGGGTCAGCCGGAAGTCGCCGTCGGCCTCGACCCGGCCCAGCATCCGGCGCACGCCATGGTCGTCGGGCAGCAGGGCGGCGGGCTCGGTCGCGAAGGTCCCTAGCGGGACGGCGGAGGTCCCCTGCATCGGGTGGTCCTGCGGCAGCACCGCCAGCAGCGGCTGGCGCGCGGACACCACGCTGCGCACGTCGGGATGGGCCGGCGGGTCGTAGGCCATGCCGATGTCCGCGTCGCCCTGCGCGACGGCGGCGAGGATGCCGTCGGTGGTGCCGAGGGTGACCGTGAAGGCGATGCCCGCGTAGCTCTCCGAGAAGCCGGTCAGGCCGTTCTCGACGAGGTCGGCGACGAAGCCGCCGCCGCACCGGATGCGGACCGTGCCCTCCTGCAGCCCCTGCAGGCGG
Source organism: Methylobacterium crusticola (assembly GCF_003574465.1). Lineage (GTDB taxonomy): Bacteria > Pseudomonadota > Alphaproteobacteria > Rhizobiales > Beijerinckiaceae > Methylobacterium > Methylobacterium crusticola. Next base: position 19,806 of record NZ_QOWC01000146.1, read on the forward strand.
CGCAGGCGGTCGCCGAGGAGGAGGCGCTCGTCCGCCTGGCGCATCGCGTGCTCGGCGACCACGCGTCCCGCCTCCGTCGGCACGACCCCGCGCGGAAGCCGCTCCAGCAGGGGCTGCCCGATCTCGGCCTCCATCTCGATGACCTGCCGGCTGACCGCCGATGCGGCGACGTGGAGCACCTCGGCCGCAGCGCGCACCGAACCCGTACGGACGACGGCGAGGAAGTACCGCAGCGCGCGGTCGTTCATCGTCCGGAGGCCGTCGGCGCGGTGGCGGGACCGGGCGGGCCAGGCGTGGGCAGCCGTTCTTCGCGCCGGGCGGCCCCGACCACGTCGTTGAGCGCGGCGAGGAACGCGCCGACCGCGGGGTGGCGCGCCTCGCCGCGGCGGTACGCCGCCGAGATGCATCGCGTCATGGCTGGCCGGAGCTCGCGGAAACGGATTTCGGCGTCGTCGCCCGTGGCCCGCAGGCCGGGCTGGACGGAGATCGAGCAGCCGGCGGCGGTCAGGGCCCGCACCACCTCGAAGCCCTCGCAGCGTCCGTTGACGACAGGCTCGAAGCCCGCCTCGCGGCAGGCCCGGACCACCACCGCCGCGTAGTCCCTGCTCGCGTTGTCGAGGGCGAACGGCTCCCCGCGTAGATCCCCGAGGCCGACGAAGGGGCGTGCCGCCAGGGGGTGACCGCGCGGGAGCATGACGTGGAGCGTGTCGTCGAGGAGATGGGCGAGTTCGATCCTGCCGTCGGCGGGCCCCGCGGTGGTGAGGTCGTCGACGATGGCGATGTCGGCCTGCCACGCGCGGAGCGCCGCCAAGCCCTCGGCCGGCTCCAGCTCCTCGAAGGAGATGCGGAGGGCCGGATACCTCGCGGAGGCCGAGCGGATCGCATGCGGGATGAGGGATGCGGCGACGGACGGGAAGGCCGCCACCCGCAACTCCCCGGCCACTTCGCGCCTCATCGCGGCGAGGTCGGTGCGCGCCTCCTCCAGGATGGCGATCACCGCCCCGGCATGCTCTGCGAGCCGCGCTCCTGCCAGGGTGAGGACGACGCCGCGCCCGCGCCGCTCGACGAGCGCCGTGCCCATCTCGCCCTCCAGCAAGGCGATCTGCTGGGAAACCGCCGAGGGCGAGACGAGGAGTGCCTCGGCCACCGCGGCCATCGTACCCCGCACGGCCAGTTCCCGAAGCGTCCGCAGGCGCGCAAGGTCCACGATCAGGCTCCGCGCCGGGACGCATGAAATTATCTGCGGCGGCTGATCGGCGAGTCAAGAAAGCGGACGGCCCGCTTCAGCCTCGAAGCGCGTCGCCGGGCCGGGGTCAGGGACGACGGAGCCTTGCCGGGGGCGGGGCGGTCGTGCCGGTCCCGTCGACCCGGTCGCGTGCTCGATCGCGTTCCCTGACCGCGCTTGAAGGTCCCGGCCTTCGCACGCGGTCAGGGGAGCGCGACGCGACCGGTCGCAACGCGGTCCCGGCCGGGAGCCACGCGGCGTTCGCCGGGCACGACAACCTGATCGCGCCGCTCGCAGCGACGAAGCCGACCTCGACGTGACAGCGGACAGGCGAGGGCCTCCCACCGCGACCGAGGTGGCCAAGGCGAGACGAACGGCAGCGTGACCCGGTCGCCGAGCGCGAAGCGGCCTCGCTCGCGTCCGCACGCGACGATGCTCCCGGCGAGTTCGTGCCCAGGGACATGCGGCGGGCGGAGACCGGGGTCGCGGCCCTTCCGGCTGTCCCGGTCGCTCCGGCACGGGCCCGTCGCCCCGACCTCGATCACCAGGCCGCGCGGCGTGGGCGTCGGGTCGGGGACCTCACGCACCTCGGGCATCGCGCCGAAGGCCTCGTGATACATCGCGCGCACGGCCATCTCCGTGGCTGTCGGCGCGGCGGCGGTCCGCCGCCGAGGGGTCACCGTCCCTCGGGGAGCGGCTCGAAGACGAGGAAGACGTTCCCGTAGGTCCCGGCGTCGAGCAGGCGGATGCGGTCGCCCTCGTCGGCGTGGCGGGCGCCCGCGGATTCGACGCAGTACTTCGTGCTGACGGGAGGCCAGAGGGGCGATGCGCCTTAAGCCGAGTGCCTGATGACCGACCTGCCGGCCGACATTGT
>NZ_QOWC01000147.1 GCF_003574465.1 Methylobacterium crusticola
CGCGCGCCCGCCGGGGCGCCTCGGGATCGCGGGCGCCGGGTCCTCGTTCCCGCCCCGGGACCGGGCCCGCGGCGGGCTCCCCGCCGGCGCCGCGCCCCCGGGACGGCCGGCGGATCTCCGGCGCCCCGGCCTCGTTCCGCCGGTGGCGCCCCTCGAACCGACGCATCGCCACGGGTGACCCGATGAGACAGGACACGATGCGGCTCGGCGCCTTCTTCTACGCCACGGGCCACCACGTGGCGGGCTGGCGCCACCCCTCGAGCGAGGCCGATGGCGGCCTCATCCTCGAGCGCTACGTCGGCTGGGCCCGACGGGCCGAGGCGGCGAAGTTCGACCTCGTCTTCCTCGAGGACGGCACCGGCATCCGGGACGGCAACCTGCGCTCGAGCGAGCGGACCGCGCGCTCGGCCCATTTCGAGCCGGTGACCCTGCTCTCGGCCCTGGCCGCCGTCACGAGCCGGATCGGGCTCGTCGCCACCACCTCCACCAGCTTCAACGAGCCCTACAACGTCGCGCGCCGCTTCGCCTCCCTCGACCACCTCAGCGGCGGCCGCGCCGGGTGGAACCTGGTCACCTCCGCCACCGACCTGGAGGCGGCCAATTTCGGCAGCGACGCCATCGCCCTGCACGCCGACCGCTACGAACGGGCCGAGGAGTTCGTCGACGTCGTCCTGGGCCTGTGGCGGACCTGGGACGACGACGCGGTCGTGATCGACCGCGAGAGCGGCCAGTTCTCGAAGCCGGACGGCTTCCGGCCGCTCAACCACCGGGGCAAGCACTTCGCGGTCCGCGGGCCCCTCAACATCTCGCGCACGCCGCAGGGCCAGCCGGTGCTGGTGCAGGCCGGCTCGTCGGGCCCCGGCCGGGACCTCGCGGCGCGCACCGCCGAGGTCGTGTTCACCGCCAACCAGACCCTCGCCGAGGCGGTGGCGTTCTACCGCGACCTCAAGGAGCGCATGGGGCACTTCGGTCGGGCGCCGGACGACCTCAAGATCATGCCCGGCCTCTTCCCCGTCGTCGGGCGCAGCGAGGACGAGGCGCGCGCCAAGTTCGAGGCGCTGCAGGCGCTGATCGACCCCGTCGTCGGCCTCGCGCTCCTCGAGCGCATGGTCGGGGGCTTCGACCTGTCGGGCTCCGACCCCGACGGGCCGGTCCCGGAACTGCCCGAGGCCAACGGCGCGAAGTCCCGCCAGCAGCTGATGTTCGATCTCGCGCGGCGCGAGGGGCTGACGCTGCGCCAGCTCTACCTGCGCATCGCGGGCGCCCGCGGCCACTCGCAGATCGTCGGGACGCCCGCCCAGATCGCCGACGAGATGGAGGAGCGCTTCCGGGCCCACGGCGCCGACGGCTTCAACATCATGCCCGCCACCCTGCCGGGCGGGCTCGACGACTTCATCGCGCTCGTCCTGCCGGAACTGCGCCGGCGGGGCCTGTTCCGGCACGAGTACGACGGGCGGACGCTGCGGGCCCATCTCGGCTCGCGCCCCCCCGCCCCGCCGCCGGCCGCGCCCTGAGCCGGCCCGGGGCGGGCAGGTACAGGCCCGGACGGGCCGCCGACGTCCCGGTGACCATCCTGGACACCCGCCTGATCCGCGACACCATGGGGTGGCGCCCGCGCGTCGGGCTCGAGGACGGCCTCGCGCGGACGGTCCGCTGGCACCTGGCCCGGCGCGAGGGCCTCCGCCGGGCGGGCGTGACCGCGCCCGGCCGGGGCTCCCGCGGGCTGTCCCCGGGCGGGCTGTCCCCGGGGCGCCGGCGGCCCTAGGGTCGTGGGCGACGGACGGGAGGCTCCCAATGGTCGGCCTGCGCATCCACCACCGCACGACCTACCGGTACCGGCAGCCCGTGAGCCTCGGGCCGCACCGGCTCATGCTGAGGCCCCGGGAGAGCCGCGACCTGCGCCTCGTGTCGAGCGTCCTCACGGTGTCGCCCGACGCGGCCGTCGGCTGGGCCGACGACGTCGCCGGCAATGCCGTCGCGACGGCGACGTTCCGGGCCCCGGCCGAGACCCTCGTCATCGCGTGCGCGTCGCAGGTCGAGCTCAGCGCCGCCGCCTACCCGGTGTTCGACATCGCCGCCTCCGCCATCGCGTTCCCGTTCCGGTACGCCGACGACGAGTGGACCGACCTCGGCGCCCTCACGGTCCGGCAGTACCCGGACGAGGGCGACCGGGTGCGGACCTGGGCGCGGGGGTTCGTGGCCGGCGACCCCACCGACACCCTGTCGCTGCTCCGGGACCTCAACGCCGGGGTCGGCGGCCTCGCCTACCAGGCCCGGGAGGACGAGGGCACGCAATCCCCGGGTCAGACCCTGGCGCTGGAAGCGGGCTCCTGCCGGGACCTCGCGACGCTCTTCGCCGAGGCCGCCCGCAGCCTCGGCCTCGGGGCCCGGATCGTCTCCGGCTACCTGCACGACCCGACGCGAACCCTGCTGGGCTCGGCGGATGCGGGCTCCACCCACGCCTGGGTCGAGGTCTACCTGCCGGGCGCGGGCTGGATCACCTTCGATCCGACCAACCGCAGCGTCGGCGGCGCGAACCTGATCCCGGTCGCCGTCGCGCGCGACATCCGCCTGGCGATGCCGGTCGCCGGCAGCTTCGGGGGGCCTCCCGGCAGCTTCCGGGACATGGCCGTGGAGGTCAGCGTCGGCGCGTAGGCGCCGGCCCGCGGCGCGGGCCCTGGGGCCCGCCGGGGGCGCGAGCCCGGGGGCCCGCCGGGGGCGCGGGCCCGGGGGCCGGGGCGCCCGCCGCGGGGACGATCGAACCAAGTCGACGGTGTTGCCGTTGCCCAGGGTTGCCCCAAGGCGGCGGGAGCGAAGCACATGGCCGAGACGATCACCGCGACCCTCGAGGCGGGCCGCGCCCAGGGCGTGCCCGAGCGCGTGCCGATGGGCAGCATCGTCGAGACCGACATCCCGGCGCGCCTCGACCGGCTGCCCTGGGGCCGCTTCCACACCCTCGTGATCCTGGCCCTCGGCATCACCTGGGTGCTCGACGGGCTCGAGGTGACCCTCGCGGGCACGCTCATCGGCGCGCTGATGGAGAGCCCGACCCTGCACTTCAGCGCCGCCGACATCGGCTACGCCACCTCGGCCTACCTCGCCGGCGCGGTCATCGGCGCCGTCGGCTTCGGCTGGCTCACCGACCGGCTCGGGCGCAAGAAGCTGTTCTTCATCACGCTCGCGACCTACCTGATCGCCACGACGGCGACCGGTCTGTCCTGGGACATCTGGAGCTTCTGCCTGTTCCGCTTCATCACGGGCGCGGGCATCGGGGGCGAGTACACGGCCGTGAACTCGACCATCCAGGAGCTCATCCCGGCCCGCGCCCGCGGCTGGGTGAACCTCGCCATCAACGGCACCTTCTGGCTCGGGGCGGCCTCCGGCTCGCTCGCCGCCGTCGTGCTGCTGAACAAGGACGTGATCGACCCCCAGACCGGCTGGCGCGTCGCCTTCTTCATCGGCGGCGGCATCGGGCTCGTCATCCTGCTCCTGCGCACCTGGATCCCCGAGAGCCCCCGCTGGCTGCTCACCCACGGCCGCGTCCAGGAGGCCGAGGCGGTGGTCGCCGACATCGAGGAGCGCCTGAAGCAGGCCGGCGTGGACGTGCCCGCGCCGCCCGCGCACCTGCCCAAGCTGAAGATCCGCACCCGCTCGCACACGCCGTTCTCCGCCGTGTTCAAGGCCATGCTGCACGATTACCGCACGCAGACCCTCGTCGGCCTGAGCCTGATGATCGCCCAGGCGTTCTTCTACAACGGCGTGTACTTCACCTACGGCATCATCCTGCTCAAGGATTTCGGCGTCCCGTCCGACCACGTCGGCTGGTACCTGCTGCCGTTCGCCGCCGGCAACTTCCTGGGGCCGCTGCTCCTCGGCCGGCTCTTCGACACCGTCGGCCGCCGCCCGATGCTGGCCTTCACGTACGGGATCTCCGGCGCGCTGCTGGCCGTCGTCGGGTGGCTGTTCCAGCAGGGCACCCTCGGCCCGGTCGGCCAGACGGCGGCCTGGATGGTGGTGTTCTTCTTCGCCTCGGCCGCGGCGAGCTCGGCCTACCTGACGGTGAGCGAGACCTTCCCGCTGGAGGTGAGGGCCCTCGCCATCGCGGTCTTCTACGCCGTCGGCACGGGCGTCGGCGGCATCCTGGGGCCCTCGCTGTTCGGGGCGCTCATCGACACCGGCTCGCGCACGAACGTGTTCTACGGCTACCTGCTCGGCGTCCTGCTGCTCGCCGTGGCGGCGGTGGTGGGGGGGATCTGGGGCGTGGCCGCCGAGGGGAAGTCGCTGGAGGAGATCGCCAAGCCGCTCGCCTCCGCCGACTGACCCCGGCGCGGGCGCTGCCCGCGCGGGCCTACCGCTCCCGCAGGAGGCCCTTCCTGCGCATCCAGTCCTCGATCAGGCCGGCCACCTGGTCTGAGTTGGTGTCCATCATGATCATGTGGTCGTTCCCGGTGATGCCGACCTTCGGCAGCTCGATCACCTCGACGTCGCCGCCGCGCGCCTTCAGGTCGGCCGCGAACGCGAGCGAGAAGGGCTGCTGGCGCACCCAGACCGGCTCGCTCCCGATGTTGTCGCCCCAGACGATCAGCATCGGGATCGCCGTCAGCCTGTCGAGCTCGGGGCCCGGCGCGGGGGCGCCGGCCGGCTCGAGGGCGATCAGGCCCTTGACCGTGCCGGGCGCGTTCAGGGCCGCGCGGAAGCCGAAATTGCCCGCCTGCGAGTGCACCATCACCACCGAGGGGCCGACCTTCTCGACCAGGGCGTCGTAGGCGCGCTGCGTGATGGCGTCGTTGCTGGTCCAGCGCGGGACGAACTGCTTGGCGAACTGGTCGAAGGCCTGGACCGGGAAGCGGCCGCCCGGCGTGGCGACGCGCCGGGCCGGGTCGGTCGCGTAGGCCGGGCCGATCCGGAACTGCTCCCAGGCCTCCTTCTTGGTCCGGAAGAACGGCGGGGTCTTGTAGATCTCGGGGTAGCGCGCCCACGACGCCCTGCCCCGCTCGACCGCGTCCGACACGTAGACGGGGTGCCCGGCCCGGAAGAAGTACTGCATGAACCCGGGCTGGCCGTCGGGCTTGGTGTCCCAGGTCACCCCCGTCAGGCCGCCCCCGTGCCACATCAGCAGCGGGTACCTGGCGCGCTGCGGCTCGGGGATCAGGTACTGGACGTACATCTGCTCGACCTCGAAATCCCCGTTCGGGTCGACGCGGGTGGGCGGGGCGCCCTGCGTGAAGACGCTCTCGGTGACCGGGTAGCCGCTCAGGCTGGCCTGGCGCCCGCCCACGTGGAAGCTGCCGAACTCCTTGAGCACCTGCGCCTCGGCGGCGCCGGAGAGGACGGCCGCGGCCGTCGCGCACAGGATGGCCATCGCAGGGCGCATCGGATTCCTCCCCTGTCGGGCCGGCTCGCGGCCGGCGCCTGCGGGCCCTTGCCGGCCCCGGGGCGCGAGAGTAGCGCCGGCCGCCGCCGCCCGCGCAATGGCGATTCGGCAACGCGCCGTGCCGTCCCGCGACGGCGCCCGGCCCGGGGGCCGGCGGGGCGGTTCACGGCCGCGCGACCCGCTGCTTGAGCCCCCGCGTGTCGACGAGCTGCTCGGGGCCGAGGGTCCTCGCCCGCTCGGAGAGGACCCCCTTGGCGATCTTGTTGGATCCGGTCATCGGCTGCTCCTCGACGAAGCGGATCCAGCCCGGCGCCTTGTAGTAGGCGAGCCTCTCGAGGCACCAGGCGACCAGGGCCGCGGCCAGGTCCGGTCCCGGCGCGTGCCCGGGCTTCAGCTGGACGAAGGCCAGGACCTCCTCCTCGCGCACCGGATCGGGGAACGCGACGACGCCCGCGCGCTCGACGGACGGGTGCCGGTCGAGGACGGCCTCGACCTCGGCGGCCGCGATGTTCTCGCCGGAGCGGCGCACGATGTTCTTCTTGCGGTCGACGAAGCAGAGGCTGCCGTCCTCCAGCATCACGGCGACGTCGCCGGTGTGGAACCAGCCCCCGCGCCAGGCCGCGGCGGTGGCCTCGGGGTCGTTCAGGTACTCCGTGAAGAAGCCGAACCGCGGGTCGTCCCCCCGGAACCTGACCCCGAGCTCGCCCGGCTGCCCGGCCGCGAGCGGGACCGAATCCTCGTCCAGGATGGCGGCCTCGATCCCCCCCACGGCGCGGCCGAAGCTGTAGAGGTCCGGGTGGTAGGGCTCGTGCGCGTTGAAGATGCAGCGCCCGGTCTCGGTCATGCCCCAGCCCTCGCTCAGCGTGATGCCGAAGCGCGCCTCGAAGGCGCGCCGGAGCGCCGGGTCGCCGCCGCCGCCGCCGAGCCCGAGCCGGATCGCGTGCTCCCGCTCCTCGGGCGCCGGGTCCTGCTTCAGGAGCGTCGCCAGGACGACGCCGAGGTAGTGCAGCACGGTCGCCCGGGTCGCCACGGCGTCCCGCCACAACCGCCCGGGCCGGAAGCGCTCGGGCTGGATCAGGCAGCCGCCGGCCGTCATGATGCCCATGGTCGTGAGGGCGAGGCCCGCCATGTGGTACATCGGCACGGTGGAGTAGAGCCGCTCCTGCCCGAAGGCGAAGCGCTGGCGGCCCCCGTAGCCCGAGTACCAGATCCCCGTCGAGAGGAAGTAGCGGTTCGACAGGCTGCACCCCTTCGGCCGGCCGGTGGTGCCCGACGTGTAGAGGATCGCCGCCTCCGTGGTGGCCCCCGGCAGGCCCGGCAGGGGCGGGGTCGGCGGGGGCGCCAGGCGCCCCGCCCCGACCTCCTCGGTCGTCGCCAGCGCGACGTCGCCCCGGCCGGCCTGGGCCAGCATCCCCAGGAGCCGGTCCCGCCAGGCCGGCAGCGTGAGCACGAGGGCGGGCTCCGCGTTCTCCAGGAGGTAGGCGAGCTCGCCCGCCCGGAAATCCGGGTTGATCGGCACGATCGAGGCGCCGAGCGCGTTGAGGGCGAACCAGTGCCGGAAGAACTCGGGCCGGTTCTCCAGGAGGGCGGCGACGCGGTGGCCGTGGCCGAAGCCCGCCGCCCGGTAGGCCCGCGCGATCTCCTCGACCGCGCGCCCCGTCTCGCCGTAGCTGTGCTCGGCGCCGTCGGGGCAGTAGTCCCGGCCGGGATCCGGCGGGATGCACAGGAAGGCCGCGGCCGGGCGCGCCTCGGCGTGGGCCATGAAGTAGGACGCGATCGTGTACATCTGCCAGCTTCGCTCGCGCTTGCCTTACCGGAAGGTCGGTGGGTCGTCGTGGAGGGTGACGGCGGAGCGCAGGGCCTCGAGGAGCGCCTGCCAGTTCTGGCGGATGATGGCCGAGGAGCCCCCGACGCCGAGCACCACGGCCCGGCCGCCGATCGGGCGCCCGAGCGCCATCGCGACGACCCCCGCGCCCTGGGTCACGGCGTCCGCCGAGACCGCGAACCCGCGGGCGCGGACCTCCTCGACCCGCGCGAGGAGGTCCGGGAGCCTGAGGCCGGGGGCGCGCTCGGGGGCGGCGCGGATGCGCTCGAACGCCGCCGCGATCTGCGCGCCGGGCATCGCCGCGAGGAGCGCGAGGCCGGCGCCGGAATTGTGGAGCGGGCGCCGCGTGCCCGCCGGCAGGTGGAGCCGCATCGGGTTCGTGGCCTGGATCACGTGCGCGTAGAGGACGGACCAGTCCTGGAGCACGCCGAGCAGCACCGTCTCGCCCGTCGCCGCCGACACCTGCTTCATCATGTTCACGAGGCGCTGGTCGACGAAGAAGTAGTCGCTCAGCCACTGCCCCAGCAGGGCGACGCGGGCGGTCGGCAGGTAGCGCCGCGTGGTGTCCTCCTGCTCCAGGTAGCCGTGCCGCGCGATCTCGGCGAGCAGCACGGACGTGCTCGATTGCGGGAGGCCGAGGCTCAGCGAGATCTCCTTGACGCTGAGCGAGCGCCGCTCCCGCTCGAACAGCTCCAGGACGGCGAAGACCCGGCCCGCCGACTTCACGCCCGGCCCGGCCCGGGCTTCCCCGGCGGCGCGCGGCGGCCCGGGGGCCGGGCGGTCCGGGCGCCGCATTCACCGGGTCCCCGGCCGCTTCGGGGTCGTCTCCGGGCCGGGCGCGTGGATCCGGCCGCGGTCGATGCGGACGTCGTCGATGCCGTTCCTGCGGGAGGAGGGATTGGGCATGGCGACGCCGTCGCCGGCCGTGCCGATGCGCCGGCACGTGTCGCGGAGCTCCCCGCGGAGGCCGATCGGATCCCGGAGCAGGACGGCGACCGGATCGGGCCCCGCCTGCCCCGGGACGGTGACGAACGCCTCCATCGCGCCGTCGCGGGTGCCGACCGTGGTGACCGTCTCTCTCATGTGCCCTCGCGCGCTGAGCGGGTTGCCCGGCCGGCCGTCACGACTTGCGCATCAGCGGGCACTTGCTCTGGGCGCGCGGGATGTTCGCGTCCTCGCCCGGCACCGTCGCCATGACCTCGTAATAATCCCAGGGCGCCTTCGACTGCTCCGGGCTCTTCACGCGCAGCAGGTAGTAGTCGTGGATGTGCATCCCGTCCTCGCGGACGTGGCCGTTGCGCGAGAAGAAGTCGTCGACCGGCAGCGACCGGATCCTGGCGAGCACCGCGCCCGTCTCGGCCGTCCCGGCGGCCTGGACGGCCCTCAGGTAGTGCAGGGTCGCGGAGTAGACGCCGGCCTGCACCATCGTGGGCATGCGGCCGACCCGGGCGAAGAAGCGCCTGCCGAAGGCGCGGGAGCCCTCGTCGCGGTCCCAGTAGAAGGCCTCGGACATGTAGAGGCCCTGGGCGTTGGCGAGGCCCGCCGCGTGGGTGTCCGTGATCTGGAGCAGGAGCGCGGCGGCCTTCATGGGGCTGCCCCGGCCGAGGATGCCGAACTCGTGGGCCTGGCGCAGGGCCGTCGCGACGTCGATCCCCGTGTTGGCGAGGCCGAGGACGTTGGCGCCGGAATTCTGCGCCTGGAGGAGGTAGGACGAGAAGTCGTTCGTGCCGAAGGGGTGGCGCGCGGAGCCGAGCACCCTGCCGCCGAACTGCCGCACGACGCCCGAGGCGTCGCCCTCGAGGGCGTGGCCGAAGGCGTAGTCGGCCGTGAGGAAGAACCACTCGTTCCCGCCCTGGGACATCAGCGCCTTCGCGGTGCTGCGGGCGAGCGTGTAGGTGTTGTACGCCCACTGGAAGCTGTTGGGCGAGCACTTCTCGTTCGTGAGCGCCGAGGTGCCGACCGACGCCGCGATCATGATCTTGTTCTTCTCGCGCGTGATCTCGGACACCGCGAGGGCCACGGCCGAGTTCGCGAGGTCGAGGATCACGTCGACGCCCTCGGTGTCGTACCATTTCCGCGCGATGCCGGAGCCGATGTCGGGCTTGTTCTGGTGGTCGGCGGCGATCACCTGGATCGGGGCGCCGAGGAGCGTCCCGCCGAAATCCTCGACCGCCATCCTGACCACCTCGACCGAGGCCGGGCCGGCGGCGTCCGCGTACTGGCCCGACTGGTCGTTGAGGACCCCGAGCTTCACCGGCCTCGCGGGAGCCTGCGGCCTCGCGGGAGGCTGCGCGTGCGCGGCCGCGAGGCCCGCGGCGAGCATGACGGACGCGACCCACATCCTCATCGAGCACCCCTCCCGTGGCCGTCTTTATGGGTCGAGCCTGCGAGAGCGTGGCGCGATTGTCAATCACAGGGCGGACGCGCCGCGATCACATCCATGATCTCCCGGGTATAGCCTGTCGCCTCGTGCTTGTCTGATCACATCCGTGATTGCAAAGTGCGGCGATCCGGATTGACGGCGGGGCGGTCCTGTTGGAGAAATCAGCCGATGCTGCACAAGACGATCCGTCTCGACCCGATCGAGAAGCGCCCCGAATTCGACGCCCTGCGGCGCGAGGTCCGCGCCTTCCTGGCCGAGGCCGGCCGGGAGCGCGACCTCGGCCGGACGAACTGGAGCTCGTTCGACCCCGGCTTCAGCCGCCTGTGCGGGCAGCGCGGCTACGTCGGGATGACGTGGCCGGCGCGGTACGGCGGGCGCGACGCGAGCCCGATCGAGAAGTACGTCGTCAACGAGGAGCTGATCGCCGGCGGGGCGCCGCTCGGCGCGCACTGGGTCGCCGACCGCCAGTCGGGCACCCAGATCCTGCGCCACGCCCGCGAGGAGCTGCGGGCGGACATCCTGCCGCGCATCGCGCGGGGCGAGTGCTACTTCGGGATCGGGATGAGCGAGCCGGGATCGGGCTCCGACCTGGCCAGCGTGCAGATGCGGGCGCGGCGCGCGGACGGGGGCTGGCTCCTGTCCGGGCGCAAGCTCTGGACCACCAACGCGCACCGCGTGCACTACCTGATCGCCCTCGCCCGGACCTCGCCGGCCCCCGGGACGGACCGCCGGGCCGGCCTGACGCAGTTCATCGTCGACATGGCCACCCCGGGGCTCGGCGTGCGCCCCGTCCACGACCTCGTGGGCCACCACGAGTTCAACGAGCTGACCTTCGACGACGTCCGCGTCCCGGACAGCCACGTCCTGGGCCGCGAGGGCGACGGCTGGGCGCTCGTCACCGGCGAGCTCGCCTTCGAGCGCAGCGGCCCCGACCGCTACCTGTCGAACGCGCAGCTCCTGCTCGGCGCGGCCGACCGGCTGGGCGCCGAGGCCGCCCCGGGCGACCTGGCGGGCATGGGCCGCCTCGTCGCGCACCTGGCGGCGCTGCGCCGGATGTCCGGGTCGGTCGCCGGCATGCTCGAGCGGGGCCTCGTGCCCAACGCCGAGGCCGCCCTCGTGAAGGACGTCGGCACCCGCTTCGAGCAGGAGGTGCCCGAGACGGTCCGGAAGATGACGGCCGCCGCGCGCCGAAGGGGCGAGCGGGACGAGCGCTTCGACGCCCTCACCCGGGAGATGATCCTGACGGCGCCCTGCTACACGATCCGGGGCGGGACGACCGAGATCCTGCGCGGCATCATCGCCCGGGACCTGGGCCTGCGATGAGCGACCTCGACCTCCTGGAGGACAGCGCGAGCCGCTTCTTCGCCGGCGCGCACCGCCCGGCCGCGGGCGCCGAGGGCCCCGACGAGGCCGGGCTCGCCCGGCTCTGGGCCGAGACCGCCGCGATGGGCTTCCCCCTCGCCGGGGTGCCCGAGGACCTCGGCGGGGCCGGCATGACCCGCGCCGAGGCGAGCGTCCTCGTCCGCATCGCGGCCGCCCACGTCGCGCCGGTTCCCCTCGCCGAGACGATGGCGGCGTCCTGGGTCCTGGCCGACGCCGGGGCGGCCCCGCCGGAGGGCATCGCGACCCTGCAGGCGGGGCTCGGCTTGCCGGAGCTCGCCCTGTCGCCCGACGGCGACGGCTACGGCGCGACCGGGTGCCTGGCCGAGGTGCCGTGGGGCCGCGAGGCCGGGACGGTCGTGGCCCTCGCCCGCCTCGGCGGCGGGGCGGCCCTCGTCCGGCTGCCGGGCCGGGCGCTCGCCTGGACGGCCGCGACCAACATCGCCGGGGAGCCCCGCGCCGCGACCGCGCTCGCCGGGCACCCGCTCCCCCGCGCCGCCGTCACGGCCCTGCCGCCCGGCTACGACCTGCGCCGGCCGGGGCTGATCCTGGCGGCGCTCCGGGCCACCCAGCTCGCCGGCGCGATGCAGCGCGTCCTCGCCCTCGCCATCGACCACGCCAACACCCGGGTGCAGTTCGGCCGCCCGATCGGGCGCTTCCAGGCGATCCAGTCCCTGCTGTCGGAGGCCGCCGGCCACGTCGCGGCCGGGTCGGCCGCGGCGGACGGGGCGGCGAGCCGCCTCGACGATCCCGACGCGGAGGCCCTGGAGCTCGCGGTCGCCTGCGCCAAGTCCCGGGCCGGCGAGGCCGCCACCCGGGTCGCGGCGATCGCCCACCAGGTGTTCGGCGCCGTCGGCTTCACGCGCGAGCACGAACTCCACCACGCGACCCGGCGCCTGTGGGCCTGGCGCGAGGAGGCCGGGGACGAGGCGTTCTGGAACGAGCGCCTCGGCGCCATCGCCCGGGAGGCCGGCAGCGCCGGCCTCTGGGCGCGCCTGACGGCGCTCTGAGCGCCGGGGCGCCCGCCGATCGAAGGGAGGAGCCGGTTGAGCCTCGACCATTCGCAGCCCGCGCCGCAGCCCGCCGCGGCCGATCCCCTGCTCTTCACGCCGCTCGCCCTGCGCGGGCTCGCGCTGAAGAACCGCATCATGCTGTCGCCCATGGCGATCTACGGCGCCCGGGACGGCCTCACGGGCGACCTGCACCTCATCCATTACGGCCGCTTCGCCCTCGGCGGCGTCGGGCTGATCATGGTCGAGAACACGGCCGTCACCGAGGAGGGCCGGATCACCCACGGCTGCCCGGGCCTGTGGCGCGACGAGCAGGCGGAGAACCTGACGCGCCTCACGGGCTTCGCCCACGCGTGCGGGGCCGCGATCGGCATCCAGCTCAGCCATTGCGGCCGGAAGGGCTCGTCCCAGCGCCCCTGGCACGGCGGCGCCCCCCTGGGCGAGGCGGACGCGGCCCGCGAGGAGCACGCCTGGCCGATCCGCGCGGCCTCGGCCGAGCCGTTCGACGCCGGCTGGCCGGCCCCGAAGGCGCTGACCCTCGCCGAGATCGACGCGCTCGTGGAGGATTACCGCCGCGCCACGGCCCGGGCGCGCCGGGCCGGCTTCGACGTCGTCGAGATGCACTGCGCGCACGGCTACCTCCTCCACTCCTTCCTGTCGCCCCTCGCCAACGCCCGCACGGACGCCTACGGCGGCCCGCTCGAGAACCGGATGCGGCTGCCCCTGCGCGTCGCCGCCGCGATGCGGGCCGAGTGGCCGGCGGACCGCCCGGTCTTCGCCCGCATCTCGTCCGTGGACGGCGTCGACATCGGCTGGTCGCTCGAGGATTCGGTCGCCTTCGCGCTCGCCCTCAAGGGCGCCGGCGTGGACGTGGTCGACTGCTCGTCGGGCGGCATGAAGCTGCCGCGCGGCCGCTCCCTGGTCTCGCGGGACCGGGGCTTCCAGGTGCCGTTCGCGGCCCGCATCCGCCGCGAGGCCGGGATCGCGACGGTCGCGGTCGGCCTCATCCGCGATCCCCACCACGCCGAGGCGGTGCTGGCGGAGGGCAGCGCCGACCTGATCGCGGTCGGCCGCGAGGCGCTCTTCAACCCGAACTGGGCCGTGTCCGCGGCCCTCGCCCTGAAGGGACGCGGCGGCTGGTCGAGCTGGCAGGAGCGCTACGGCTGGTGGCTGGAGCGCCGCGCCGTCCAGCAGGGCGACGTTCACGGACGCGAGGGCTGACGGGTGCCGGCCGGGCGCATGCAACCAGGACCGAGGCCAGGACCGAGGCCATGACGTCGTTCGCGCCGATCACCGCCGCGGTCGCCGACCGGACGGCGGTCCTCACCCTGAACCGGCCGGAGCCGATGAAGGCCTGGACGCCCGTCGTGGCGCGCGAGGTGCGGGCCGCCGTGGCGGCGGGCCGCGACCCGGAGGTCCGGGCGGTCGTCATCGCGGGCGCGGGGCGCGCGCTCTGCGCCGGCGGCGCCGTGACCGCGATGGGGCCCGCCCGTCCTGCCGCCCCGCCGCCCGGCGGCCTTCACCGGGCGCTGACGCCCTCCTTCCGCGCTGAGACACGAGCAGGACACGGGAACGCCATGGGTGACGTCCTCGCCGGCACGTCCGGCCTCGTCGGCATCGCCGAGATCAACCGGCCGCCGCACAACTTCTTCGACAAGGAGCTCATCGGCGCGCTCGCCGAGGCCTTCGACGGGTTCGTCCGGCAGGGGATGCGCGCCATCCTGCTCTGCGCCGCCGGCAAGAACTTCTGCGCCGGCGCGAATTTCAGCCGGCCGGCCTCCGACACCGTGGGGGCCGCCGACGACCGCGGGACCGACCACCTCTACCGTCACGCGGTGCGCCTGTTCCGCTGCCCCCTGCCGGTCGTGGCGGCGGTGCAGGGGGGCGCGATCGGCGGCGGGCTCGGGGTCGCGATGGTGGCGGATTTCCGCGTCGCGTCCGAGAGCACGCGCTTCTCGGCGAACTTCAACCGCCTCGGCTTCCATCCCGGGTTCGGGCTCAGCGTGACGCTGCCGCGGGTCCTCGGGCCCCAGAAGGCCGCGCTCCTGCTCTACACGGGCCGGCGCATCACCGGGACGGAGGCGCACGCGATCGGCCTCGCCGACGTGCTCGCCCCGCCGGAGCGCCTGCGCGAGACCGCGATGGCGCTCGCGGCCGAGATCGCCCAGTCGGCTCCCCTGGCGGTGCAGTCGACCCGCGCGACCCTGCGCGGCGACCTCGCCGACAGGGTCGCGGCGGCGACGGACCACGAGCTCGCGCAGCAGGAGGTGCACTTCGCCACCGCCGACTTCCAGGAAGGCGTGCGGGCGATGGCCGAGCGGCGCCTGCCGCACTTCGAGGGACGTTGAGGGGCGACGGTCCCGATCCCGCCGGGATCGGGACCGTCGCCGGGAGGACACGACGCATGAAGCTGTTCGCCTTCGATTGCGGCTCCGTGGCGCTGCCCCACCGGGCGGTGCTGGACGGCGAGGCCGGAACGATCACCGTGCCGGTCCCGGCCTTCCTGATCCGGCATCCGCGGGGGACCGCGCTCTTCGACACGGGGCTGCACCGCGCCATGGCGACGGACCCGGTCGGCCGGCTCGGCCCCCTCGCCCGCTTCATGACCGTCGCGGCCACACCGGCGCAGCACATCCTGAGCCACCTCGCCGCGGTCGGGCTCGGCGCGGGCGACGTCGACCTCGTGGTCAATTCCCACCTCCACAACGACCATTGCGGCGGCAACGACGCCTTCCCGGCCGCGACCGTGGTGCTCCAGCGCGCGGAGTGGGAGGCGGCCCACGACCCGGAGCGCGCCGCGACGGCGGGCTACGACCCGCGCGACTTCGACCACGGGCAGGACCTGCGCCTCCTCGACGGCGATTCCGACCTGTTCGGGGACGGCACGGTCCGGCTGCTCGCCACGCCCGGGCACACGCCCGGGCACCAGTCCCTGCTCCTCGATGCGGGCGGGCGGACGCTGCTCCTCACGGCGGATGCCTGCTACCTGAGGCGGTCGATGGACGAGATCCGCCTCCCCCGGATCCTGGCCGACGCGGCCGAGACGGAGGCCTCGCTGCGCCGCCTGCGCCGGATGCGCGACGCCGGCACGCAGACGCTCTACGGCCACGACGCCGCGCAGTGGGCGGGCGTCCCGAAGGCGCCCGCGGCGGTCTGGGGCTGAGCCGGCTCCGGCGCGCCGCGGCGCACGGGCACCCGGGCGAGGCGGTGCGGTGCGGGGCGCCGGTACGGCGCCGGCGGGGCGCGCGTGCGCCGCAGGCGGCCCCGGGAACCTCGGGCCCGCGCCGCCGGTTCGCCCGGACCCGAGGTTCCGCCGGCTTGAGGAGACCCCCATGTCCGCAACGACGCTCCGCCTCCTCCTCGCCGCCTCCCTCGCCCTCGGCGCAGGCAGCGCGGCCCGCGCCCAGCAGGATGGCGGAGGCGGCGGCGGGGATTCCGGCAGCGGGCTGTCGCCCTACGCCGTGCTCAGCGGCAACGACCGCTCGGCGGGCATCAACAACGGCAATTACCGCGCCCCCCGGCTCGACCCCTACATCCAGGCCTATCCCCGCTACGGGCGCCCCGCGGACCCCTATCGCCCGGCGCCGCGCCCGCCCGGCGGCCGGCCGTACTGACCCGGCGCCACGGCCCCGGCGAGACCGGGGCCAAGATTCGTCGGTGTCAAGACCCGTCGAGGCGAAGTCTAGACGCCGTCCTCGCCGTAGCTGAACTTGCGGTCCTTGTCGAGGTACGCGTAGATGTCCTGGGCGTAGATTGCGTATCTCAGGTTGTTCACGTCGGAGGAGGCCGGCATGACGCCGAGGCTGGTGCCGGCGACGACGTGCTTCGCCACGATCCCGGCCGCCATGAAGACGCTCAGGTTGGTCGGGCTCGCGATGCCCTGCGCCTCCAGGAACGTGGCGCCCGAGATGAACGCGCACATCTCGTTGACGACGCCGAGGGTCTTCTTCTTGGTCGAGTCGATCCACAGATGCGTGCATTCGTGCACGACGTTCATGCGCTCGTAATCCGTCAGGCCATAGTTCATGTGCGGGAACGACAGTACGTTCTTCTTCTGGTCGTAGTGCGCGCCGACGCCTTTCTTCTGCGCCTCCACCTTGATGCCGACCCTCTTGGACGAGATGTGGTGAGCGGCCCAGAGGAAGCTGGCGCTCGTGATCGTGGTCCCGTCGACGTCGAACAAGATCCTTCCGCACGCGTCGTCCCACAAGATGGAGACGACGCGCTCGCGCAACTGCTGCTCCTGCGAGGCCGTCATGTGCCGCTCCCCTGCATGGCTCACGCCTCCCGCGCCGGCGCGGATGCCGGCGGGATGGATCACGATCGTCCCGGCGGGTGCGCCAGTGCCACCGCGGGCGCCGACGGGCCCACGCCCGGCGGCTCGGCCCTCAGGAAAGCCCGGAACGGCGCCCCGCGTCTGTGCGCGGGCGCATGCCGCGGGCGGGGCCGGTGGCCGCCTCAGGCGATCGTGGACGGGTTGGCGCAGCGTGAGATCACCGGCCGGAAGGCGCGCAGCAGGTCGGCATCGAGCTTCCCGCCCATGCCGTCCATGACGGCCCAGGCCTCCTGCGGGCGCATCGGCGCCCGGTAGGGCCGGCGTTCGGTGAGGGCCGAGTAGATGTCGCAGATCGTGATCAGGCGGACGAGGTCCTTGACCTCGGACCGGGCGAGCCCGTCGGGATAGCCCGAGCCGTCCAGCATCTCGTGATGATGGCGCACGACGTCCAGGGACTCGGCGTCGAAGCCGGGCTGCTGCGCGAGCAGGTCCGCGCCGACGGCCGGGTGCGTCTGCATCACGCCGGTCTCGGCGGGCGTGAGCCGGCCGGGCTTGTTCAGGATCGCCAGGGGGATCCTGGCCTTCCCGACGTCGTGCAGCAGCGCGGCGCGCGCCAGGCGCCGCTTGTCGTCCGGGCGCAGGCCGAGGGTGTCGCCGAAGGTCGCCGCGTAGCCGGCGACGCTCAGGGAGTGCTGGTACACCTCGGCCTCGTGGGCCCAGATGACGTCGAGCCAGGCGCGGATGCCGGCATCCGAGACGGCCTCGAGCACGAGCGACGTGCCGGTCTCGATCTCCTCCCGGCTCAGGGGCTGGTCGCTCGCCGCGGCATCGAAGACGCCGGTGATGATCCAGCAGGCCTCCGTGGCCTGCGCCTGCACGCGCCAGCGCGGGTGCCCGCGCCTGGCTTGCGCGGACGCCTCGATGGCGGCGATGAGCGCCGACAGGATGGTCTGCCGCGAGGCCGTGAGCGGCACGATCCGGGTGGCGCCGAGCGTGCGGGCGCGGGTGAGGATGGTGTGGCTGGTGTCGCGCGCCAGGTAGACGCACGGGATCGCGCGCGCGCGCACCGCGCTCATGGTGCGGCGGATGCCGGACAGGACCGCGACGTCGCCGAGGGGCACGTCGAGCAGGAGCGCGAGCACCGTGCCGGCCGGCAGGGCCTGGGCCGGGTCGAGGATGCGGCAGGGCAGCACGCGCTCGACGCCGCGCGCCAGGGCCTGCGCGGTGGTCGGGTTGCTCGAGAGGATGAGGATGTAGCCGTCCTGCATGGCGCCTTGCCCAGCCGCGGCAGAACGCACCGGCCTGTTCCACACCCGGCTCTGTTGCCCCGGCCCAGCTTCCGACGGAATGGTTAAAATTCTCCGCGTCCGCCGGCCGCTCCGTTCATCCCGCGCCCGCAGGATCCGGCGCGCCATGGGGGCGACGCCGTGCTTCGCCGGCCGGGCCGGCGCCCGCCCGCGGGCCGCGGCGCGCCGCCGCGCGGGCCGCGACAGTCACGAAAAGCACACCGCGCCGCCGATCGCCCGGCGCGGGGCCGAATGCGATGCGCGGGTCGGCGAATACGATTACGATCCAGGGCTTTACTGACCATACGGAAGCACCGCCATGCAGACCGTCACGAGCGACAGCGTCGCTCTCGGGTTCATCGCCGTCGTGGCGTGCGCCGGCCTCGCGGTCGGCGTCCAGACGCTGCGGCACCTGCGGCGCGCCGCCAGGAAGGCGGCGCAGCGCATCTGGTCGCTCCATTGCAGCGCCGCGGCGGCGCCGGGCGCCCGCGGGAACCTGTTCTACGTGCGACTGGCCGACCCGGCGCGGAACCGGTTCACGCTCAGCTACGTCAAGGTGCGCTCGCCCGCCGGCGCGGGGGCGTCCGCGGTCGCGTTCCGGCCCTACGGCCCGTCCGGCGAGGGCGGCGGCCACACCCACGTGACGTTCAAGCGGATGCTCTCGCTCAACCAGGAGATCGTCGCGCGCCGGGCCTACGAGCCGGCCGCGAGCGAGGCCGCTCCTGCGGGGGAGGGCCGGGTGTACTTCTTCGTGACCCCGCGCCCCGGGACGCTCTGGCGGCGCAGGCTGCCCGAGCGGCTGGTCGTCGACGTCGCCGTCGAGGAGATCTCCCCCGAGCGCGAGGTGCACCGCCTCACCCTCACGAGCGAGCCGGTCGCGTGGGCGCGGGATCCCGCCGCGTGATCCCCGGGCGCCGGCGCCTGATCCGGGCCCGCCCGAGCCTGGACGGGGATCGTATCGGCTGCCACACTGCCAATCATGGCCAACCTCTTCTATGCATCCCGCCACTATCGGAAACCCGGCGAGATCGTGTGTCCCGGACATTACGGGCGGATGATCGGGATCTCGGGCGCGTCGCATTTTCACTTTGCGCGCGAGCAGATCCTGGAGACGGCGCGGCGCTCGCGCTATTCGGAGAAGCCGTCGCGATTGCGCTGCATCTTCGCGTGCCGGAACGAGCAGGATGTCCGGCGCTACGTGGACGAGCAGGTCGCCCGCCATCCCGGCCGGATCCGCGAGCCCCTGTACGAGGTCGAGACCACGGACCCGAGGCCGCTGATGCACCACGGCGACTGGGCCGTGGCCGAGCTCGTGATGGGCGGCGGCCCGGAGGCGGAGGTCGCCGCCGACCGCTACTGGCAGGGCGTCCAGGGCCCGGCCCGGCCCGAGGCGCCGGGCACCTTCATGGAGGTCATCACCACCTCCCCGCTCCTCGTCCTGCGACGCCTGGCGTGAGGGGGCCGGCGCGGCCGCGCCGCGGGACGGTCCTCAGAGCTCGGTGAGCCGGTGCAGCTCGGCGAGCACGGCCGGGAAGTCCGTGGGCGCCTCCTTGAGGGGGATGCGCATCTCCCGCAGGGTGTTGGAGAGGGCGTCCACCATGGTGGTCGGCGTCGCGACGCTCGACGGCAGGACGCCCCTCGCCGCCAGCAGCGCGGCGGCGGCCTTCGGCGTCATGGGGCACATGGACCGCGACATTCGGGTTGCCTCTGCTGGCCTGGCGCACGCGCGGCGCGGGGTAGGCTACAGATGGTGCGCGCCCGGCGCGCCGAGGGGGGTCGGCGCGCCGCCGCGGTGACGCACCCCCCGCGCGCAAGGCGCCGCGGGTGCGGCGGGACCGCACCCGCGGCGGTGCGGCGAGACCGCCCGCGCGGCGGGGCGCGCGATCTGCTAGCCTCCCGCGCGCAAGAGGGCGAGGCTCGGATGACCGGCCCGATCCAGATCGACATCCCGGGTTCGCACCGGCGCAACGCCGCGATGCTCGCCGTCACGGGCGGCTTCGTGGCGATCTGCCTGTACCTCCTGTTCATGCGGCCCGGCGTGGGCGGGCCGCGCAGCCCCGAGCCGGGCGGCTTCACCGAGTTCGCCGCCCTGTTCGGGATCGTGTTCTTCGGGCTGTACTCGGCCATCCTGGCGCGGGAGCTGATCCGGCTCGGCGCCGTCATCTCGGTGGGGCGCCACGGCATCTTCGACCGGCGCCTCTCCACCGGCTGGATCCCCTGGACGGCGATCTACGACGTCAGGATCGTGCACCGGAAGGGCCAGCGCTGGCTCCTGCTGCGGACCGACCAGGACCGGGAGGCCCACCTCCCCTTCCGCACGGGCGCCCGCCGCGTCGCGGAGCGCAACGCGGCGGGCGGTCCCTACGGCTTCTGGGTCGAGGCGGAGAGCCTGAAGGGCGGGTTCGACGCGCTCCACTCCGCCGTGGCCCGCTTCCACAAGGTCATCGGCACCCTGCGGGAGCCGTGACCGGGTCGCGCGCGGAAAATCCTGTCGCGCGCGGGACGGTCACGCGGGCTCGGGCGGCGCCCGCAGGTGGTGGTCGGTGTCGCGCTGGAAGGCGGCGCCGACCGCGAGGCAGAGGGCGTCGTCGTAGGGCCCGGCCACGATCTGGGCGGAGACCGGCAGCCCGGTGCGGCCGAGGCCCGTCGGCAGCATCAGGGCCGGGAGCCCGGTGTAGTCGAACAGCATGGTGTTGCGCGGCAGCACCGCCTGGAGGGGCTCGGGCCGGCCGTTCACCGTGACGGTCAGGTCGGCCAGGGAGGCCGCCTCCCCGCCCAGGCCCGGGGTCACCAGCACGTCGACGCCCTCGAGGGCCGCCAGCACCCGGGCCTGCACGACGGGGCGCCGCCGGAGGGCGCGCAGGTAGTCGGTCGCCGCCAGGGTGCGCCCCTGCGCCAGCCGGGCGCGGGTGCCGGCATCGAGGTCGGGCGCGCGGTCGAGGTCCGGCTCCTGGAGGGCGGCGAGTTCCGCCATCACGATCGCGTAGCCGTCGGCATGCGCCGTCGCGACGTCGCCGAGGTCCACCGGCACGAGCCGCGCCCCCTGGCGCTCCAGCACCCCCAGCATCGCCTCCCAGGCGGCGAGCACCGCCTCGTCCTGCATCTGCGTGAACCAGCCCCCCGGCACGCCGACCCGCAGGCCCGCGAGGCCGGGACGCGCCCGCGCGGGGTCGTAGTGGCCGCCCGCGAGGTGGTCCTCGCCGTCCGGCCCGGCGATCCACGGCATCACCCGGGCGAGGTCCTCGGCCGAGCGGGCCATCGGGCCGACATGGTCGAGGGTCCAGGACAGGGGCGCGACGCCGGTGCGCGGCACGAGGCCCCGGGTCGGCTTGAGCCCGGTGATGCCGCACCAGGCGGCGGGCACCCGGATCGAGCCGCCGGTGTCGGTGCCGAGCGCGAGCGGCATCAGCCGGGCGGCCAGCGCGGCGCCGGAGCCCGTGGAGGAGCCGCCGGTCCAGCGCTCCCGGTTCCACGGGTTGCCGACGGCGCCGTAGCGGGGGTTGTGCGCCGAGCCGCAGGCGAACTCGGTGGTGGCCAGCATCGCGAGCGGGATCGCCCCGGCGGCCCGCAGGCGCGCCACCACGGTCGCGTCGCGCCCGGCGACGCGCGCGCCGGTGAGCCGCGAGCCGCAGGTGACGGGGGCGCCGGCGCAGTCGATGATGTCCTTGATGCCGAACGGCACGCCCTCGAGGGGCCGCGCGGTGCCCGCGCGCAGGCGGCGCGCGCTCTCGGCGGCGGCCGCGTCGGCGTCCGCGATCGGGGCCAGCACCGCGTCGCGGCCGGACGGGTGGCGGGCGATGCGGTCGCGCAGGGCGGCGAGGAGCCCGGCCGGGTCGAGGGC
>NZ_QOWC01000148.1 GCF_003574465.1 Methylobacterium crusticola
GGGAGGACCCGGGACCTCCCCTCCAGCGCCGCCGGCGCGCGCGAGAGGCCGGGGCGCCGGTCCGTCAGCCCGCCGCCCGGGCGCCGGCGAGGGGCGGGCGCCGCCCGCCTCAGGCCGCGACCGTCCCGCCCAGCTCGTCCTCGATGTGGGCCCGCACGATGGCGTCGAAATCCGGCTCGGCCGTGAAGCCGAGCTCGAGGGCCCGCCGGGTGTCGAACGCCCGGGGCCAGCCGGCCACGATGCGCTCGATGGCGGGGTCGGGCGCGCGGCGGATGCGCGCCACGGCCGCGTCGCCGGCGGCCCGGCGCAGGGCCTCGATCTGCTCGGCCACCGTCGCGGCCACGCCCGGCATGGTCAGGTTGCGCCGGTCGCCCAGGCGCGCGCCCTCGATCGTCGCGGCGTGGAGCAGGAACCCGACCGCCGCCCGCGGCGAGGCGTGCCAGTGGCGCACGGTATCCGAGACCGGCAGCACCGCCTCGGCCCCGGCCAGCGGCTCGCGGATGATGCCCGAGAAGAACCCCGAGGCGGCCTTGTTGGGCTTGCCGGGGCGCACGCAGATGGTGGGCAGGCGGATGCCGACGCCGTCGAAGATGCCCCGCCGCGTGTAGTCGGCGAGCAGGAGTTCCCCGATCGCCTTCTGGGCGCCGTAGCTGGTGAGCGGCGCCGAGACGTAGTCGTCGCCGATCGGCTCGGGCATCGGCGCGCCGAACACCGCGATGGAGGAGGTGAAGACGAGGCGGGGGGCGTAGCCCTCGCCCACCGCCCGCACGGCGTCGAACAGCCGGCGCGTGCCGTCGAGGTTGATGCGGTAGCCCTTGTCGAAATCGGCCTCGGCCTCGCCCGACACGATGGCGGCGAGGTGGAAGATCACGTCGGGGCGCCCGGCCACCAGGCGCTCGGCCTCGCCCGGGTCGGAGAAGTCGGAGGCCGAGAGGGCGACCGGCACGGGGGTGCCGGGAGGAGCCTCGGGGGGGACCACGTCGTGCAGGGTCAGGCGGGTGATCGTCTCGCCGCCGAGGCTGCCGTCCCGGACCAGGCGGTCGAGGAGCTTGCGCCCGACCATGCCGGCGGCGCCGAGGATGAGGATGTGCATCGGATGCTCCTGGGACGCGGAACTGGGCAGGATTGGGGAGGGAGGCGCGCCGCGGGGCCGGGGGCCTGCGGCACGGGGTGGGGCCGGGGGCGGGCGCGCCGCCGCGCGCTCAGAGCGTGAAGCCGCCGTCGGCGAGGTGGGTCTGGCCGGTAGTGAAGCGGGATTCGTCCGAGGCGAGGTAGACGGCGAGCGCCGCCATCTCCTCCGGTGTCCCGAGCCGGCCCATGGGCTGGCGGTCGACGAAGGCCTGGCGGGCGGCCTCGAGCGAGAGGCCGTTCTGGGCCGCGAGGGCCGCGATGCGCTCGTCGAGGGAGGGCGACTGGATCGTGCCGGGGCAGATGGCGTTGGCCCGCACGCCCTGGCGGATGAAGTCCCGCGCCACCGCCTTGGTCAGGCCGATCACCGCCGCCTTGGTGGCGCCGTAGACGTAGCGGTTCGGCGCCGAGCCGGTGCTGCCGACCGCCGACGCGATGTTGACGATCGAGCCGTTCCGCCGCTCCAGCATGCCGGGCAGGAAGGCCCGGATCGTGCGGTGCATCGAGGCGACGTTCAGGTCGAAGGCCAGGGCCCACTCGGCGTCGGTGCAATCCAGGATGGTGCCGTGGTGAACGATCCCGGCCGCGTTGACCAGGATGTCGACCGGGCCGGCCCCGGCGGCGAACTCCGCCACGGCCGCGTCCGAGCGCACGTCGAGGGCCGCGGCCCGCGCGCCCGCGAGCCCCTCGAGCTTGGCCGCGTCGAGGTCCGTCGCCAGCACCTCGGCGCCCTCGGCGAGGAAGGCCGCCGCGATGGCGCGCCCGATCCCCTGCCCGGCCGCGGTCACGACCGCGCGCTTGTTCGTCAGCCGTCCTGCCATCCGTCTCCTCCCGTGTCGCCGCGGCACCGCTCAGGCGATGTCCTTGCGCATGTGGACCAGCCGCCGGTCGGGTCGCTCCTCGATCCGCTCGACGGTCCAGCCGTGGCGCGCGTACCAGGCGAGGTTCCGCGCGAGCGTCTCCCCCGTGTAGAGGCGCAAGCTGGAGAGGTCGAGATCCTTCGCGCGGCTCTCGGCCGCCGCGAGCAGGCGGCGCCCGAAGCCCCGCTCCTGGTGGGCCGGCGCCACCGCGACGCTCCAGATCAGGAGGTGGTCGGGCGCGGGGTCGAGCACCAGGGCGCCGGCGAGCTCCTCGGCCTCCTCCAGCACCCAGACCTCGTGGCGGGCCAGCACCTCCTCGGCCCCGACGAGGAGCGGCACCGGCTCGGCCCCGAGGATCGCCCGGTTGGGCGCGTAGGCCGCCTCCTGGAGGGCCGCGAGCGCCGGCGCGTCCGCCCGGGTGGCCCGCCGCAGGGGAGCTCCGGTGATCGCCGGCGCGTTGAGCGCGTGCAGCCGCAGGCGCTGGCGCCCGTCCCCGGAGAAGTTCGCGGGCGCGAGCCAGCGCGCGAAGCCCTGCGCCACCTGCGGCCACTCGGCGTCGGTGATCGAGAACCAGGCGGTGTCGCGGTTGCGGCCCTTCACGATCACGGCCTGGCGGAAGAGCCCCTCGGGCGTGAAGCCCAGGCGGATCGCCGCCCGGCGCGAGGGCGCGTTGAGGGCGTTGCACTTCCACTCGTAGCGCCGGTAGCCGAGGGTCTCGAAGGCGTAGCGGGCCAGCAGCCACATCGCCTCCGTGGCGCCGGCGGAGCGCTGGAGGGCCGGGGTGAACAGGATGTTGCCGACCTCGATCACCCGGTTGGCCGGGTCGATCCGCATCAGCGCCGCGTGCCCGGCCGCCCGGCCGGTGCGGGCGTCCAGGATGGCGTAGAACAGCGGGTCGGCCGAGGCCGCGCACTCGGCGAGGTAGCGCCCGAAGGCCTCGGGCTCCGCGAAGGGCCCGGCCGCCATGTACTGCCACAGCGCCTCCGTGCCGGGCCCGACCGCGCCCGCGGCGAGGTCGGGCCCGTGGGCGGCGGGATCGAGGGGGCTGAGCGCGACGTGCCGGCCCGCGATGGCGACCCGGCCGGGGCGCGGGGCCGGGCCGGCCTCGGCGACGGGCCGGCCGATGGGCAGCCCGGTGACGGGATCGGCGTCGGGGCGGGTCATGCCTTCTCCCTCCCGGCGAGGTCCTCGCGGAAGAACCCGTTCAGCTCCGAGAACGCGACCGAGCCGTCGAAGCCGCCGAAGCTGCCCTCGTCCCGGATGCGCCGGGCGGCCCGGATGAAGCCCGTCCAGGCGGCGCGGGCGAGCGAGGAGCCGACGCTGATCCGGCGCACGCCGAGGGCGGCGAGGTCGCCGACCCGGAGGCCCGGATTCGTGCTCATCAGGATGTTGACCGGCACGGGCGCCAGGGCCTCGACCAGGGTGCGGATGTCCTCGCGGCGCTTCGGCCCCGGCGCGTAGACGACGTCGGCCCCCGCCTCGGCGTAGGCCTGGAGCCGGCGGATCGCCTCGGGCAGCGGCTCGGGATGGCCGACGAGGTAGCACTCGGCCCGGCCCGTCAGCACCAC
This sequence comes from Methylobacterium crusticola, assembly GCF_003574465.1. Classification (GTDB taxonomy): domain Bacteria; phylum Pseudomonadota; class Alphaproteobacteria; order Rhizobiales; family Beijerinckiaceae; genus Methylobacterium; species Methylobacterium crusticola. The sequence continues at coordinate 3,557 of NZ_QOWC01000148.1, forward strand.
CCCGCCGCCCGCCGCGTCGATCGCCGCGCGGGCCGCCCGGATCCGCTCGACCGCCGCCGCCCTGTCGTAGAGCGGCCGGGCGGGATCGCCCGTGGCGTCCTCGATCGACAGGCCGGCGACCCCCGTGGCGACGCACCGGGCCACGTTCGCGGCGACGCCCTCGGGCTCGTGCGCGTAGCCGGACTCGAAATCGGCGTTCACCGGCAGGTCCGTGGCGGCGGCGATCTCGGCGATGTGGGCGAGCATCGCGTCGCACGGCACCGCCCAGTCGGTGTCCGGCAGGGCGCGGGAGAAGGCGAAGCCCGAGCTCGTGGTGGCGAGCGCGGGAAACCCCATGGCGGCGAGGTAGCGCGTGGTGCCGACGTCCCACGGGTTCGGCATCACGAAGCAGCCGTCCTGGTGAAGCTGGCGAAAGGCGGCGCGGCGGGCGGCGAGGTCGGTCATCGGGCATTCCTCCCTGGTCCAGCGCGCCCCTCCGCCGGGCCGCGGGCCGGCGACCGGGCCCTCGAGCGTCGGGGAGGTGCGCTGCGTCAGCGGCTCGGCGTCTCTCGATCCCGTCGGCGCCCCGCGCCGTCGCGGGAGACGGGCGTGAACCGATCGGCGGGCCGTCCGCGCCTGAGGGGCAGCCCTCAAGGCCGTCTAGCGGCATCGCGGCCCGATGGCGAGCCTCGCCGTCCCGGGCGGCGGGGCCGGCGCGGCGCGGACCGGTCGCGGCGAGCGCCGGGCGGGCGGTGCGGCCGCCGCACCGCCCAGCCGTGGCGGCCCGCCCCCCGCAGGCATCCTGCCGGCGCGCCGCCTCCGGTCAGCCCGGCGGACGGACGGCGCCCGCGCTGCGCGAGCGGCGGTCCCGCTGCTTCGCCTCGCCGTGCAGGGAGTCCGGGGTGTACTCCGCGACCGCCTCCAGGGGCCCCAGGTCCGGGATGCTCAGGCTCCAGCCCCTGGCGACGATCAAGGCCCCGGCGCGCCGGGCCTGGAGCACCCGGTCGACGTGCACGGCCGCCAGCGCGGCCGCCGGGGCAGTCCAGGGCGCGGGATCAACACAGGTTGCCGTGCGGCCGCCGGGCGAAGGCGGACCGCCGGCGCCGCCGGGCCGGCACCCGCCGCGTCGACGCCCGCGGGGAGCGCCCTAACCGTCGTTCGCCGGGCCGATCTGGGCCGCGAGCTCCCTGAACCGCGAGCCGGCGCCGCTCATGATCCCCCGGTGCCAGTGCTCGATCTCCGCGGCGTCGACGCCGGATGCCGCGCGCTCCTGGGAGGTGGCCGCCATGAGCCGCTGCCACTCGGTCTCCATCCGCTGCATCAGGTCCGGCGACGCGGTATGCTCGCCCACGGCGGCCACGACCTTCTCGGCCAGGATCCTGCCGGCCTCGACGCCGTCCCGATGAGACTGGTCCGCTCGATCACTCATCACTCATCCCTCCGCCGCCCGTCGCTCAACCGGACCACCCGCCGCCGGTGGGGCTCCTGACCGTAAGCGGCGAGCCCCGCCTTTTGTTCGGACGCCGCGGGCCTTCTCCTCGCGCGCGCGCTGCCCCCACTGGCGGCGGGCCGGGCGGCGGGCGCAAGGTGCCGAGGCCGGCCGCGCCCGCTCACGGAATGATGAAGTGTCAGCCTCTGACAAAGCTGGTAACTAAATCCGGCCGCCCCGTCATGCAGGACGGCTTCTCTGAACCCAGAGACTCAAATGAACAAATTATTTCTCGTCGGTTTCGGGATGTTGCTGGCAACTCCCGTTCTCGCTCAGACCGGAGCGAACCCCGCGGACATCAGGGAGCCTGGCCCGCCGCGGATCACCACGTACTTCGAAGGGCAGGAAGAGATCTTCGAGGGTAGCAGGTCCCAGGTGGACAATTCCGGGCCGGGATCGACGGGAACGCTCGCCAGGAGCGGGCTCGGCGCCGACAACTGGACGAACGACAGCGCCAACACGTCGAACTCGTCCGACCCCGAGCGGGGGCTCCCGAACACCGGGAGCGGCGGCGGCGATTCCGGCGGCGGCCAGTAGGCCGCCCGCAGCGCGCCGGGCCGGGCGGGCCCTCCGCCGGGCCCGGCAGGCCGCCAGGAAGGCGCGCCGACCGGGACGACCGGACCACCACGTCCGGCCGCCCGGGGGCGATCAGCCCGGGGCGGCCGGCGCGGGCAGAAGGCCCATGAGCGCCCGCAGCGGCGTGCTCGCCTCGCCCGACCAGGCGAGGTGCGTGCGGTTGACGCGCAGGCGCGCCGGCAACGGGTGACGCTCGACCGCCGTCCCGAGGACGGCGCGGTCGAGCACCTCCTCGGGCACGATCGCCGCGCCCGCCCCGGCCGACACGCAGGCGACGACCGCGTGGTAGGAACTCAGCTCCAGGATCCGCTCGGGCGAGGCGCCGTCCTCGGCCAGCCACTCGACCAGGCGCCGGCGGTACGAGCAGCCGTGCGGGAACGCCACCAGCGTCCGGCCGTCCAGGTCGGCGGCGCGGCGGATGCCCGGCGCGCCCCGCGCCGTGATCAGGACGAGGGTCTCGGCGAAGACCGGCATCGACGAGAGATTCCCCCGCTCGAAGGGCTCCGACACGAAGGCCGCCTCGACCTCGTAGCGCGCGAGCAGACGCAGCAGGGCGCGGGTGGTGCCGGTCTGCAACTCGAGCGAGACGTCCGGGTGCTGCGCGTGAAAGGCCGACAGGATCGGCGGCAGCCGCACGCCGGCGGCGCTCTCCAGCGATCCGAGCCGCAGCACCCCGCGCACCGCGCCGCTGCGCACGTCCCGCTCGGCCGCGTCCGCGAGGTGCAGCAGGCGCTCGGCGTGGCCGAGCAGCGTGCGGCCCGCCTCCGTGAGCGCCAGGCCGCGCCCCTGACGCCGGAACAGCGTCACGCCCAGCCGCTCCTCCAGCTGCTTGATCCGGGTGGTGACGTTCGAGGGCACGCGGTGGAGGAGGTCGGCCGCGCGCGTGACCCCACCCTCCCGCACCACGCAGCGGAAGATGTGCAGGTCGTCGAGGTCCATCATTCTCATTCCGAGAAGCTTAGATCACGGAAATTCACTTTTCAAGAAAGCCGCGGCGGTGTCTGATCGCGGCCGCCATGACCACCGAACCCCTCCCCGCCCCCCTGCCCGACCGCGCGGCCGGGGACGTCGTCGTGAGCGGCCTCGTCGCCCTCGCGGTCGCCATGGGCATCGGCCGTTTCGCCTTCACGCCGCTGCTGCCCCTGATGATGCGCGACGGCACGCTGACGGCGGCCGCCGGCGCCGAGTGGGCGGCGGCCAATTACGGCGGCTACCTCGTCGGCGCCCTGACCGCCGCCCGGTTCGCCGCCGATCCCCGGCGGGGCCTGCTGCTGAGCCTCCTCGGCGTCGCGCTGACGACGCTCGCCGCCGCGGGCATCGACGGGGCGGCGGCCGCCCCGCTCGGCGCCGTGCTGCGCGCGGCCGCCGGCGCCTTCAGCGCGTGGTCGCTCGTCTGCGCGAGCAGCTGGTGCCTCGCCGAACTCGCCCGCCTCCGCGTCCCGCAGCGGGGCGCCTGGATCTACGCCGGCGTCGGCCTCGGCATCGCGCTCACCGGGACCCTGGCCTGGCTCGGCGGGCGGCAGCGGGCCGACCGGCTCTGGCTCGAGCTGGGGCTGGCCGCCGGCGCGGGTGCGCTGTTCGTGTGGTCGCGCGTGCGGGCGCGGCGCCCCGCGCCCGGCGAGGCGCAGGCGCGCGCGGCGACCCGCGGGCGCGCCGCGGCGGCCGCGCCGGGGCCGGGCCGGGCGCCTTCGGGTCTCGTGCTGTGCTACGGCATCTTCGGCTTCGGCTACATCGTGCCGGCCACCTTCCTGCCGGCCATGGCCCGGGAGTTCGCGCCCGACCCGCTGGTGTTCGGGCTGACCTGGCCGCTGTTCGGGCTGGCGGCCGCCCTGTCCGTGGCCGCGGTGGCGCAGTGGCTGCCGGAGGCGCCGCGCCGGCGCCTCTGGGCCTGCGCGCAGGGCCTGATGGCGCTCGGCGTCGCGCTGCCCCTCGCCGTCCAGGCCCTCTGGGCGACCGTCGCATCGGCCGTGCTGGTGGGCGGCACGTTCATGGTCGTCACCATGGCGGGCCTTCAGCTCGCCCGGGAGGAGCGTCCCGACGACCCGACGCCCCTGCTGGCGCGGATGACGGGCGCCTTCGCGGCCGGGCAGATCGCCGGCCCGCTGCTGGTCCGCCTCCTCGGTCCCGGCCGGTGGGCCGGGTGGGATGCCCTGAGCGGGACCGGCGCCGCCGCCGCACTGCTGCTCGGCCTCACGGCGGCGTGGCTCTGGCGCGTCCCGCAGCCCTGTCCCGTGCCGGCGCGGCAGCCGCGCTAGTCCGGGACCCTGCGGGCGCCCGTGCGGCGCCGCGTCCCGCGACGGGGCGGCGGGTCGCGGCCGCCCGCTCCCGGTCCGGGTGGACCGACAGCGGCGTCAGGGCCGCGGGTCCAGGCGGTCCAGGAACGCCCGCGTCAGGGCTGCGACCGCGTCCGGCGCCTCGTCCAGCGCGAAGTGCCCGGCATCGAGGAGGTGGATCTCGGCACCCGGAACGTCGCGCCCGTAGGCCGCCGCACCCGCCGGGGCGAAGGAGGGGTCGTACCGACCCCAGGCGACGAGGAGGCGCGGCTGCCGCGCGCGGAGCCAGGCCTGCCACGACGGATAGGCCGCGACGTTGGTGCGGTAGTCGTAGAACAGGTCGCTCTGGATCTGCGCCTGGCCGGGACGGCTCAGGAAGGCGAACTCGTCGGTCCAGAGGTCGGGGTCGTAGCGCTCGGGGTGCGGGCTCGACCCGACGTGGCGCTGCCGCGCGGCCTCGAGGGAGAGGAAGGTGGCGCGCAGGCGCTCCTCGTTCGCGGCGCGCTGCGCCCAGAAGGCCCGCCGCGCCTCCCAGAGCGGGCCGAGGCCCTCCTCGTGCGCGACGGCGTTCTGGATCACCAGGGCGCGCACCCGCTCGGGGTGGGCGAGTGCGAGGCGGAAGCCGACCGGGCCGCCGTAATCCTGGAGGAACAGGGCGTAGCGCGCGAGGCCGAGCGCCTGCGTGAAGCGGTCCACGACCGCCGCGAGGTGGTCGAACGTGTAGGCGAACCGCGCCGGGTCGGGCGCGTCGCTGTGGCCGAAGCCGGGATAGTCCGGGGCGACGAGGTGGTAGCGGTCGGCGAGCCGGGCCAGCAGCGGCTGGTACATGCGCGAGGAGGACGGGAAGCCGTGCAGCAGCAGCAGCGTCGGCGCCGAGGGCGGACCGGCCTCGCGGTAGAAGACCGAGACGCCGTCGACCTCGATGCTGCGGTACTGGATGCCCGGTGCGGCGCCGGCACGCGGCATCGGCACGCGGCGCCTCAGGACGGCGGTTCCCCGCCGGCCTGCTCGCGGGCGATGTGCGCCGCGTACCAGTCCGGCCAGTCCGCATCGCGCGCGCCGGTGCGCGCCTCGTGCGCGCCGTGCGCCGCCGCCGCGCGCCGGAGCGCCGCCGCCAGGTCGGCCGGCGAGGCGAACGTCGTCGCGGCCGCGTCCACCCGTCCGGGCAACCGCGCCGTGACCTCCTGGAGCAGCCAGCCGTTGCCGTCCGGATCGCTGAAGGCGGCGAAGGACCCGTAGCTCGCCCGGTCGGGCGCGGGACCGCCCACGCGGCCGCCCGCGTCGCCGGGCCGGAACTGCGCGCCCGGCATCCCGGCGTGGAACACCTCGCCGACCGCGGCGCCGCGGGCCGCGAGGGCGGCGCGGGCCGCCGCGATGTCGGAGACGATCAGGTACAGGCCCTGGGCGGACCCGGGTGGCGCCGTGGTGATGCGGTCGCCGAACTGCACCGAGCACGCCGAGCCGGGCGGCGTGAACTGGACGACGCGGAAGCCGTTGTCGAAGGCGAAATCGGCATCGAGCCTCCAGCCCAGCGCGGCGTAGAAGCGCTTCGCACGGTCGACGTCGGACACCGGGACCACGACGGCCTCGAGCGCCATGGCGACGCCCTGCCGGCCCGGGCCCTCGACGTGACTCGTGCTCATGGCGCGCTCCCGCGGTTCGATGCCGTCCGGTCGCCGACACGCGCCGCCAGCGCGTCGAGGATCTCGCCCGTGGGCACGACCCCGGCACGCCGCCGCACGCGGACCTCCGGGGCACGTCCTGCCCGAGAGCTTGCCGGCGCGCGCAGCGGCGCGCCATGCATTCGCTCCGGCCAGATCAACCGGCAACTTGTTGGCCGGCAGCATCGCCCGGCCGGCCGTGGTCGTACCATTGGCGCGCACGAAAGCCAATAGTGTTCACAAGCCGACACCAGCGGCCGAAAGCTTCGCGTACCTTCCCGCCGCAGCGCCGCACGGCGGCCGACGGCGTTGCGGGTGCCTCAGCCGGCCTCGCCGTAGCGCTGCACGAGGTCCCGTAGCCGCTCCGAGGGCCTGCCGTAGCTGACGAGGACGACGTCGAGGCCGGGGCGGCCGGCCATCCGCAGCGCCCGCAGGATGGCGTCGTCGATCCAGCCGTCCTCGTTGCCGAACGCGCCCCCGCCCAGCCGGGTGAGGAGCACGCGGTCCGAGGCGCCGCGGGCGGCGTTGCGCAGGCCCGCGAGGAGCGTCGCCTCGTAGGCCGCCTCCAGCACGAGGCGCGCGAAGGGCTCCCAGGCGGAGGCCTCCACGTCCGAGTAGGCGACCGGGAGGGCGGAGCAGAAGACCTGGCTGACGAGCGGCCCCGGCGCGGGCCCGTCCGTGACCTCGACGTCCTCGTGCAGGCCGACCCGCAGCGCGCCGCGCAGGGCGTCCCGCGTGCCGGCATCGGCGTCCCGCAGGAGGGCCGCGATGGCGGCGAGCCCGTCCGGCGTGGCGAGCGCGTAGCCGTTGCGCATCGTCCACAGCGCCTCGGTGCGGGTGCCGAGGCGGTGCGCCAGGGCGGCGCCGAGATCCGCGAGCCCGTCGAGCTGCCGGTCCCTCCCCTGCCCGCTCCGCCCGCCGACCGGGACGAGGTAGTTGCGGTAGAGCGTGGCCGCCCCGGCCGCGACGGCGCAGGCCGGGCCCTGCGTCCGGTCGTGCTCGTAGCGCGTGACGCCGTCCTCCGGAGCCACCTCGGGCCCGATCATCTCGAGCATGTTGAACTGCGAGGCGACCTGGAACAGCGCGCCGCGGTTCTCGGCGGCCCGGTGCAGGGCCCGGACGTCGCCCTCGAGGATCGACAGGCGCGCCCGCCCCGGCGGGTCCGAGGCGCCGGCGCCGGCCCGCAGCTCCGCCAGCGAGGGCAGCGTCAGCGTCCCGACCGCGCAGGACCGCTCCGTCCCCCGGCACCGTAGCCGGCCCTCGGCCACGGACAGCCTCGCCTGCGTCTCCCCGTAGGATCCCTCCCGGAACCCCGTCAGCCGCTCGAACCAGTCCATGCCGTCCCCTCCCGATGCGGCCCCGCCCCGGCCTCGCCCCCGCACGGGGAGCGCCCGCGCGCTCCATCCCGGTGCCGGCACGGCGTCCCGTCCGGCACCCCGGCGGGGCAAGCGGAAAGGCGTGCGGCGCGGCGTTCGTTCCGCGGGCGCCGGGCCACCGGGCGGGGCCCGGACGCGCCGCCCGCCGGGCGGGCCGACCGCCTCGGCTGCGGAGATGGCGCGCCAGCCCCCGCGGCGGAGGCGGTCGGCCCGCCCCTCCGGCATTCGTTTTAACCGGGGGGTAAGACTTCGCGTGCCGTGGTCCCGCCATGGCGTTCGCCCCCACCGATCCGCCGTCCCCGACCTGGCGCCTCACCGCCTGGCTGACCGCGTCGCCCGAGGCCGTCCCGGCCGACGTGCTCGCCGTCCTGCGCGGTCGGCTCGTCGTCGGCACCCTGCCCCTGGTGGTGGCCGCCCTCATCGGCACATCCCTGGCCAGCCTCGCGGTCCTGCGCGTTCCCACCCCGGCCATGCTGGCCTGGTTCTGCGCCGATCTCGGCCTCACCGCGGCGCGGCTCGCCACCATGCTGCTGATGCAGCGCGGGCTGCGCCCCGGCCGGCGGCGCGGCGCCTGGACCCGGCTCACGGACGCGTACGTGCTCAGCTCGCTCCTGTGGTGCACCCAGATCGGCTGCGGCGTCGGGCTCTGCATGGCCGCGGCCGATGCCGTGCTGACGCCCTTCGCCTGCCTGATCACCACGGGCCTCGTCGGCGGCCTCGCCGCCCGCAACCCGGGCGCGCCGCGCATGACCCTGGTGCAGATGCTCGGCGTCGTGGCGCCGTTCACGGCCGGGGCGGCGTGCAGCGGGCAGCCGTGGTTCTGGCCCATCTGCGCCATGGCTCCCCTGTACCTCGTGGCCGTCGGGACGGTGAACCGGCGGCTGCACGCCGACTACGTGGCGATGCTGAGCGCCAAGCGCGCCCTGAAGCACCAGGCGCTGCATTGCGGCCTCACCGGGCTGCCGAACCGCACCTGCTTCGGCGAGGCGCTCGCGGCGGCGCTGGGCGAGCCGGGGCGCGGGGCGCTCGCCCCGGCGGTGCTGTGCCTCGACCTCGACGGCTTCAAGGACGTGAACGACACCCACGGCCACGCGGCGGGCGACGTGCTGCTGCGGCGCGTCGCGGACCGCCTCAGGCGGACGATCGCGGACGCCGACACGCTCGCGCGCCTGGGCGGAGACGAGTTCGCGGTGCTGCTCACCGGCGAGCGGGCGGCAGCGGCCGAGGCCGTGGCGGCCGCGATCGTCGCGGCGGTCGGGCAGCCCTTCGAGCTCGGCCGGGCGACGCGGGTGCGGGTCGGCGTGAGCGTCGGCATCGCGGCCGCGTCGCCCGGCGACCCGGACGGCCAGACCCTCCTCGTGCGGGCGGACCGGGCGCTGTACGCGGCCAAGCGGCAGGGCAGAGGCACCTACCGGCGCGCCCCCGCCGAGAGCCCGGACGCGCCGCGCGCCGCCAATGTCGTCGCCATGGGCGGTCACGCGGGCCCCGGCGCCGGCCGCGATCAGCGCCAGAACGGCCGCACGTCGATCAGCGCGTCGTAGGCCTCGGCGGCGTCCTCGAGCAGCGCCCCGGTCCTCGCCTCGATGTCGGCCGCCGTCATGCCGGCGGCGAACAGGGCGGAGCCGCCGCCCCGGCCCGCGGCCGACACGTCGCCGACGATCTCGTGACCCGTGGCGATGTCGTTGAGGTCGCCGAGGGCGTCCTGGAGGTCGGCGAGCGCCGCCACGAACCGCCTGTGGCGCTTGGCCTCCTTCTTGTCCGCGTAGAGGCTCCCGAAGAACTCGGCCCCATAGCGCAGCTTCTTGGCGGCGATCCGGACCTGGTGCCGATCCTCGGGGCTGAGCCCGGCGAGGTCGCGTCCGCGCTTCTTCACCTGGCGCCGGCGCTTCTCCAGCACCTGCGCCGCGAAGGCGCGGGCGGGCTGGTCCCGCTGGCGGGCGAGCGGGCCGTCGTCCACCGTGAGCCACGGGCCGGAATTGATCCAGGCGACGAGGTCGATGAGGAAGCGCCGCCACTCCTCGCCCCGCAGCAGCGCCTCGACGGCCGCGTAGGCGTCGCTGCGCTGCGCCTCGAGCTGCTTTTCCAGGTTGAGCAGGCTCTGCTCGTCGGGGTGGCGCGCCCGCTCGGCCGGCAGGGTCTTGCCGAGGAACACGTCGAGGTTGCGGGCCCGCCCGAGCGGCTCGGACAGGCGCTTGAGCTCCGCGCGGGTGCCGCCGGAATGGACATCCCGGATCAGGCCGCCGAACAGCGAGAAGGCCGAGCGCAGGCGCCGGATGGCGACGCGGGCCTGGTGCAGGGCATCGACGTCGCGGTGCTCGAGGAGGAGATCCTCGTTCAGGCGCATGTGGCGCAGGCAGGCATGCGCGACGGCCCTGAACGCGTCGGCCGCCGTCATCTCCGGCCGGAGCACGACGGGCTCGGCCTTGCGCGTGCCGGGGCGCTCGCCGTCGCGGAGCGCGAAGCCGCGCTCGGCCTTGCTGCGCACTCCGAGGCGCACCGGCACGTGGGAGCTGATCGCGTGGGCCAGCACGAACAGGTCGGCGGCGGAGCCCTCGATCAGTTCCAGCTCGACCTCGCTCACCGGCAGGTCGGGCGCGTCCGCCGCCGGGGCCGCGATGTGGCCGCGGTCGAGCGCGACCTCGATGCGCGAGTGGCCCTGCTCGACCTCGTAGGTGCGGCGCGCGACCGAGACGGTGAAGAGCGGCTCCAGCCGCGCCTTCCTGCCGAGGAGCTTGGCCACGGGCGTCCCGCGGAGCGCCTCGCGATCGGGCTCGGGGCCCCCGATCACCTGCTCCCACTCGGGCCGCTCGAACAGGCCGTCCCCGGCGGCCTTGACGGTCTGCACGTGGCGCCCCTGCGCGGTGCGCACCCGCAGCACGTAGCCGGCCCGGCGCAGGAGGGCGTCGGCGGTGTCGAAGTAGACCGAGCTCAGCTGCGCCTCGTCCTGGACCGCAGCGGACGAGAGACGCGGGTAGTCCTGCAGGGCCGCGAGGTCGCCCGCGCCGCACGCCAGCTTCAGCTCGATCTCTCGGGGTTCGCTCATGCCATCCGTCCTGCTGTTGCCGGACGACCCACGAAGCCGAACCGGGTGTCACAATCAATCCTTGGCCGCCGGCGCCGGCCGGCGGGGCTCCGGCCGCATCGCCTCCCGGCGGGGGGCGAGCCGGCGTCCCGGGCCGGATCGGCCCGGGATCCCGGCGCGAGAGTCGCACCGCCGCGTCACTGTCCGGGGCGGGGCGCTCTCCCCACATCAGGGGAGTTCTCCCATAAGCCCCGATACCGCCTTGCTGACCCTCGCACTCCTCGCGTTCGTCCTCGTCTTCCTCGTGCCGATCGGGATCTCCGCGGCGCTCTACAGGCTGCGCGACACGGGCGACTGGCGGCTCGCCGACCGCTCCAGCGCCGGGTTGCTGCCGCCCCCGGACCAGGCCCCCTACGCCGTGGTGCGGGTGTTCTCCGCCCGCACCGTGAGTTGGCGCGGCATCGTCGCGACCCACAGCTGGATCGTCCTCAAGGATGCCCGGGCCCGCACCTACCAGCGCTTCGACTACACCGCCTGGGGCACGCCGATCTGGGTCGATCGCTTCGTGCCCGACGGACGCTGGTTCGGCAGCACGCCCGAAATCGTGTTCGCGGCCGACGGGGCGCCGGCCGAGCGGATGATCCCGCGCATCCGCGAGACCGTCCAGACCTACCGCTACGCCGCGCCGGGCGACTACCAGGCCTGGCCCGGACCGAACTCGAACACCTTCGTGGCTGCCGTGATGAGCGCGGTGCCGGAGATGCGGGCGAGCCTGCCGGCGACGGCCATCGGCAAGGATTTTCCCTACGACGGGCGCTGGATCGGGCTCACGCCCTCGGGCACGGGCGTGCGGCTCAACCTCGGCGGCTATCTCGGCCTGACGCTCGGCTGGGTGGAAGGGCTCGAGGTGAACATCCTCGGCGCGGTCGCGGGCCTCGACATCCGCCGGCCCGGCGTCAAGCTGCCGGCCCTCGGCCGCATCGGGCTCTGAGGCCGCCGGAGCCGGGGACGGGCGTTCTCGCGCCCGGCCCCGGGGCCGGCGCGTTCCGGGCCCGCCCGCCGCTTGCCGCCGGCCGCGTTCGCCTGTAAGGATCCCGCCGTCCGAACGACGATGCGGGAGAGATCGAGGGGCTTGCGCCGCCTCGACGCCGACGGAGCAACCGCCCCGGAAACTCTCAGGCAAACGGACCGTGTCGTCAGGACGATCTGGAGAGAGGCGGCTGCGACACGCCGCCCACCGAAGGGGACGTTCGACCGCGCCCGCGGGCGGATGAAGCTCTCAGGTACCGTGACAGATGGGGCGCTCGGGCTGGTCTCACCCAGCCCTCGGCCGCTCTTGCCCACGGGACCAGATCCATGCCCCACATCGCCGTCATCGGCGCCGGCATCACCGGCGTGACCACCGCCTACGCGCTCAGTCGGCGCGGCTACGCCGTCACGGTCTTCGACCGACACCGCTACGCCGGCATGGAGACCTCGTTCGCCAACGGCGGCCAGCTCTCCGTCAGCAACGCCGAGGTCTGGAACAAGGCCGCCACCCTCCTCCAGGGCCTCAAGTGGATGATGCGGCGCGACGCGCCCCTCCTGGTCAACCCGAAGCCGAGCTGGCACAAGTATTCCTGGATGGCCGAGTTCGTCGGCCAGATCCGCCACTACGAGGCCAACACCGTCGAGACGGTGCGCCTGGCGCTGGCCGCGCGCCAGGACATGTTCGCCATGGCCGAGCGCGAGGGCATCGACTTCAACCTGGAGAAGCGCGGGATCCTGCACTTCTACCGGGACAAGGCCGGGTTCGAGAAGGCGGCGGCGGTGAACGCGCTGCTGCGCCGGGGCGGGCTCGCGCGCGATCCCGTCACGCCGGACGAGATCCGCCGCATCGAGCCGACGCTGCAGGGTGCGTATTACGGCGGCTTCTTCACGCCCTCCGACTCGACCGGCGACATCCACAGGTTCACCCGCGGCCTCGCCGACGCCTGCGCCCGGCGCGGCGTGACCTTCCGGTACGACGCCGCCATCGCGGACATCGTGCCGGCGGGCGAGGGCTGGCGCATCCGCTGGCGGCCGGCGGCGCGCGACGAGGGCCTCGCGCCGCAGCGGCAAGAGGCCGGGGAGGCCCTCGACGTGGACGGGGTGGTGATCTGCGCCGGCTGCGCCAGCCGGGGGCTTGCGGCCGGCCTCGGCGACCGGCTGAACATCTACCCGGTGAAGGGCTACTCGATCACCGTGCACCTGCACACGCCCGAGAGCCAGGAGGCGGCGCCGCAGGTGAGCATCCTGGACGACGCGACGAAGATCGTGACGAGCCGCCTGGGGCGGGACCGGTTCCGCGTCGCCGGCACGGCGGAGTTCAACGGGTTCAACCGCGACATCCGGCACGACCGCATCGAGCCGCTCGTGCGCTGGACGCGGGAGCAGTTCCCGCGCGTCGTGACGGACCGGGTGGTGGCGTGGAGCGGGCTGCGGCCGATGATGCCGGGCATGCTGCCGCGGGTCGGGCCGGGCAAGCGGCGGGGCATCTTCTACAACACCGGGCACGGGCACCTGGGCTGGACGCTGTCGGCCGCGACGGCGCAGATCGCCGCCGCCGCGGTCGAGCAGGTCCTGCCGGTCGAGCCGCGCCGGCTCGCGGCCTGACGCGGGGCGGGACCGGTCCGGCCGGGGGATCCCGTGACGCCGGCCGGCGCGGCATCCGCGCCGGCGCGCGGCGCCCTCACGGGGCCATCCTCCGCATGGTGGCGACGACCGCGCGCCGGTCGTACGGCTTGGCGAAGAACGCCCCCCGGGCGGGCAGCGTCACCGCGTCCCGGGCGTAGTGGCCGGACGTGAGGATGATCTCGATCGGCGGCCAGCGCCCCCGGATGGCCGCGGCCAGCCGCATGCCGTCCATGGTGCCCGGCATGGCGAGGTCCGCGAACACGATCCGGATGCCCGGCCGCCGCTCCAGGATCGCCACGGCCTCGGCGGCGTTCGCCGCCTCCTCGACCTCGAACCCCGCCTCCTCGACCATGTCGACCGCCATCATGCGCAGGATGGGCTCGTCCTCCACGACGAGCACGACCGCGGGTTCGCGGGGCTCCGTCATTGCGCCTGCACCACCGCCACCGGCGCCCTGAACTCGGCCCGGAGGCCCGACGGCAGGTAAGATTGCTCGGCGCTCCCCGTTCCGGCGAGCCCCATGCGGATCAGCCGGGAGCCGAAGCCCTGCCGGGTCGGCTCCGTGACCGGAGGCCCTCCCGTCTCCTCCCAGGTCGCGACCAGTTCCGGGCCGGCGCCGCGGGCGGCGATCGTCCAGGAGAAGCGGACCTGTCCGCTGTCGTTCGACAGGGCCCCGTACTTGGCGGCGTTGGTCGCGAGCTCGTGGACGACCAGCGACATCGAGAGCGTCGATTTCGGACCGAGCAGGATCTCCGGCCCGCCGATCGCGATGCGGCTCGCGTCCCCGTGCAGCGACAGGACCAGCTCCACCACGTTGCGGATCGGCGCGGCGGCCCAGTTCTCCTGCAGGAGGACGTCGTGGGCCTTGCCGAGCGCCAGGATGCGCTGCTCGAACGCCTCGACGGCGTCGCGCTCCGAGACGCCCTTCAGGGTCTGCGAGGCGATGGCCTGGACCATCGCCAGGGTGTTCTTCAGCCGGTGGCTCAATTCCTCGTTCAGGACGCTCTGCTGGGCCTCGGCCCGGTCCCGGGCCTGGAGCGCGCGGCGCAGGTCGAGCTGCTTCATGACCTGGCGCGCCAGCACCCGGAGAGTCCGCTCCTGGAGCGCCGTGAGCCCGCGGGGCTTGAAATCGAGGACGCACACCGTGCCGATGGCGTGCCCCTGGTCGGTCCGCAGGAGCGCGCCCGCGTAGAACCGGAGCCCGGGCGCGCCGGTCACGAGGGGGTTGCAGTCGAAGCGGGGATCCTTCGTCGCGTCGGGAACGAGGAGGAACTCGTCCTCCAGGATCGCCCGCGCGCAGAACGAGGCGTCGAGCGGGGTCTCGCGCACGCCGAGGCCGACCTCGGCCTTGAAGAACTGCCGTCCCTCGCCGATGAGGTTCACGACGGCGATGGGCGTGCCGCAGATCTCGGAGGCGAGGCCCGCGACGTCGTCGAAATCCTGCTCCCTCGGCGTGTCGAGGATGTCGTAGCTGGCGAGGGCGGCGAGGCGCTCGGTCTCGGAGGAGGGTGCGGGGTGGGGCATCGGCATCCTGGCCGGTTCTGGCCGGACGAGCCCGCCGTTGGCACTAAGAGGGCAATCGCGCCGCGGGCGCAATCGGGCTGCCCTCCCCGGCCCGCGCCGAGCCGCCCGGCCCGCCCGGGCCGCCCCCGGGCGCTGGACCTCGGCGCTCGGCGCCGACACTATGGCGGCCCGGAGGGGCCGCGACGGCCCGTCCCGTCCGGATCGCGCTCCCCGCGGCGAGGGACGGGGTGTCGGCCCGCACGGACCAGCGAGGTGTCCCGTCATGATCGCGGCAGCGTCCGGGCTCGACCCGACCGACCCCTACCAGCGGGAGGCGCAGACCTATCCTCGCCTGGATCCCGAGATGGTGGCGCGCGTCGCCCGCTACGGCGCCGAGGAGACGATCCCGGCCGGCCGCTGCCTCTACCGCCGCGGCGACCGGGCGGCCGACTTCTTCCTGGTCCTCGAGGGCGAGGTGGAGACCTTCGACGAGGATCTGCGCGGCGAGCGCCGGGTCTTCGCGCGGCATCGGCCCGGCCAGTTCGCCGGGGAAACGAACTTCCTGAACGGACGCGAGTCGCTCGTCACGAGCCAGGCCTGCGTCGACACGCGGGTGGTCCGGGTGCCCCGCCCGGAGTTCAGGCGCATGCTGGCGGCGGAGCCGGACGTCTCCGAGCTCGTGATGCGCGCCTTCATCCTGCGCCGGATGGGGTTCCTCCGGCACGGGCACGGCGGGGTGACGCTGCTCGGGCCGAGCCACTGCGCCGAGACCCTGCGCCTGCAGCGATTCATGACGCGCAACGGCTATCCCCACCGGATGCTCGCGAGCGACCTCGACCCGGGCGCGGCCGAGGCGATGGCGGATCTCGGCCTCGGCGCCGGCGACCTTCCGGCCGTGATCGCCCCGGGGCGGGTGGTGCTCCGGGACCCGACGACCTGGGAACTCGCCGACCGGCTCGGCCTGACCGAGCCCCTGGACGAGGCGGCCGTCTTCGACGTGGCGGTCGTGGGCGCGGGCCCCGCCGGGCTCGCCGCCGCGGTCTACGCCGCCTCCGAGGGGCTCCGCACGATCGTGATCGAGGCGGAGGCGCCCGGCGGGCAGGCCGGCACCTCGTCCAAGATCGAGAACTACCTCGGCTTCCCGACCGGCATCTCCGGCCAGGCGCTCGCCGGGCGGGGCCAGGCGCAGGCGCAGAAGTTCGGCGCCCACCTGGCGATCTCGCGGGCCGCCTCCGCCCTCCACTGCGAGGAGCATCCCTACCGCATCGCCCTCGAGGACGGGCGCTCGGTCCGCACCAGGGCCGTGGTGGTCGCCACGGGCGCGCGCTACCGCAAGCTCGACCTCCCGGACTACGACCGCTTCGAGGGCCAGGGGATCTACTACGCGGCGACCGGCATGGAGGCGCAGCTCTGCGAGCACCAGGAGGTGGTGCTGGTCGGCGGCGGCAATTCGGCCGGGCAGGCCGCGATGTTCCTGTCGCGCACCTGCGCCCACGTCCACGTCCTGGTGCGCGGTCCGGGCCTGGCCGCCACCATGTCCGACTACCTCGTGCAGCGGATCGCCTCCTCGCCCCGCATCACCGTGCGCCCGTTCACGGAGGTGACGGAGCTCGGCGGCGACATGTTCCTGCGCACGGTGTCGTGGCAGGACCGCCGGACCGGCGCGCGCACCACGCAGGCGGTCGGCGCGCTGTTCGTGATGATCGGCGCCGAGCCGAACACGGCCTGGCTCGACGGCTGCCTGCCGCTCGACCGCCACGGCTTCGTCCGGACCGGCCAGGAGGAGAACGGCCAGGCGCTCCCGTCGCCCTACGCGACCACCACGCCCGGCATCTTCGCGGTCGGCGACGTCCGGTCGGGATCGGTGAAGCGGGTGGCCTCGGGCGTCGGCGAGGGCTCCGTCGTGGTCCACGCCGTCCACCGCTTCCTGCACCCGGCCACGGCCTGAGGGCCCGGGCGGGACGGGGGGAAGCGGCTCGCGCCAGCAGGCGCACGGCCCCGAGCGCCGGGACCTCCGGCCGGCGGCGCCGGCCCGAGGGGGTCCACGCCGCGAATGTGACGGAGCTCACGGACGCCCGCGCCGATCGATGGCATCCATGGCGCCTCGGCCGTGCTCCCGCCAGGACCCCCTTCGCGGCCACGCCCGGGCCGTCGCGCGGAACGTCCGCCGGGGCGGCAGCCCTCGTTCAAGGGATCCTTCCGCCCGCCTCGGCCCCGGGCGGACGGCATCGACCGCTCGCCGCCTGAGGAGTGCGTCCCGTGCGAATGCCCGACACCGCGTTCCCGGCCGCGGCCGAGCGACGGCCCGGTCCGGGAACGCGCCTCAACGGCGTCTACGCGATCGAGGCGCTCGTCGCGACCGGCGGCATGGGCGAGGTCTACAGCGGGTACGCGCTCGAGACCGGGGACCGGGTCGCCATCAAGGTGATCCGCGGCGACATGGCCGAGAGCGAGCACGTCCTGGCGCTGTTCCGCAAGGAGGCGGCCGCACTCCGCCGCCTCCGGCACGCCGGCATCGTGCGCTACTACGTGTTCACGACGTCCCCGGAGCTGCGCCGCCCCTACCTCGCGATGGAGTTCGTCGAGGGCGAGTCGCTCCTCGACGTCGCGCGGCGCAAGCCCCTGACCGCCGCGGACGGGCTGATCCTGCTGCAACGCCTGGCCGCGGCGCTCCACGCCGCGCACGCGGTCGGCGTCATCCACCGCGACGTCTCGCCCGACAACATCATCCTGCCCGCCGGCGACGCGGGCAGCGCGAAGATCATCGATTTCGGCATCGCCCGGAGCGCCCTCGACGGCGGCACCCTCATCGGCAGCGACTTCGCCGGCAAGGCGAACTACGCCTCGCCGGAGCAGGCCGGACTCTTCGGCGGCAGCGTCACCGCCAGGTCCGACATGTACAGCCTCGGCCTGACGCTCGTTGCGGCGCTGCTCGGCCGCCCGGCGGACATGGGCGGCACCTATGTCGAACTCGTGGCGAAGCGCCGGGCGGTGCCCGACCTCGAGGGCGTCGACGGCCGCCTGCGGCCGATCCTGCGGGCAATGCTCCAGCCGCGGCCGGAGGACCGTCCCGCCGACCTGGCCGAGGTGGCCGGGTGGGCGGCCAGGGCCGCCTCGCGCGCTTCGGCGGGCCCGGCGCGGCGCCGCACCCTCGCGCTCGGGGCGGCCGGCATCCTGGCCGCCGCGCTCGCGGCGGCT
>NZ_QOWC01000149.1 GCF_003574465.1 Methylobacterium crusticola
GATCAGGGGCGTCGCGCTACGCGCAACAAGGAGTCCCGATTGGACGCCGATCAAGGGTCCCGTTCCGATGCCGTTTGACAGTAAGGCTGGAGGACGTGGCGGCTACTGCTGATCTTCACCATCGATGGTGGATGCCTTTGCGGCGTCCACCACTCATAAGCCCAGTTATGGGCAGCGTTATCGGGGTCCGAGAAGTCAGGCTCTCCCTATCGTGGAAGCGGACCTGATGCGCGAAATGGTCAATGTACTGAGGTGCTCGCCTAGGATAAAAGAGCATCACAGGAGACATCATATTGACCAGCATGACGCCCGAGAGGGCAACCGAGCGTGTAATTACGTTCCGTGGACGTGGCCTTGCTACCATGAGAGACCGCCGGCTTTCGCTGAAGGTCTGTCCGATTTGCTCACAACAGAATGCCCGGAAGCCTGTTGAGCTGAGCCATTGCCACTGGTGTGCCTACGTGCCCTCGATGGCTGACGCCGTGCCAGCCTCGTCAGGCTAATCGTCAGT
Organism: Methylobacterium crusticola; assembly: GCF_003574465.1. Taxonomy (GTDB): domain Bacteria; phylum Pseudomonadota; class Alphaproteobacteria; order Rhizobiales; family Beijerinckiaceae; genus Methylobacterium; species Methylobacterium crusticola. The sequence goes on from NZ_QOWC01000149.1 coordinate 512, forward strand.
TCCTTAGACCGGAAGCTATCAAGGTCACAGCCAGAAGGGCGTGCACGGCCAACCAGCCGGCCTTGGTGGCTACCCTTGCCAGACGGTGATTGTCGTTCGCCGGGCGGGGCAGCTCGCTAGGCCAACGATGCCACTTCCGGGACCGCGAGGGGATCGCCCCGATTTCCTCATGGGTCGGGAGGGTGGACTGAAGGCGGCAGGGTACGGCAGGATCCCAGCTTGGCGGCACATCATCAACGCGCAGGCTGGTCTCCTCGCTCCGAGTTGCTCTCAGTCGTCGCTCAGGGAGGGGCTGCTCGTCGTGAGGAATACGGGACGGTAGCTGCCGCTCGGCACAGTGATACGGATCGTGGTCTCACATCCTTTGACCCACGCTCTGTCGAGAACCCGACGAAGCCGTCCCACCTGCACTCTCACGGTGGGGTCAATAGCCGGATCGAACGTCTCTGGTAGGCCGAGTGCGGCAGTAGCAATAGCGTGAGCGTTCAGAGCTGTGCCCCGGCCGGCAATCTCCTCTTCAACGAGGAAGCTCAAGAGGGCCGCCAGTGTGGGAGCGTTCTCGAAGGATGCTGTGCGCAGCGTGCTAGATACAGCGTGCCGTACTTGTTGGGGCGAGCTAATCGTTAGTTGGGGCATACGTTGGGTACCCTCGTCTGCAGCGCATGGGAAGGTGACGCGCTCGCAGCGTAAGGCATTGATCATTGTTAATCGAGCTATTGTTTTCTCTGGACGAACGGCACCCACATGGCCGATCCACCCGCTGCGTCCTGCACCTCCACGGCCCAGCCTACCCAGTCGGGGCTCACGATCTCGGATGTGTCCATGGCGTCAGCGGCGATGCGGTGGGCCTCGGCGCAGGCTTCGCTCGTGCTGGCAAACTCCTGTCCATCGAGGTCCTGAGGCTCACCAGACCCGCTCACGAGACTGAAGAAGAAACGTGGCAAGGGTACCCTCTCGATAGCCGCTGCTCCTCCTGATCATCGCAGATGATGCCTGTTCTGTCCCCGCTGCGATGCGCGTCTGGAGCGCCCTGGAGGAGCGTCACGCGCATCTTGTCCTGGTGCAGCGGGTTGGTCAGGCGAGCTTCTCCTCGTCCTCCACCTAGCTGCCGTGCTCGCGGATCGTGGGGAGCACCACCTTGGCCACCCAGTCCTGAAACTCGCGGGCCTTGGGGTTAGCCCTCTGGGCCCGCATCACGAGCTTGTAGAGGCCGCTCTCAGTGATGAGGGTCAGCATCAACGTCCCGCGACCACATGTAAAAAATGTGCGGGTGATCGGGTCACTACGCTTAGCGGTCCGCCGCTCGCTCTCCTCCAAAGCCCGGCAGGCGTTCGGGACGTGATCCAACTCGATGAAGGCGCACACGTCGCTCGCCACGAACCACGGCTTGCCGTCGAGGGTCACGCACCGGAGGTCGAGGCCAGCGAACTTACGATGCCGTGAGAGGCTCGTGAGGCGGGAGCCCCTCTTCCAGAGGCACCCATCCTGCACCTCATGCGTCGTTGTCAGCCGCCTCAGCCTTGCGCGGCCGCCCAGGACCACGACCAGACGGCTTCTGTCCCCCTGACTGGCTGGCTTTGGACGCAGCAGAACGCGCAGCCCGGCTCTGCCCAAGCCCACTTGTCTTGGCGAGTTCGGAACGCGCAGCGGCGTAGTTCGCCGCCACCATCGGGTAGTCGTGCGGCAGGCCCCACTTCTGGCGGTACTGCTCGGGTGTCATCCCGCGACCACTCAGGTGCCTCTTGAGCGTCTTGTAGGGCTTCCCGTCCTCCAGGCTGATGATGTGGTCCGGGGTGACCGTCTTCCGGATCGGAACTGGCGGCGTGAGCTTCTCAGGCTCCGGAGGGGGTGGTTTGCCGAGGCTCTCTAGGGCAGCGTGTATGGACGCGATCAGCTCAGGCAGTGCGCTAGGCTGGATCATGTTTTTCGAGACGTAGGCTGAGATGATGCCGCTTGTGAGCTCGATGTGGCCGGCAGAGGAGTTCTCGGTGCTGTCCATCTGACTTCCTCCTTGAGGGAAACGCCAGATGTGAGACAGGAACCCTATGGCCGTCAATCTGGATAGGGTCATATCTCTCTAAAAAACCCTCACACCACCAGCTCATTCACGGCGTCTTCGGTAGGCACAGCTGCGAAAGCTCTACAGCGCCGACCAAGGCGAACTCGCGCCGGCTGAGGAGTGCGCTTGGACAATTCACTCCCTGCTACCGTGCTGGGACTCTCTCAGGCGCACTTGAGAACTTGTGGGCATCCAGCAAGACTCATACTCCCTGTGTTGAGCTGCCTCTGCCACGCGGGTTCGTGATGGTGGATGGGAGGGGGCTCGCGAGTCGGCCTGACGCTGATCGGGAAGGAGAGACGGAGATAGCCACCCCAGCGCTTCCTGAGGACGAGGACCTCCTTGAGGCCAGCCGCGAGCGCCTGAGCCCAGCGCAGTCTCCCATCCCATTTGTGTGACTTGCCTCACAGAGGAAGCCACGCACAGGAGGCACCCTGCTCTCAACCTGACACACAGAGGAGCAGGACATGATCAAGACGGTTCTGGGCGCGGCCCTCCTGGCCGCTGTGGCCAGCGTCTCGCTCACAGGCTCCGCCGAGGCACGCGGCTTTGGCGGGCGGGGGTTCCACGGCGGAGGCTTCCACCACGGCTTCCATGGCGGTGGCTTCCATCGCTTCCACCACTTCGGTGGGTTCTACGACGGGTGCGGCTTCGGCTGGGGTTCCCGGCGCTTCTGCTACTACCGCTGAGCGACCGGCGAAGGGGCGGCCGCTCTGTGTAACTCCCAGGCAGGGCGGCCGTACTCCCGAGAGCAGCTTCTCACATTCCAGACAGGGGCTTATGCGAAACCCGGAAGCGGCGGCTTAGTGTGCAGCTTGCGCACTACTCCCCCGGGGCCGGCGCGAGACTCGCGGCTGGCGCGGCCGCGAGGGCGAGCAGGGCGGCGGCTGGGATCAGCCTGCCAACTTTGTTCGACGGCCCGCCACGTGCCTGGGCGTCGAAATGTTCACAGCTTTCAGTGGCATTCAGGACGAGCGGACGGGCGCAACGCAACCCTGAGATAAGATCGCCAGCGCTCATTTGTGACTTATAGGCCAGTGTGAAACGCCCTCCCCTGCAAGCGCGCCTATCGGCTCCCCGAGCCCCTCATAGATCTCGGTCATGACGTTGAGAGTGGCATCACGGGCTGCTCGCCCTCCCCGTCACTATCAGCCTCGACCACTACGCCGGTCAGATTGTGCTTCACGAGCAGCCGGAGTTCGACGGCGGTGTCCGGAAAGGTGATGACCATCATGATGATGTTCGGGTAGGTTTCTGCTTTGGCATGACGTTACCAACCAACCCGACATCTTGACATCAAGGTGACGCGATGCCGTGGTGGAGTGATTGTTTGATGACGTGCCAACGCGCAATCTGGACAACGTGATGACGGATCACCTTGCTGACGCGTCACCTAGCTGTCCGGACAACGTGCTGCGGTGTCACCCTGCTGCCAACCTGTCGTGATGTCACGCTGCTCCGATGTCGGACCAGCAGGATGTCGGGATGCCGTGCTGCATCCCTGTCGCGATGCGTCGTCAACAACTTGTTGAACCATCGTGTCAGGGTGCTGCGCCGCCATCATGATTTCAGAACACGCGCTTTATCGTACTTGCGGAACAGGAGGTTGACGGCCTCGGTCATCAGGTCTTGGACGGTCTTGTCCCGTTCGGCCGAGAGCATCTTGAGGGTTCGGAAGCCGTCAGGCTCCAGCCACACGGTGACGCCCCGGGTGCCGACGCGAGTCGAGGCGCGATCGTACTTCTTGGCTTTCTTCGATGGCGCCGACGCCTCCTGAGTAGGAGAGGGGGCAGGCGCATCTTCGGGGGCAGGGACCACTTGGAGCACCGGGACGCCGAGGGCTACGGGGTCGGTGGCGCTCTCCGCGAGGCCGAGACCGAGGCGCGGGCGAGGCTTCATGCCGCCACCTCACCCGCCGGAATTTCCAAGCCCATGCGCTCGACGACGGCCGCGAAGAGCCCGCCGATTTCGCGGATCGCCTTGGCGTCCGAGCCCGCCTCGATCACCGTGCGCCCATCGATCAGGCTGCGCTTGTAGATGACGCGCTCGTGGATGTAGGCGGCATGAAGCTCGACGCCCCGGGCCTTGATCGCGTCCCGAGCTTCTTCAACGTCGAGGCTGGTTTGGGTGCTGACCCCGTTCAGTACGCCGAGGGCGGGACGGCGGGCCATCTCGACGAGTTCCAAGACGGGCTTGAGAGCGTCCAAGTCTAGGATCGAGGCCCGGGTCGGGATCAGAATTAGGTCGGCGACCTTGCACGCCAGGAGCGCGGCGCGGTCGGCATGCGGCGCCGAGTCGATGATCAGCAGGTCCAGCCCACCTTCGGCGGCCTTGGTCTGGATCGACTCAAGCTGCTCGGCGACGGCAGTGATCACCTCAGGCGCCTCGGACTTGCGCCGCTGCGACCATTTCCAGCCCGACGCTTGCGGATCCAGATCGACGATGGCGCAAGACAACCCGGCGCGCTCAGCGGCGACCGCGAGGTTCACGCTCAGAGTGGTTCGTCCTGAACCACCCTTCTGACTCACAACGGAAAGGGTTCGCATCTCGACATCCACCTGACGGGATGCCTCGACACCGAGGCATCGTGACATCACCCCATCAGCGGGCGCTTAAGAAATGGTGAACGCCTGCCTGGCTGCACCGCCGCTACGCGTTCCTGACGGGCAACGGCTTGATCACCGCGGCCGCCGGCATTTGACTCCAATCCGCCGATCCACGGCTGACAGGGTGTGCCAGTTTGACGAACCGCTCCGCTCCGGCTCAGATGCCCGTTTAGGCGCTCGGCATCCAGTCGAGTCGCCAAGGAGACCACCGCCGCCGCAGTGAGACCCTGAAAAGCCAACGGCCCCACTCCTTGCCGGGAGGGGGCCGTGGAACCGCCGAAGCGGTGTCGGGAAGACTTTGCCCCCCGATATCGCCAGACGCTCCCTCGGGAGTCAAGCCGGAACGTCGTTTCCGGCAACGGTGGAGGCTTGCCTGTGGAACGGACCACCCCTGCGGTGCGTCCGAACGATCTGCCGCGGCCCGACGAGGGCCGAGACGATGTTGCACGCCATGAAGGAGCTGGTTGCCGCAGCCTTGCTGTCGCAACTCGACGGGTTGGCCTTGGACGTGTGGAAGGCACACGGGGCCGGGTTGCTCGACGACGGCGAGGCGCAGCACCTTGCCGAGATCATCCACGCCAGGAAGGCCGCGCAGAGAGCCACCAGCGGCCATGCATCGGGCGCCACGCCGCTTGGGCGCCTCACTTCCATCTTCCCCGCAAAACGCCGCCAGCGGCCACCAGATCGCGCCGCTTCAATCGCGAGGCGCCGGACCATTGCCGCATCCGGGCCGTTGCCGCCTGCCCTGGCCTCGAGGTTCACGGAAGGCCAGCGTGCGGTGCTCGGCATCGTCGCCGACGAGGTGGCATCTCGGGGCGAGTGCAAGATGACCATCGCGGAGATCAGCGCCAAGGCTGGTGTCAGCCCTCGGCTAGCCCAGACCGCAATCCGGCTGGCCGAGACTGACGGGTTGCTCCTGGTGGTCGAACGGCGACGCAAGGGGCAGGTCAACCTCCCCAACGTGCTGCGCGTGCTCTCGCGGGAGTGGACGGCATGGCTCCGGCGGGCACGACCGACAGGGTGCAGAAGGTTGCGGGCCACGGATACGAAGGGGTTCCTGAAGGTAGAACAGAGGCTAGCAGAACCGCTTCAAGAGCTGCCGAGGGGGCAGGGCGGCTTCCACGGAAGCGGATCACCTCACCCCGAAGGCACGCGTTCCTGGAAGGCCGTGCCGTGATGCTAGCGACACACACAGCGGGGCATACTCGCGGAAGCAGGTTGAGGCTCTGTTCACCGGCTCGACGGAATGCTTCCTAGTCGCAAGGCGTCGCTGATCGGATTCGCCCATGCGGTCTACAAATGAGCCTATGGCCAGAGCCCGGCCGCTAGGTCGGCGGTACTGGACAGCCTACTTCGATGCTCTCGCCTCCGGACCGCTGCTATCGAAACCGCACACGGTCCGTCGCCGGGCCGGCGAGGTGGCGCGCAACTGCCCCTACCCTGATGTCGCTGCCGAAGGCTTGGCCAAGGTGAAGGCTGCCCTCGAAGCGCAGCGTCTCCTCACGCCTTCCTAGTTGCCCTCGCGGCCTCCCCAGCCTCAGCTCCTAGAAGCGTGGATTCGCATAAGCCTGGCGTATGGAACCAGCCACACTCAAGAGGATCTGCGGTAGCAGCTAAGCGCCAATGCAACAGCGCTTCGATAAGTGGGGCATGCGCTGCCGCAGAAGATAACCGGGGCGCGCAAGCTCAATCTGCAATCAGCGGCCGCAACACTCGCACGTCCTCAAGGTCTTCGAGGGCGTTGAGACGCGCAATCAGGGCATCCGCCCGGGGAGCCCCGAGAACCGGTACGATGAGGTCACGCACTTTGGCGTTGACCCGCTCCGTGCTCAGAGGGTTCTCCTTGGTCCCGGGTGAGAATTTGGTGAAGTGGTCGAGTCTGCGCCCGTCCGCGAGCGTCACCTCGACACGCGCGCTGCGGGGAGCCTCGCGCGTCATCAGGGCAGGGTCACCTACGACATCGACCTTCTCTCGCAGAGCTCGGATCGAGGGCTCTTCCATCAGCGCCGGATCATGGCTGTCGGCGAAGGAGACGGCACCCTTCACGAGGGCCAGGGCAACGAGATGCTGGCAGTTCACGTCCGGCATGGCGCTGTGCCCCACGATGCCCACCGCGTCGGTCGGCAGGCGCACCACCACCTGCCGCACGTCCTGGGCCCGCAGGTCGTGGCGCTCGCGCAGCGTCAGGACGGCATCGAGCGGCGAATGGATCGGATAACCGACCGAGAAGATCTTAATCGCGGTCTCGGTGACGTAAAAGCGACTGCCGAGCCCTTCCAGCCTCGCCTCGGGCTTCGGATCGGTCGAGAGCGCGATGAATAGGTTGTGCGTGCCGTCGAGGACGTCGGAGACGCCGGTCAGGCCAGCCTGAACCATGCCGACCGCGGTGACACCGTTGCGAGCGCCCATGCCGGCGAAGTCGAAAGCCTTCTCGATGTGGTCCTCGTCCTTCACCCAGCTCCACAGGCCTGAGACCTGCTGCGCCGCGTAGGACAACGCGAAGCGCGTGGCTCGCTCGTCGAGCCGTGCCAGCGCGGCGGCGGCCCCGAGCGCCCCGAAGGTCGAGCTCGTGCACTCCGCGCTCCGGTGCGAGCCGCGCACGAGATCGGGCCCGAGCGCCATCAGCAACCGGCAGCAGAGGTCGTAGCCGAGCGCCACGGCGCGAATCATCTCCAGGCCTGAGCGGCCCTCCTTCTCGGCCATGGCGAGAGCTGCGGGCACGGTCGCGGAGCCTGGATGCGCCTTGGTAACAGGTTCGAAGTCGTCGGTTTCGTCCGCGTGGGCGCACATCGCATTGGCGAGCGTCGCGTTGACCGCGCTGGTGCGCAGATCCGAGGCGACGACCGAGACCTGATCCGCGCCGCCGAGGCCGCGGACGTAGGCCGCAGCCATCTCGCCGGGCCGCATGTGGGCGCCCGAGATCATTGCGCCAAAGGTGTCGAGAATTCGGTGCTTGCAGGCTAGCATGACCTCAGGCGGCAGCGGCCTATCCTGCGCCTCGACCATGTAGCGGGCGAGCCGCCGGGTGACCTCGCCGCCCGAGGCGGCACGCGCGGGCAGAGCCGCGGCAGACAGGAGTGTGCCTGCCCCCTGGAGGAACCGGCGGCGATCCGGTCCGCATCGCGAAGCGTTCCTATCCATCCTATCGTCCTTCCGTGGCCCTGCGCGGCACTGTGCCGGCGCGCTGCCGGGACCCCGCGTCGGTGCGCAGGAGATGGGGCGACACCGCCTCGCCTGTAGGTCCGCCCGTGAGTGCCAGGCTGACTCGCGGTGAATGGAAGCCGAGGGTCGCCCAAGGCTACCTCAGATGAGGGTCAGGATGGGAGCGGCGCGGGTCAGGCCTGCACGCCTGCCCGCGCCACCTCGCCTGCGTCCTTCAGCTTGGCCACCTCCCAACACAGGCTCATCACGCGCCGGATCTGCGCCTCAGGCAAGATTCCCTCAGCGAGGTCCGCGAACTTGCGCTCCAGATCCGCGTCGCTCATCGGCTTCTCGACGCTGCCGATCGCGTGCTTGATGTGGCGGCTCAGCGTGCGTCCGTCCGCGAGCGTGATCGTCATGTCGACCTGCTCGGGCTTCACGCCAGGGGTGATGGCCGGCACGACCTTAGTGCGCAGGGCCGTGATGACGGGGTCGCGCACCGCCCGGTCGCTGAACTGCTTCTCGCCGCCCGCGCCCTCGACGAGCGCCACCGCGACGGCGTGGTAGATGCTGAACTTGCCCTCGAGCCCGGAGCGCGGCGCCGTCTTGCCAGTGAGTTCGAGGACCAGGGGATGCACCTTCAGGTCGACGCGCTGGATCTGCTCAGGCGTAAGGCGGTTCTCGTCGCGCAGCTGCACCGCGGCGTCGATCGCCGGGTGCATCACGATCCCGCAGGCGAAGGGCTTGTAGGTGTTGAGCGCCGCTTCGTAGCGGGTGCCGAGCCCCTCGGTGATCTCGCGGTAATCCTGCTTCGTCGAGATGGTGTTAGCCCAGCCGCGCTTGGCTTCGATCATCCCGTCCGAGCTGGTGTAGTTCTTGGAGGCCAGGATCGCCGCGAACAGGCCATTGGCAGCAGCCCGGCCCGGATTGAAGCTCTTGTTCATCGAGCCGAACGACTCGCGCAGCCCCACCGGCTGGGAGGCCGCGAGGCCGAGGGCCCACACCATCTGCTCCTCGGTGAGGCCCATGAGCTTGCCGGCCGCCGCCGCCGCCCCGAACACGCCGGCCGTGCCGGTGATGTGCCAACCGACGTCGTAGTGGTTCGGGTAGACGGCGTTGCCGATCCGGCACTCGGTCTCGACGCCGAGCACGAGGGCGTTGAGGAAGTCGGCCCCGGAGACCGGGCGCATCTCCGCGTAGGCGAGGATCGCCGAGGCGACCGGGCCGGCCGGGTGGATCACCGTCTTCAGGTGGGTGTCGTCGTAGTCGAAGATGTGGCTGGAGACGCCGTTGAGGGAGGCGGCGTTCATGATGTCGAAGCGCTCGGGCCGCCCGAACAGCCCGGCCTGGGGCGGCCCGGAGAAGGGCGCGAGCGCCGAGACGGCGACGTCGAGCGTCTCGTGGTGCGAGCCCCCGATCGCGACCCCAACCCAGTTGAGGAAGGTGCGGGTGCCCTCCCGCCGCACCGCGTCCGGCAGGTCATTGAAGCGCGCCGTCGTGACGTAGCGGGCGAGGGTCCGGGTGACGTCGCGCGGCGGCGCGGCCGGCGGCGCGGCGGGCTCGGAAGCGGCCTGCACAGCGTTGCCGGCGAGCGCGAGTCCCGCGGCGCCAAGGAGCGTGCGGCGGTCGATGCTGGTCATGGCGTGCCTCCCGGTTCGTGGCGCGGCCCGGCCTTTCGAGGCCGTGGCATGCGTCACACCTACCGGACGACGGAATGCCTTCAAGCGCGGACGCCGCTGCGTTGGCGGAGCTCCCCTTTAGCTCGACTCGTATGAGGCGTCTCCGCAAGGGGAGTGAACCTTCGGTGTTTCGGACTGGAGTGAGCTGGGTTGTCGTGCGAGCGCTGCCTTTCACGCTGTGGTCGCTCGTATAAGTGCGTTTATGGCCCCTCGCCCGCGTCGTGGAACCGGCTGACGTACTCCTCTCTCAGAGCGGCAAGGCTACCTTGCAGCTTCAGCGCCTTGATCCGGTGCCGGCGGGCCAGGAAGTGCAGCGTGGCGGTCTCTGTCGCGCAGCCTGCCGCTTCCATCCGGGTCGCGGCAGCCGCGAGTTCTGCGGCCATCGCCTCGTCGGCCACGATGCCGTTGGCCATCGTCCGCATGAGGTCCAGCATCTTCGCGCGCATGTTCAGCTCCTAGAACTGCGGCCGGGCTTCTTCCGCATCCTGGGGATGGGCATCGCGCGCGCGAGGGCTCAGGTTCCATAATTCCCGTTCCGCGAAATCCGAAGGGGCCTCCCGCAAGTCCTCGGAAGGTCTCATGCGCGCCACGATGGCGCTCTCAGTCAAGGGCCAGTCTAACCGCTTCCAGCGGGGCCTCGCGGGCTGCTGCTTGATCTGCTCTGATCTTGTCGGCGCGGATGAGCCTGGAGGCCGCCAGGGCGGCTCGTGGGTCGAGCTTGGCACGGTGAGACAGTGGCGGGAGCCACCAATGTAGGGGTATCTTTTCCCTAGTTCCTACTATAGGAGCCACAGAATGTGTGCAGTTTAGCAATGTTTGGACCAGTAAATATGGGTATAAGATCCCATTGGCTACGATGGCGTTGGAGAGCATCTGAGTTACCCAAAATGGACGTCTGGGATGCTCGTCGCTGTGGCGCCAGCGGGATCTGGATTGATTGTTTGAGTTGCGGGCGCAGCACCTCTACAACACTCGACCGCTGGCCAGAGACTATACAAGTGTCCGAGATAGCAGAGCATGTGCGGTGCACGGACTGCGGGAGCTGCAACGTGGAGACTTGGCCAGATTGGAGGGGTACGCGGCCCGAGTACCAGGCGTGAGAGGGTCACTGCCGGGTGGTCGGGCGAGACGTGCCGTGGCCGGCGCGAAGGCGGGAACCCAGGTAGCGGCCAAGGGTAGGTCGGGACCAGCCGCGTCGCGTCCATGGCCCCATGCTCATCCTGCTCGCCAGCACCCTCCTCGCCTTCGCGGTGCTGATTGCCCTGGTCGTCGCGGTTGCGTTCGCAGTCGCGGTCGTGACCTCGGTGGACCCAGACTGACCACGAAGAAGCCCGCCGCGGCGGGGGGCCGGGCGGGCAAGAGGTAGGGTCCATTGGAGATAGTAGAAACCGGCGGCCGCTGGCCCGGTTCCGGGCGCCTCAGGCGCGCCGCCGCACCGCTTTGAACCGCTCGCGCCCTTCGAGGCCGCTCTGGGAGCAAGGCGGATACCCCATCTGCCATCATCCCCCGCCAAGCCCCTGAGATCGCTAGACACAGTTTCGGGCTCGGATCGCCTACCCACGTTCCAACTCATGAGGCGCACGGGATCTCCCGCGCTCTCCTCGAACCGCTCTCTTCGCATAAGAGCCGCGTAAGGAACCGGGGTGTCGATCCGGATGATATCATCCCCCACAATCGAAAAAGCGTGAGACCGATTGTGTAGAGCAATCAAGTGGTTGAGCCCTAGGTGTGACGATTGATGAAATCTGACATAATTTTTTAACATGAAATAGTTTTTTGAGTCTTGAAAGCATGCGAATTGACACGACATTGGTGCAGTGCAGCAAAATAGCTAACTCAGATCGTTTGCTGGCCTAGGTGTGCTTATTATATTCAATAAGTTCTCCAAGTTTATACTCGTAATACGATAGGTATCCCCCATGACCTTCAATCCGACCACCGCACTGAACAAGCAGGCCGAGCAGGCCGAGAAGATCACCCAGGCCGTCAAGGACAACATCAACAAGACCAGCGAGCAGAGCACCCAGTTCGCCGATGCAGCGCGTGACGGCATGAACCAGATGGCCGATCTCAGCCAGAAAGCTTCGGAGAACGCCAAGCAGATCGTGCAGAAGAACGTCGAGACGGCCGCTCAGCAGGCCCGCGAAGCCGCAGATCGTCTTACCCGCACCCTCGGCTTCACCGGGCAGGACAGCGAGCGTTTGGCCCACCAGTCTAAGCAGAACCTGGAGGCGGTCACGCGCTGCGGCACGGTCCTGACCCAGGCCATCCAGGAGGCCTCCCGCAACTGGTTCGAGCTGAGCCAGAAGCAGTGGAAGCGCAATCTCGACGGCCTGAACAAGCTGACACGGGTGACCTCGGTGCAGGAGTTCGCTGCGATCCAGAGCGAGCTCGTCCGCGAGGGCCTGCAGCACATGGTGCAGGACAGCAAGGCCATCGCCGAGGGCTCGGTCCGCGCGGTCGAGGAGGCCGGCAAGGCCTTCTCCAGCGTCGCCCAGCAGAGCGCCACGCTTACCCGCTGAGGCGCAGAGCGCTCGAGCCAATCACCTTGAGCGCAGCCCTACCTTCGAGGGGCGGCCCTGTCGGCCGCCCTTTCTTCTGCCTCAGTCGCACAGGCTCCTGCGCCGCGCGGCGCAAAGTCCGCGATGTACCACCCCCTTCTTTCCGCTCTTCAGCTCCATGATGCTGGCCCTTGAGGCCCAGAAGGTGATTGAGCTTCGGCTCGTCAGGCTGGCCTGGGGTGGCCGGGATGGCCGCGACGAGGCGAGCTCGATGGTGACCGAGAAGATCGGTGCTGCCATCGAAGCCGCCGGAGCGCTGATGAGCGGCGGGTCGGCCGAGACTATCGTTTCCCGCTACCGGGAGCACATGGCCGCGAACACGAAGCGCCTGACGGCCGCGTAGTTCGCACAACGCTTCGTCCATGAAACAAGCGACGCTTCGGACCGATCCTTTCAATCGAGCAGCCTGCTCCTATAGGATGAGCATTCGGAGAGCACGGGGCGGCCGTAGCCGGCAGCGCCGGGCGTTCTCGGATCCCACCGCATCACTCGGTACATCAGCACGGTGACGAGGTGGGCGAGCGACAGGCTCGTTGTCGGGTGGCCGCTGCCGGCCGAGGTCGTTGCATGGACCGCGAGCTTGCCGAGGGCGATGGCTTTGGCCTGAACAGCCTGCGTGGGCATGCTCATGCTCTCACTCCGTTCCGGGACTGCTCCGGTGCCGCGGCCGCCGGTGCATCGCCGGGCGTATCCTGGCCGGCGGCTGGGCTCACGGCCCCAGCCGGCATGACCTTGGCACCGGCCCGTTTGAGCTGCTCGGTAACCGAGGCGATAAGTTCGTTCCAACTCGCCTCGAATGACGCTACGCCCTTGGCTTCGAGAGTGTTGGCAACGTCGGTCATGTCGACGCCGAGCCGTTCCAGCTCGTCGAGGATGGCCTGCGGCGCCCCAATGGCGCTACGGACCGTGCCGGGTCGGATCCTTCCGTGGTCTGCCACCGCACGGAGCGTGGCTTCGGCCATGGTGTTAACCGTCTCGGGGCCGACGAGCTCGACCACGTAGCGGGTGTCGTCGAGGGCCTTATCCTTAACCCCCGTCGACGCCCACAGAAGGCGCTGCGGCCGGGCGCCCTTCAGGGCTTGCCAGCGTGGGGAGGCGAGGCTGTCCTCCCAAACCCCGTAGGCGACGCGGGCATTCGCGATAGCCGCCTGTCCGCGCAGGTGGTCCACATCCTCGGCAGGTTCGTCACATTCCGCAAGCCTGCGGTCGACCTCAGTGTCGACCCGGCTCAAGAAGAACGAGGCCACGCTCTCGACGCCCGCAAGCGTTTCACCCGCGGCGACCTGGCGTTCGAGACCCGTGAGGAAGGCGTCCAGGACCGCCTCGTAGCGCGCCACCGAGAAGACCAGCGTCACGTTGACCGACATGCCCTCCGCCAGACAGGTCGAGATCGCCGGCAGCCCGGCATCGGTGGCCGGGATCTTGATGTAGAGGTTCGGTCTGTCGACCAGCCACCACAGTCCGCGTGCCTCGGCCACGGTACGATCGGTGTCGCCGGAAATGCGCGGATCGACCTCGATGGAGACACAGCCATCTCGGCCGCCGGTGCGCTCGAACACCGGGCGAAGGATGTCGCAGGCTGCACGGACGTCCCAGGCCGTGAGCAGCCGCACCGTCTCGCCGATGGCTGTCCCGCGCAGAGCAAGGTCGCGCAGGTGCTCGTCATAGCCAGTTCCGGCGCCGATGGCCTTGGCGAAGATGGTCGGGTTGGTGGTGATGCCGATGACCCCGTCCCGCTCGACCGCCGCGACGAGGGCGCCGGAGTCGATCAGGGGCCGGCTGAGGTCATCGAGCCAGACAGCAACGCCGGCAGCAGCGAGATCGTGCAGAGGATTGGGCATTGGGACTTTCGAAGTAGGTGGTGTGGTGGTCAGCCGACCGACCGGAGAGAGGCATCGTGTCGGACGCAGTCGCGTGGCTTGCCGACGAGCCAGGTCTCGGCCGCTGCGCGCCCGGCGGAGCGCAAGCGCAGCAGAAAGCGCCAGTCGAGGTCGGTGGTGCTCTCGTCGTTCAGGGAAGGGTAATGATCCTCGGCGGACAGGTGGTGCAAGCGAAGGCGATGGAGCCTTCCGCCGAGCCCCGGTTCATCGGCTGCCTTCGCCGACAGCTCCATCATCGTGCCGAGAGTGGCCATCTCGCGCTGAAGCACGCCGTTGAAGGTGACTTGTTCGAGACGTCGGACGATATCGGGCGCAGTCCGGGGCTGTTCGTGACCCCGCGTCGGCATGATCTGCACGACGAGGAGTTCGGATGCCTCGGATGCCTCGACCAGCGGGATCAAGGGCGGGTTCGCCGAGTAGCCGCCGTCCCAGTACCGGGTGCCGGCGATCTCGATGGCGTGGGCTTTCATCGGCAGGCAAGTCGATGCCAGCACCATCTCGCGGGCCAGTTCCGTCTCTCGGAAGATGCGGGTCGTTCCGTTGGTGACCGACGTGGCAGCGACGAGGAGCTTGAACGGCGGCCGCGAACGCAGGGCCTCGAAGTCGACGGCCTTGGCCAGGAGCTTGCTCAGGACGTCGTGGTTGAACGGGTTGGACTGGTAGGGCGACATCCAGCGTGAAGTCATATCGGTGAAGACGGTGGCTGCCGGCCCGAAATCCGGCGGAGCTGTCTCGCTGGATCGCTTCCAGAACCGGTCGAGGCATCGACGAGCCTCAGGCTTGCCGCCGGCGATCAACCCGGCCGCCATGACGACGGCGTTGACAGAGCCGGCGCCGGCCCCGCTGACCGTGTCGATGGCGAGGTCGTCCTCCTCCAGCAGGCGGTCAAGCACGCCCCAGGTGAAGGCACCGAACGAGCCGCCTCCCTGAAGGGCGAGGCAGATCCGACGTCCCTTCTGATTGTCGGCGACGGGCGTGCGGGAAACCTTGGCCAGGCGCCGTCCCCGGGGACTGGCGTGGCCGTGCATGGCCGGCTGCAACCTCAGATCATCGACCGAAGCCTTCCCATCGTTCCCGTGGCAGGGCGTGCCGGGAGGAAGGCAGGTTGCAGTGTCCGATTTCGGTGACTGAGCGCTGGACGATTTCGCGAGGTACCATCGCAGAAGAACGAACGCCACGCACGCCGTCAAGAACGGCGCGGCGGACCAAACAGGTTTATGAACTCGCTTCGTTCTGATCATTTCCGAACAAACCAATCAAATGATGCTTTTTATTGCAGCGCAACAACATTATTAACGACTTCGAAGTACCATCGTTCCGGCCTGTAAGTGATTCCGAGAATGAATCATTATTTCTACATCCAGCATACAATGAGCATACTTCAACTTTTTGAGAACGGAAAACATGTAAATGCTGCTGTATGTTGTTTTTCATTATTTCTAAACATCTATAATCGCCCCCAACCAGAGCACGTTCGATTCTATTGTGCACTCCATGAGCGAGAATTCGGTTATGCTACATTTGTTGATTGACCAAGTAGATATTGATGACAGCAGCGCAGATGTGATTATGAGATTGTCACGAGACACGAGTCGTGATGGACTTTCTAAGAAAGCTGAAATGATACTCACGTTGAAATCAATGGAGTTGAACGCAAGAAACTCGGCGCGGTGCCCGCAATCGCTCCAAAAAATCTTATCGGCTAGACGTATCATGGAAGACAGTATGACAAACTATCAGGGAAATTTGCATCCTGAAAAATCTTAAGCTACCTACTATTGATTTATGTTTTATATTTCTAATATTAACTTCACGAGTAGAAGCACTTCATAAAATACACATAATGAGACCTGTGCGTGAAGCGCCTGAAACACAGCATCTTGGGCCTGCCGTGTGCCAAGAGATACTAGGGTTGGTAGCTCCGCCGAGCCTCGCACAGATCTCATTATGCGAACGGTAGGCGCCATCAGCCGGTTGGCAATTGATTGCCAGCCGATCGAGTAGTTCGAAGCGATCTCCCCCCTTCGCATAAGCCCGGCGTATGGAACCAGGCACGACAGACATGCCACGAGGGGCTGCTTGCGACCCAACGTGGTCGTACAGGTTGGTGCCAGCGCTGCCCGAGAGCCGTCATAGGTCCTGGCTCCAATCAGCTGCAGGGGAATGGCTCGCTCCAAACGTAGCGCATCACCACTTCGAGAGCATGCTCAGCAGCGTGAAGTAAAAGCCTTTCGGGTGGCTTTAACATCAGCATGCCCGGCCCCATTGAAGGTCCGGTGGCCGTAAGCACGCGAGGCCCGCTGTGGCAGGTGCCTGCGGCTCCCGCTGACGCAGCCCTTTATCCCGCGGGTTGACGCTCCAAGGGTGAGGTATCGTTAGGCTATCGTAGGGCTGAGTGCAGGAGCCACCCGACACGGGAAGGCCCTATCCTCGCCCTCAACATGCGCATAGCGGCAATCCTCCACCCCGGACTGACGGTCGGTCATTTGTCAATTGAGCGAGGATCGAAGCGAGCTCGTCCTTACGGAATGGCTTGGTGAGCCGCGGCAGGTCAGCCGCGACCCCGTCGCTCTCCGCATAGCCGGAGACCAGCAACACCTGCGCCTCAGGCCTCAGGCTCCGAACGGCACGGGCGAGGTCGGTCCCGGTGATGCCCGGCATGAGGTGGTCGGTCACCAGCAACTCGAAGCGCTCGCCCGCATGGACCAGGCGCAGCGCCTCTTCGCCCGAGACAGCCTCGACCACTGCGTAGCCGAGATCGGTCAGCATGTCTGCCGTACTCATGCGCACCAGCTCCTCGTCGTCGACTAGCAGCGCTGTCCCGCGCGGCAGCGGCGGCCGCGCGGGCTCCGCTGCGGCCTCCGTCGCGTCCTGGTTCGCGTTGCTTCGGGGCAGCCAAAGCTCGACGTTCGTGCCGAGTCCCTGCCGGCTCTGGATGGTGAGCGCGCCGCTGAGCTGGGAGGCGAGGCCGTGCACCATCGAGAGGCCGAGCCCCGTGCCCTTGCCGATACCTTTTGTCGAGAAGAAGGGTTCGACCGCGCGCGCGCGCGTCGCCTCGTCCATGCCGGTCCCCGTGTCCGCGACCGAGAGGCGGATGTAGGTGCCCGGCCGGAGCCCGGAATGGTGCCCTGGCCCGACCGTCTCCGCCTGGGCCGTGATGCGCAGCGTGCCGCCCTCCGGCATGGCGTCGCGCGCGTTCACGCTGAGGTTCAGGAGTGCCATCTCCAACTGGTTCGGGTCGGCCATCGCCGGCGGCAGCTCCTCCGAGGTGTCGACGACGACCTTGATCTGCGGGCCCGTGGTGCTCGACACGAGGTCGCCCATTCCCTGCACCAGCTTGGCGACGTTGACGGGGACCGATTGAAGCGGCTGGCGCCGCGCGAAGGCGAGGAGCCGCTGCACCAGCGTCTTGGCACGCTCGGCCGACTGCATGGCGCCAGCGATCAGGCGCTGCTCGCGCTCGCCGCCCACGCCCCTGCGCTGGAGCATGTCGAGCGAGCCGACGATGGGTGTGAGCAGGTTGTTGAAGTCATGCGCGACGCCGCCGGTGAGCTGGCCCATCGCTTCCATCTTCTGCGACTGGCGCAGCGCCTCCTGCGCGGCTTCGAGCTCAGCTTGGCGGCCCTTCTCGTCGGTGACGTCGCGGGTGATCGAGTAGAGCTTACCGCCCTCGGGCACGGCAGCCCAGGACAGCCAGCGCCAGCCGCCATCCTTCGTGCGGTAGCGGTTGTCGAAGTGCAGCACGAGGCTGCCCTGTTGAACCTGCGCGAAGGCTGCGGTGCTCCCTTCGAGATCCTCCGGATGCACGAATTTTAGGTAGGGCTGGCCCTCGATCTCCCCTGCCGCCCAGCCCAGCGACGTGGTCCAGGCCGGGTTGACCGCGTCGAAGATGGCCGTGTTCATGTCGATGACGGACAGCGGATCGAGGCTGTGCTGCCAGATCAGGCCCCGCTCGCGGGTGCGCTCCACCACCTCGCGTTCCAGGTTGGCGTTGAGCGCCAGCAGCGCCTCCTCCGCCAGCTTGCGGTCGTGGATGTCCACCGAAGCCCCGAACCAGCGCACCACCTCGTCGGAGGCTGGGTCCCGGTATGGCTCGGCACGGACCAGGAACCAGCGGTAGTCACCCGATGCCGAGCGGATGCGGTGCTCGATCAAGAAGGTGCTGCCCGAGCGTCGCGCCGCGTCGAAGGCTGCCATCGTGGCGCCCGCGTCATCTGAATGCACGTGGGTGGCGGCCACTTGAGCCGCCGTCGTCGGTTCGTAGGGCACGCCGGTGTAGTCCGACCACTGCCTGTTGAAGAACTCGACGCGGCCCTCGGCGTCGGTCATCCAGATGATCTGCGGAACGGCGTCCGCCATGAGCCGGAAGCGTGCCTCGCTCTCGCGAAGCTCCGCCTCGGCCGCGAGCAGGCGCGTGATGACCTCTCGCTGACCGCGCGCTAATCGGTCGCTCGCATCGGCCTCGCCCCGCAGGCGGACGATCTCTGTCACCTCCTCCACCTTGTGGATGATCAGGGCGACCTCGCCGTCCGCGCCGAGCACCGGCATGTTGACGGGGCTCCACCAACGTTCCTCGAAGCGGCCGGCCGCGTCGCGCACCGCGTAGCGCTGCACCGCCATGGTATGGGGCGCCTTGGTGGCGAGGACGCGCTCGAACGAGGCGCCTAGGTTCCGCACGCCGTCGGCTTTCGGGTCGGACGGGTCGTCGGGAAACAGGTCGAACAGCCGGCGGCCGACTTGGCCCTCCCGCGTGGTGCCGGTCACGTGGAGCCTGGCGTCGTTCGCTGCGACGATAGTCCAATCGGGGGGCGATACGACCAGGAGAGGTGTGGGTGTCGCCTCGAACAGCGCCTGGAAATCAGGTGGCTTCAACGTGTCGACTCCGGCCGGGGCGGTGGCAATACGCGCCATCTGCCCATGTAACGACTTGGCGTGGGCATCGCCCCAAGAAGTTAGGCCATCGTCATCCTGGTCTCAAAGAGTGCGGACCGACGTGCGTTTCAACTCTCAGGCCAAGGTCACGGGGTCCCAGGGGCGCCTTGTCGCGGGCGATCCTCTGGCATGGCATCCTCAACAAGTCTCGGCCTGCCTCGTTCGCGACCAACGAAGATGTACCCCGTGACGGTCGCCCACCCGGGGCCTGCTTCACCGTTGACGCGTAAGATCGGCACTCATGGGGGATGCAGGGCCTGGTAGCAGCATCAGCGCGCCAGCGAAGAGGCCGGCGATGAGCTTCCTGTCGCCGTCAGGATGAATGGGCTGCGACCACGGCGACGATGCTGCTCGCGACCACGCTCCCACCAGCGCGCATCCCGCGAGATCCTTGATCACGGCGAGCGCCTTGGCGGCCTTCCTGGCGTCGGGTCCCGCTTTCCAGCGTCCGCCGGCGCCTCGGCCATCGCCCCCGCATGTCCTTCCTGCCGTCCATGGTGATGGCGCAAGGATGCCTAACGCCGTTTTTTTCTAACGCCCGCTTTTCCACTTTTCCAAAAAGCGTTGAGCCCGGTCGTACACGGCGTGCCAGGGCAGCAGGTTCAACGATGGTACGAACCGTCAAGAGCGTTGAGTGATCCTCCACCGTTTCGGTCATTCTCGAAAGTTTGGAACGCCTATGCCGGACGCCGCCGATCTATCCCATCTCCCGTTCGCGTGGTGCGACGCGACCGTGGCCGCCGCCGTCAATCTCGGGCTCGGACGCGATTTGACGAAACTCTCGGCCGAGCACTGGCTGCGCGTGCTGACCAACGTCGAGGCTCGTATGGGGATGCGGGGCACGACAGCGCCGTTCGGCTGGCGCGAGGCACTCGCCCGCCAAGTTGGCCGTGTCGGCCCCTGAGGCTCAACGCGCCCGAGACGCCGGTATGCAGCGCCCCATACAGGAGCCGCAGATACTGAAAGGATCGACGGTGGATCAGCGCGACTGGCTCCTGGCCTGGATCGGAGGCTTCGCCGGCCTGGTCGGGTTCGTGATCTACGCGTTCGCACCCCTCGAGGACCTGCTGCCAATCAACCAGGCGCTGCTCGCCGTGCTGTGCACCCTGACAGTCATTCTGGGGCTGGTTGTGGTGATCCAAAGATGGGGGAGGAGGCCGTATTGATGGCTTTGCTTGTTTCCATTGCTTGATCTTGTTCTGAGTGGGGCGGGGCGGTTTGACACTCATACGAGCGATCTCAAGCCGCATTGTCGTACCTGTCGCTGTGCGTCACCGACACTGGCACGGGCACGCCCCCCGACGTTATTACCAAGGCGTTCGATCCCTTCTCGATACCGCGAGTTGGTGACCAGGTAGACTCGGACCGATCCGTCCTCATTGGGTCGTAGGTCTGCAGGCGACGGCCTTCTCTACGACGTTTATTGTCTGCGCGCGCAAATTCCCATCATAAGCTGTCGTGTGTGTCGCTTTTCTGACCTAGCGTGATGGTCTTCATCACGTGATGTGGGCCGATGCAGGACGCGCTGATCCGCAAGCTCGAGAGCTTCGAGACACTAGCCGACAACGACCGTGCGGCCCTCGCCGCCCTGGTGCCCCGGGTCAGGAAGGTGGGCGCACGGGTCGACCTGAAACGGGAAGGCGACGTGCCCGACAACGTCCACCTCGTCCTCGACGGCTACGCCTGCCGCTACAAGGTCCTGCCCAATGGCCAGCGCCAGATCATGGCCTACCTAGTGCCG
>NZ_QOWC01000150.1 GCF_003574465.1 Methylobacterium crusticola
CCCGCCCGTCACAAGAACCGCCATGGTGCCCCTCTCCTCACGCGTCGCGCGCCTCGATCGATCGCCGGCCGCGCCTCCCGACCCGCGGCCGGTCCGGCCGCGGCGCCAGCCCCTTGTTCGGGGGGAAGGCCTAGGGCGAACCGGTGTCCGGGCCGTCGGACCCGGCCCTAGGGATGCGGATGCCCGGCCTCGGCCGGGACCGCGGCCGCCCCGCGGAGCGGGCCGGCACCGGGCCCGCGCCTTCCGTCCGCGAGCGGCGGGCGCGGATCGCGGCGGGCGCCGCCGGTCGCCGGCCGGCCGGCGGTCGCGAGGATGCGGCCGTAGAGCGCCAGGAGCTCGTCGCACCACGCCTCCGGGGTCGGCGCGAGGGCGCGCGCGCGCTGCGCGCCGGCGAGGCTCATGCCCCGCACCGCCCCGTCATCCGCCGCCAGCCGGGCGAGGGCGGCGCTGATCCCGGCCCGGTCGTAGGGGTCGCAGGTCTCGGCGCAGCCGAGCTCCGCCACCTCGCGGGCGATGAGCGCGTGGCGGGAGACCAGCACCGGGAGCCCGCTCATGACGGCCTCCAGGGTGACGAGGCCGAAGGTCTCGCGCCAGCGGGTCGGCACGATCAGCAGCCGCGCGCGGCCGACGAGGCCCGCGATCTCCTCGGGCGAGCGCCAGCCCATGACCTGCGCCTCGGGATGCTCGCGCAGGAGCGCGTCCTTGAGCGGGCCGTCGCCGACGATGCGCAGCGGCACGCCGGCCTCCCGGGCGGCCGCCGCGACCACGTCGACGCCCTTGTCCTTCTCGAGCCGCCCGACGAACAGGCACTCGCGGTTCTCCTCGGCGCGCACGCGCGTCGCCCGCCAGGGCGTGACGGGGTTGCGCACCACCACGGTCCGGTCCGGGGCGATCCCGCCCCGCGCGAGGTAGGGCAGCATGCCGTCGTGGACCGCGACGACCGTCGCCCGGGTCCGCGCGAGGTCGATCACGCGCTGGCGCACCGCCTGGCGCGCGGCGCGCCAGAGCTTGTGGCCGTAGTGCCGGCGGTCGCACTGCGTCGCCAGGCACGCGCCCGACATCGGCACGCGCTCGCAGGCGCTGCCGGCCTGGAAGTCGAACTGGCCGCCGTTCGGGCAGACCAGGAAGTAGTCGTGCGCGGTCATCGCCAGCCGGTCGGCCACGCGGCCGAGCGGCCGGAACACGGAGGGCGACAGGACCTTGTGCCAGTTGTGCAGGTGGTAGACCGTGCCCGGGGTGTCGTTCTCCCGGATCCACCGGTCGACGAAGCGCGCGGCGTCGGGGCTGTACACGCCCCGCACGGCCGCCGCCGCGCGCGCTCCCCCCGTCAGGCTCTGCGCCCCGAGGGCGTGCTGCGTGACGCCCGGCACCCGCGCGAGCGCCTCCGCCTCCTGGCTGCCGTTGAGCACCGTCACGGGGATGCCCCGGGCGGCGAGGAGCCGCACGGAGCGCAGCGCGATCCCGGCCGCCCCGCCGCTCTCCACCGCGTCGTCACTGAGCACGACCACCCGTTCGATCATGGCGAGGATCCGTCCTTGTCGGTGAGTGCGGCCGCTCAGGGGAGGTCGGCGATGCGGGTGGGGTGGAGGCGGCCGCGCACGAGGTCGGCCAGGGCCCGGGCGTTGCCGGCGGCCCGGCCGCGCCGGTCGATGTGGGGCTCGGGCGTCGCGGCCCGCGCGAGGTTCATGGCGATGTTGCGGCCCATCAGCCAGGCCGCCCGCGGCCAGGCGTAGCTGCCCTTGCCGACGAGGTAGACCGGGTTCGCGATCTGCGAGTAGCCGAAGCGCCGGCCGGACTGGCGGCCGCCCTTGACCCCGAGATGCACCCCGACGGCCCCCTCGATCCGCGCCAGGCGCCCGAACCGCGCGACGCGCCGGCTGAAATCCACGTCCTCGAGCCAGCCGTAGGCGGGGAGGAGCTCGTCGAAGGCGAGGCGCCCGGCCCGGATGGCGGAGAGGCGGAAGGCCATGTTGCAGCCGTAGGCGCTGTAGACCGTGGGCGCCGCCCCGGGCGGGTCCGAGGCGGTCCGGCCCGGTCCGCGGGCGAGCAGGCCCTCGGCCTGCGCCACCGTGTAGCCCGCCCCCGTGATCCCGTCCGCCACCACGAGGCCGGTGGCCCCCGCCAGCTCCGGATCCGCCGCGAAGGCGGCGGCGACCGCCGCCAGGTAGTCGTCGCCGGGCACGAAGTCGTCGTCGAAGAAGCAGATGAGGTCGGCGTCCCCGGCCTGCGCCAGGATGGCGTTGCGCTGCCGGGTCAGGCCCCGGGCTCCGGTGAGCACCCGAACCCGGCCGCCCGCCGTCGGCGCCGGGCCGAGGTCGGCCGACGTGGGCACCGCGACGATCACGGCGTCCGGGCGCCGCGACTGCCGCGCGAGGCGCGCGAGCATCTCCCGGGCCACGGCGGGACGCCCGGCGGTCGCGAGGCCGACGGCGATGCGCAGGTCCGCGCCCGGCAAGTTCGCGTCCGGCAAGTTCGCGCTCCGCAAGTCCGCGCTCCGCAAGTCCGCGCTCCGCAAGTCCGCGCTCCGCAAGTCCGCGCCCGGCGAGGCCGCGCCCGTCCCCGGCGGCCGGGCCGCCTCCCCCGCCCGCGCGGCGCCGGGGGTGCCGGCCAGGGCCCCGCGCACGCGGTCGGCCCAGGCGAGCAGGTGCGCCCCGGCGAGAAGGCCGTAGATCCAGGCGTATCCCGCGAGGGTGCCGGCGACCCGGCCCGCTCCCGCAAGCAGCCTCGCGGCCCCGCGCGGGCGCCGGGATGCGCGGCCTCGGCCAAGCGCCCGCTCCGAGCCCGCCTCGTAGTCCGGGATGATGATGCGCATCGTTCACGCCTCGTGAAATCGCAAGTCTATCGCTGCTCAACCCAGCAATAAGACCGCATGCTACAGTTTTTATTGAGCTTCTGTCAAATCACATATTGACGAAACTCGGCGTATTTATTATCAACGACCCGAGACGCCGGCGCCGCATCGGGTGCCGAAGCGGGACATTACGGTGGAGAACGGATTGATGGTACGTCCTGTGATTTGCGCGTTGCTGGCAACGACCGTGCTGGTCGGCCCCGTCGGCGCGGCGGAGGAGCGCTACCAGCTCGGTGCCCAGGACCGCATCCGCCTGAAGGTCACCGAGTGGCGCGCCGCCCGGGGGGAGACCTACGCCTGGGAGCCGCTCTCGGGCGAGTTCACGGTCGATGCCGGCGGCAAGCTGGCCCTGCCCCTCGTCGGCGAGCTCGCGGTCGGCGGCCTGACCACGGGCGAGGCCGGCAGCCTGATCAGCGAGCGGCTCCAGCAGAAGGTCGGCCTGACGGCGCGGCCCGACGCCTCGGTCGAGGTCGCGCAGTTCCGGCCGATCTACGTGGTGGGCCGGGTCGACAAGCCGGGCGCCTACCCCTACCGGCCGAACCTCACCGTGGTGCAGGCGGTGAGCCTCGCGGGCGGCTACTTCCGGACCCGGGACATGGACGTGCAGCGCCTGACCCGGGACGCGATCAGCGCCCGCGGCGAGCTGCGCGACGTCATGGTCGAGCGCAGCGCCCTCATGGCCCGCCGCGCCCGGCTCGAGGCGGAGATGCGGGACGAGCCCGCGATCAGGTTCCCGGACGCGGTGACGAGCCAGCGCGCCGTCCCGGCGGTCGCCGACGCCATGCGGGAGGAGCAGGCGCTGTTCGAGACCCGGCGGACGACCCTGCGCTCCCAGGTCGACGCCCTGACCCAGGCCAAGGCGCTGATCGACGCCGAGATCGAGACCCTGCAGGCGAAGATCGTCTCGCAGGACCGGCAGCTCGGCCTCGCCCGCAAGGAGCTCGACAGCATCAACGCCCTGATGCAGCGGGGCCTGACGATCAGCCCGCGCCAGCTCGCCCTGGAGCAGACGGTGGCCCAGATGGAGAGCGCCCGGCTCGACAACGTCCTGGCGATCTCCCGCTCGCGCCAGGACGTGAGCCGCAACGACCGCACCATCCTGGACCTGAAGAACCAGCGCCAGAACACGGTGCTGGCCGACCTGCGGGAGGCGCAGATGCGCCTCGCCAAGCTGCAGGAGAAGGCCGAGACCGTGCGGGCGCTCATCGTCGACAGCGAGGTGACGGCCCCGCAGGCGCTCACGAGCCGGCTCGCCGCCGAGCGGAGCGCCCCGGTCTACGCCGTCGTGCGGCAGGGACCGGGCGGGCCGAGCGAGATCGCCGTGGCCGAGACCGACGCGATCCAGCCCGGCGACGTGCTGAAGGTCGAGAAGGGGAACCCCGACGACGCCCCGCAGAAGCCCCGGGCGGCGGCACCGGCCCCCGGCACCGTGGCGCTGGCCCGCTGACGCCGCGGGCGCCGCCGCGGGGAGGCCCGCGGTGGCGCCCGGGCGGCGGGCCCGGGGGGCGGGCCGGCACCGGTCCGCCCCCCGGACGTCCGGGGCGGCGCCGGCGCGCGGCGGCGCCCCGGCCGCGACGCGCGGCTCCCCCGCCCGGGGGGCGGGGGAGCGCGGCAGGGGGACGTGGACGCCCGGGCCCGGGCGGCGGAGGAAGCGGGGCGGCATCGGCGCGCGGCTCCTCAGATCGCCCGCGACACGGCCTCGGTGTCGCGCACCTTGTTCAGCACGATGCCGAGGACCTGGGCCTGGGCCGCCTCGAGCGAGCCGGCCGCGTCCGCGAGGCTCGAGACCTCGGTCTCGCCCCAGGCGGCGACGAGCAGGACGCCGTCGAGGATCCGGCCGAGGGCGCGCACGTCCATGGCCGAGCGCATCGCCGAGATGTCGATGACGACGAGCTCGTACGCGGAGGCGAGCGACGTGAGCAGCGCCTGCATCTGGGGGGAGCGCAGGATCTCGCTCGACTGGGCCACCGGGGCCGCGAACACCGCCGGCAGGACGTCGAGGCGCGGGACCGCGGTCGGCTGGATCGCGTCGCCGCGCTCGGCGAGCATCTCGAGGAGGCCCGCGGTCGCCCCCGGGACGAGGGCGCGGCTGAGCGCCGCCTCCAGGAAGTCGGCGTCGATGAGCAGGGTCCGGCAGCCGGCCTGGGCCGAGAGGGCGGCGAGGTTGAGGGCGATGCTGCTCTTCCCCTCGCCCGGGGAGATCGACGCGACCCCGATGGTCGTGATCGTGCGCCCCTCGCGGGCGACGTCGATCGCGACCTTCACGCCCCGCATGGCTCGGGTGAAGGGCGAGAACGGCGCCTCGACCACCTCGAGGCCGAGGGGGGCCTTGTGCGGCCCGGGCAGGCCCGGGCCGGGCGGCCCCTTGAGCGGCCCGAGCAGCCCCTTGCGCGGCCCGGGCAGTCCCAGGCCGAGCGGCCCGGGCAGGGCCGGCCGGAGGGCCGGGACGAGGCCGAGGCAGTCCACGCCGGCGTAGGCGCGCTGGATGTCGGCGGCGCTGCGCACGGTCTGGTCGAAGCGCGTGCGCGCGGTGCAGATCGCGATGCCGAGGAGCAGCCCGACGGCGCCGCCGAGCGCGAGCGTCAGCTTCGTGCGGGGCGTGTTCTTGTCGAGCGGCGTCGCCGCCGGCGCGATCACGCGGGCGCTCGTGATCGGGAGGGTCTCCTTCTGGATCGTCTCCGACAGCTTCTCGAGGAGGTTCTGGTACATCCGGCGGTAGCTCTGGGCCTGCGCCTCGAGCTCCGAGAGGGTGACCCGCGCCATCCGCCGGCGGTCCGCCTCGCCGATGAGGCGGCGGATCTCGGTCTCGATGCCGCGCTCGCGGGCGACCGCGATGTCGTGGTCGCTCAGGTAGACCTGGGCGATGCGCCGCATCTCGGCGCCGATGTCCCGCTCGGCCTGCTCGACCTCGCGGTGCGCGGCCGCGACGGCCTCGTGGCGCGGGCCGTAGCGCTCGCGCAGGTCGGCCTCGCGCTGCGCCGCCTCCTGCTGGCGCTGCCGCAGGTTGGTCATGACCTGGTTGTTGATGATCTCGGCGACGGCGGCGCTGCCCGCCCCCGCCTCGGTGACGGCCCGCACCCGGGCGAGGCGCGCGGCCGTCTGCGAGGTCTGCGCCCTGGCGGAGACGAGCTGGCTGTTCATCTCGCTCAGCTGCTGCTCGATGAGCAGGCCGCCGTTGCCCGTGGCGAGGTCGTTCTGGGTCTTGAAGTCCTCCACCGCCCGGGCGGTCTCGCTGAGGTGCCCGCGCAGGTCGGAGATGCGCGCCTGCAGCCAGTCGACGCCGCTGCGCGCCACCTGCGCCTTGGCGTCGAACTGGTCGCGCAGGTAGGCGGCCGTGTAGGCGTTGGCGATCTCGGCGGCGAGCTCGGGGCGGTAGGCCCGCGCCGTGATCTCGATGACGTAGGACTGCCCGACCCGGCGCACCCCGACGCGGTTGGACAGGAGGCCGGTGGCGACCCGCAGGCTCTCGGATTCGGTCCGCTCGAGCACCTCGTCGGTGGCCGGGCCGCGGATCCAGGCGAGCAGCCCCTCCTCCTTCTGGAACTCGGGGTTGCGGGTGAGCTTGAGGGCGTTGACGACCGCGGTGGTGATCCGCTCGGAGCGCAGCAGCTCGACCTGGCTCTCCACCTGCGCGTTGTCGAGCGTCAGGTCGAGCATGCCGGGCTCGAACATGAGGAGCTGCTGCTGGCGCTGCGGCTCGATCAGGAGTTGCGTCGAGGCGACGTAGGTCGGCACGCTGAAGGTCACGAACAGCGCCGCGGCCGCGACGCAGAGGGCCACGCTCGCGGCGATGCTCGCACCGGAGCGGCGCAGGATCCCCCAGAGCGTCCGCAGGGTGACGGAGGCGGCGGGACGCTCCGCCTCCATCGGAGGGATCGGCAGCCGAGCCGGGTTAACGCGCAGCATGCTCGACCTCTCGGTTGGTCATCGGGGGCTCCGGGACAAAGGGGCGTGCCGCGGCCCTCGGGCCGCGGCGGGGCGGGCGGGCGCGGATCGCCGCGGCCCGGCCTCGATCGACGGTCAGTAGACGCCGCGCGACTTGATCACCGCGGGCACGGTCTTCAGGATGATGGCGAGGTCCTGCGTGAAGGACCACGTCCGGATGTACTGCCGGTCCAGCATGACGCGGCGCTCGTAGCTGACGTCGTTCCGGCCGCTGCACTGCCAGAGGCCGGTGAGGCCCGGCCGAACCTGCTTGTAGTCGGCGAAGGCGGCGCCGTAGCGCTTGGCCTCCTCGTCGACGATCGGCCGGGGGCCGACGAGGCTCATCTCGCCGCGCAGGATGTTGACCAGCTGCGGCAGCTCGTCGAGGCTGGTGTCCCGCAGGACCTTGCCGAGGGCGGTGATCCGCGGGTCGCTCTTGAGCTTGCGCGTGGCCTGCCACTCCAGCATCGCGCCCGGGTTCTCGGCCAGGTGCCGGGTCAGCGCGGCGTCGGCGTCCCGCACCATCGTGCGGAACTTCAGGCACGGGAAGCTCACCCCGTTCCGGCCGATGCGGCGGTGCCGGATGAAGATCGGCCGGCCCTGGAGCGCCAGGATGGCGAGCGCGATCATCCCGAACAGGACGCTCAGGAGGATCAGGGCGGCGGCCGAGGCCGTGATGTCGAGGCCGCGCTTGGCACGGCTCGTCGCGACCGCCCCCCGCGTCGTGGAGGGCGCGACGTCCCCCGCTTCCATGACCGTACCGTCAAAAGGGCTTTTCGTGAGCACGAACACCTCCCGCACGCAGGGAGGCACGCGACGGCTTTCCCGGACAGACCGGATCGGCTGGTCGTACTCGCCATGCCGAATCCCGCGTCGTTCCGATGATGTGGCCCGTGACTTCGTAGGATCCATGATCCTATACTGAACCTGTCACGCGCCTGCCATTGCTTGCCTTAGCGAATTATTAACTATCAATTTTCACACTGCGTGGGGAGACGAGAAGCAGCCAGAACGTGTAAGGATCGGCGCCGGCGATGTCAGGTTTAGTCCCACGCCGTCAGGCGGTGCCTCGACCGGCCGGCGCCGCGCCGGGGCGCCCGGGCCGGCGCCGCGCCGGGGCGCCCCGGCGGCGACCCGGACCGACCGGGACCGAAGCTGAGCCATAATCCTGGCATCGAGGGGTCGCTTGCCGTATCGTCCGGGGCGGGACCCTCCCGGCCGGCAGGGTCCCGGGCCAGGCCATCCCGCGGGGCCGGCGCTCGGGGCCGGTCGTCGGGCGTTCGGATCTTCGGGCTGCCATCGCGGTTGGGAAGTGGTGCCTCCGGTTCGGCCCAGGCGTGACGAACCACGGATGCGGAGCCGGTCATGGTGGCTTTTGCGGTCTGCCTGTTCTGTGCGGGTGCGGTGCTCAGCGTCATCGCGCGCGTGCCCGCCCTGCTGGTGGTCCTCGGCGCGGTGATCCTCGCCACCCTGGTGGCCGGGGGGCTCGCCCTCGCGGGGCTCGGCGGGTCGCGCCCGGTGCTGGCGAACGTCGTGGTGGCCACGGTGGCGCTCCAGGCCGGCTACGGGGCCGGGGTGATCCTGCGCGCCGCGCTGCACATGCTCCAGGCCTCGCACCAGGCCGCGCGCGCGATGCGCGGGCCCCCGGAGGCGCCGCATCCGAGCCCGGAGCGGTCGGGCGCGCCCCATCCGGGCCGGCCGGCCCCCGAGTAGGCCCGGCCGCGCCGCCGCGTCGCCCCACCGGGTCCGGCAGACGGCCCGGTCCGCGCAAGGGCCGCGGATTTTTCGGCGCTTTCCCCGGTCCGTCGGGCGATCCCGGCTCGGCAAGGCGTAGAGATCCGTCATAATCACCCGCGACGGTCCCGACGCCGACCGCGACCGCGCGAGCGGATGCCGGCCGGGTGATCCGGACGTCACGAACGAGCCCCGGGGCCGCCGGCGACGCGGCCCCGACACGACAACGGCCCCCGAGGCCGGCCGGGAGGACGACGATGAGGTTTCGTGCGACGCGCGCGTGGTGCGCGGCTTTCCTGACGGCGGGCACCCTGCTCGCGGGCCCGGCCGCGGCCCAGGACCCGACGGTCCAGCTCAAGATCTCGATCTGGCTGCCCCCGGCCCATCCCCTCGTGCCGGCCACGCGGGCCTGGGCGGCCGACATCGAGAAGGCGTCCGGCGGCACGATCAAGTCGGTGCTGTTCCCCTCCGAGCAGCTCGGCAAGGCGTTCGACCACTACGACATGGCGCGCGACGGGATCGCGGACGTCAGCTACGTCAATCCCGGCTACCAGCCCGGGCGCTTCCCCGTCATCGCGGTCGGGCAGATCCCCTTCACCTTCAACGACGGCCACAAGGGCACCCAGGCGCTGGACGCCTGGTACCGCCGCTACGCCGAGACCGAGATGAAGGACACGAAGTTCTGCTTCGCCTTCGTGCACGATCCGGGCTCGATCCA
Organism: Methylobacterium crusticola; assembly: GCF_003574465.1. Taxonomy (GTDB): domain Bacteria; phylum Pseudomonadota; class Alphaproteobacteria; order Rhizobiales; family Beijerinckiaceae; genus Methylobacterium; species Methylobacterium crusticola. The sequence goes on from NZ_QOWC01000150.1 coordinate 9,228, forward strand.
CGCCCGCAAGAAGATCGCGGTGCCGGCCGACCTCAAGGGCCTGAAGGTCCGCCCCGCCCAGAGCACCATCGGGCAGCTCGACACGCTGCTCGGCGCCACCAACGTGCAGGGCTCCGCGCCCGAGGCGCGCGACATGCTGGACCGCGGCGTCGCCGAGGCGATCTTCTTCCCCTGGGGCTCGGTCTTCCTGTTCGGGATCGACAAGGTGGTGCGCTACCACGTCGACGAGCCGCTCTACACGACGGTGTTCACCTACAACATCAACAAGGCCAAGTACGACGGCATGACGCCGGCCCAGAGGAAGGTCATCGACGACCATTGCACGCCCGAATGGGCCGAGAAGGTCGCCGGGCCGTGGATCGACTTCGAGGCCGCCGGGCGCACCCGGATGAAGGGGCTCGCCGGGCACGAGGTCTACCCCCTCGCCCCCGAGCAGCTCGCCGCCTGGCGGAAGGCCGCCGAGCCGCTCACGAGCGCCTGGTCGGAGGCGGTCCGCAAGGTCGGCGTCGATCCCGACCGGGCGCTGGCGGAGCTGAAGGACAGCCTGAGGAAGCACGACGCGGCCTACTGAACCGGCGGGGCGGGAGCGAGGGGCCGGGCCGCGCGGCCGGCCCCCCTGCCGCACGGCCAGCGGCCCGGCGCCCCGACCTGCGCCGGGCCGGCGCGATGACCGGGACCTGACGGGAGACGACGCGATGAGGCACCCCATGCCGGCCGGGATCCCGGAACCGGTCACGCCGGCCGAGCGGTCCGACCCGAGCGGGATGGACCGCTTCATCGCCGGCATCGAGTGGATCGCCGCGGCCTTCGTCGGGCTCGTCGCGGCGGACATCTTCGTGTCGGTCCTCTTGCGCTACTTCTTCTCGGTGTCGATCCCGGACGGCTACGATGTCGGACGCATGCTCCTCGGCATCCTGATCTTCTGGGGCATCGCGGCGACGAGCTACCGCGGCGCCCACATCACCGTGGACCTCGTCTGGGAGCTCGCCGGCACCACGATGAAGCGCGTCATCGACGTCTTCGCGACGCTGGTGCTGCTGTTCGTCGTCACCGTCCAGACCATCATGCTGTTCGACAAGGTCGCGCAGACCTACGTCCAGAACGTCCTCACCTACGACCTGCAATGGCCGACCTGGCCGTTCTTCGCGGTCGCCTGGCTCGGCGACGTCTCGGCGGTGATCCTGATCGCGGTGCGCACATTCCGCCTCGTCGCCGCGCCCGAGCGCGTCAACGAAGCCCACTCCCTCGAGCCCGTGGAGTAGCGCGGCGATGATGGACCCGGATGCCGTCGCGATCCTCGGCTTCGTCACGCTGTTCGTCCTGATGCTCCTGCGGGTTCCCGTCGGCATGGCCATGGGCCTCGTCGGCGTCTGCGGCTTCGGGCTCGTCGGAGGGTTCGGGCCGGCCCTGAAGCTCATCGGCCAGACCTCGATGCGCACGGTCACGGACTACACCTTCGGGGTGATCCCGATGTTCCTGCTCATGGGCGCGTTCGTGTCGAACTCGGGCATGAGCCGCGAGCTGTTCCGCGCCGCCAACACCGTGCTGGGGCACCTGCGCGGGGGCCTGGGCTTCGCCACCATCCTGGCGAGCGCCGCCTTCGCGGCGATCTCGGGCTCGTCGGTCGCGACCGCCGCGACCTTCTCCACCGTCGCCTACCCGGAGATGCGCCGCTACGACTATCCCCAGACCCTCGCGGCCGGCACGATCGCGGCCGGCGGCACCCTCGGGGCGATGTTCCCGCCCTCCACCGTGCTCGTCGTCTACGGGATCATCACCGAGCAGGACATCGGCAAGCTGTTCATGGCCGGCATCGTGCCCGGCCTCCTCGCGGTCGCGATGTACATCCTGACCCTCGCGCTCATCGGCCTCGTGCGGCCCGACCTCCTGCCCCGCGGCCCGCGGTCGACCTGGCCCGAGCGCGTCCGGGCCCTGCGCGGGGTCTGGGCCTCGCTCCTGCTCTTCGTCTTCGTCATCGGCGGCCTCTACGGCGGGCTCTTCACCCCGACGGAGGCCGGCGGCATGGGGGCGGGCGGCGCCTTCCTGATCGGGATCCTGCGCCGGCGCCTGTCGCGCGAGGCGATCCTGCGCTCGCTCCTCCAGGCCACCCGCACGGCGGCGGCGGTGTTCACGGTGCTGATCGGGGCGCTGCTGTTCGGCTACTTCCTCACCATCACGGGCACGCCCCAGAAGGTGACCGAGTTCCTGACCGGGCTCGGGCTCGGCCGCCACGGCGTCCTGATGCTGATCCTGCTCATGTACCTCGTGCTCGGATGCCTCATGGACGCGATGGCCATGATCATCCTGACGGTGCCGATCGTCTTCCCGGTGATCACCGCCCTCGGATTCGACCCGATCTGGTTCGGCGTCATCATCGTCATGACGGTCGAGCTCGGGCTGATCCACCCGCCCGTCGGCATGAACGTGTTCGTGATCAAGAGCGTGATCGGCGACCTCAAGTTCTCGACGATCTTCCGCGGGGTCGCGCCGTTCATCGTCACCGACCTCGTCCGGCTCGGGATCCTGGTCGCGCTGCCGATCCTGGCGACCTGGCTGCCGAGCCGGACGTGAGGCGCGGCGCGGGTCAGGCTCGCGGCGGCCGGCCCGGCGCGCGCCCCGCCTCGCCTGAGGCCCGGCCGGGCGCCGGCCCTCACCCAGCCCGCAATTCCCCGGCGATCTCCCGCACCGCGTCCCAGGCCGCCATGACGTCGTCCCGCGTGGTCGAGGTCTGGCCGACCTGGAAGCGGATCACGAAGCGGCCGTCGTGCCGGGTCTGGGTCAGGTAGGTGCGGCCGTCGTCGTTGATGCGCGCGAGCAGGCGGGCGTTGAGGGCGTCGAGGTCGTCGGCCCCGCGCGGGGCGTAGCGGAAGCTGAGGAGCGACAGGATCGGGCCGGTGACGAGCTCGAAATCCGGGTGCGCCGCCACGCGCTCCGCCAGGTCGCGGGCCCAGGCGACGTGGTCGCGGATCATCGCCCGCAGGGCCTCGACGCCGTAGGAGCGGATCACGAACCACAGCTTCAGGGCCCGGAAGCGGCGCCCGAGGGGCACCGACCACTCGTTGTAGTCGACGAAGCCCTCCTGCCCGAGGGTGCGCAGGAAGGGCGGCCGGATGCCGAGCGTGTCGGTGAGGGCCTTCGGGTCGCGCACGAAATGGGCCGAGCAGTCGAAATGCGTGAACAGCCACTTGTGGGGGTTGAACACCAGGCTGTCGGCGGCCTCGGCCCCCCGCATCAGGTCGCGGAATTCCGGGCAGATCATGGCGCTGCCGGCCCAGGCGGCGTCGACGTGCAGGAAGAGGTCGTGCCGGCGCGCCACCTCCGCCACGGCCTCGATCGGGTCGCAGGCGCCGATGCTGGTGCCCCCCAGGCAGGCCACGACCGCGGCGGGGCGGAATCCCGCCGCGCGGTCGGCCCGGATCGCCGCCTCGAGGGCGGCCGGGTCCATGCCGTGGAGCGGGCCGGCGACCGGGATGCGCACGAGGTTGGCGTCCCCGATGCCGGCGATGCGCACGGCCTTGTCGACGGAGGAATGGACCTCTGCCGAGGCGTAGACCCGCAGGCGCGGCTGCCCGGACAGGCCCTCGAGGTTGCCCGCCCAGCCGAGCGCCCGCTCCCGGGCGGTCAGGAGGGCGGCGAGCGTGGCGCCGGAGGCGGAATCCTGGATCACGCCCGCGAAGCCGGCCGGCAGGCCGATCATCTGGCGCAGCCAGTCCATCACCCGGGTCTCGAGCTCGGTCGCGGCCGGCGAGGTCTGCCAGAGCATGCACTGGGCGGCCAGCGCCGCGGTCACGAACTCGGCCACCACCGAGGGCGGGCTGGCATTGGCCGGGAAGTAGGCGAAGAAGCGCGGGTGCTGCCAGTGCGTCATGCCCGGCATGATGAGGCGGTCGAGGTCCTCGAACAGCGCCGCCATGGGCTCGCCCGCGTCCGGGGGCGCGGCGGGCAGCCGGCGGTAGACCTCCCCGGGGGCGACCTGCGCCCGCACCGGCCGCTCGCCCACGCCCGCGAGGTAGTCGACCGACCAGTCGGCGGCGCGGTGCGCCCAGGTGCGAAACGTCTCGTCGTCCATCGGCCCCGTCCCTCCCCTGCCGCGTCGGCCCGGCGCGGGCTTGTAGCAGGGTTTCGCGGCCGGTGCCGGCCGTCTTAGCCGGCGCGGCCCCGCCCCGCGCCGGAGGGCGGTCACGCCGCGCAGCCGCCGGCGCCCCGCCTTGCCCCGGCGATCCCGCCGCGCCGCGCTTGAGGGCGCGGCCGGACCGTGCGATCCGGGTGCGACGCTCAGCGCCGCGCTCAGCGCCGCACCGGGGCGAAGCCGGGCTGTCCCGCCGCCGCCCTTCACCGGGTCTTAACCGGTGTCAATCGTGGATGGGAAGTAGCACGCTAGAGTTGATCGCGGGCGGGTGGCCCGTCCGGCGGCGCGGGACAAGGGTCGGCATGACGGGGACGATCACGCAGCGACACGTCCGTCTCGAGCGGGACGGCGCCGATCAGGACGGCTGCCTGATCTACCTCGACGACCGCCTCGTCTCCGTCCTGGTGCGGCTGATGCCCGGCATGCCGCATCCGCCCGAGCTCCGTCACAAGTGGCGCGTCGCGGCCGCCTACGGGCCCTGCGCGGCCCTGCCGGGCACGCGGGTGTTCGACACGCCCGACGAGGTCAGCGCGTGGATCACGCGGCGCGTGCCGCCGGCGCCCGCGGGCTGGATGGACGCGCACCTCCTGCCGTGAGAGTCCCGCCCGCAGGGAATGCAGGGCGGGCCACTCCGGGATATTCATGCAGCAGATGCATATCTGGCCCGGCGCGGCCCGGCGCCGGAACGGCGCCCGGACCGTCCCGGAATGCCCCCAACTCCTTGGGACCGCTGCACCTTTCCGATTCCGCCGGCCGCAGCCGGCCGGATCGGGGTGCGTCCGCGCCCGCGGGCGGCCGGAGAGCCGCGTGCGCCGGCGCACGGGGGTCCGGGGCGGGAGGGCCGATATCCCTCCTCGTTCCTCCGGTCCCGCAAGGATCCCGAGTGGAGGCGGGGACGGACGCGAACGGAGGTTTCCATGTCCCGTCTCGTCAAGGCGTCCCGCGCGATCCCGACAATCCTCGCGGCCGCGGCGGTTCTGGCCGTCGCGCTGCCGTCCACGGGCGCGCGGGCGGAGGGCGGCGACCGGATGCCCGCCGGCGGCGCCTTCATGAGCAGCTACGTCACGAACCCTTACGCCGACACCCGCTCGCCCTACGCGCAGCAGGGCCAGCCCGCCCCCCGGGCGCCCTGGCTCGCCCCGGAGGCGACCGGCAGCCTGCGCCCGCACGCCCTGCCGCATCGCGGGCCGGCGCGCCGCTGACGCGCGCAGGCGCGCGCGCCGTCGGCGGGGCGCGCCCCGGCCCGCCCCGTCACAGCAGCCGGTCGAGGGTGATCGGCAGGCTCCGCACCCGGATCCCGGTGGCGTGCCAGACCGCGTTCGCGATCGCGCCCGCGGTGCCGGTGACGCCGATCTCCCCCACCCCCTTGATGCCGAGCGGGTTGACGTGGGGATCGGCCTCCTCGACCAGGATCGCCTCCAGCGAGGGCACGTCGGCGTTCACCGGCACGTGGTACTCGGCGAGGTTGGCGTTCATCGGCCGTCCGGAGCGCGGGTCCATCACGGCCTGCTCCTGGAGCGCGAAGGACACGCCCCAGATCATGCCGCCGTAGTACTGGCTGCGCACGAGGCGCGGGTTGATGATCCGCCCGGCCGCGAAGGCGCCGACGAGGCGCGTGGCGCGGATCTGCCCGAGGTCGGGGTCGACCTTGACCTCGGCGAAGACCGCCCCGTGCGCGTGCATGGCGTAGGCGTCGCGGGCGGCCGGGTCGGGCGCGCCGGTGCCCCGTCCCTCGACGGCGCCGCGCCCGGCCCGGGCCAGGATCGCGACGAAATCCTCGCCCCGGCCCTCGTCGTCCCGGCGCAGCAGGCGCCCGCCGCGGGCGACGACGCCGGCATTGCCGGCGCCGTAGAGCGGCGAGGCCGGATCGGCCGTGGCGAGGGCCGCGAGCTGCGCCACCACCTGGGCGGCCGCCCCGTGGATCGCCGCGCCCGCGGTCGCGGTGTGGGCCGAGCCGCCCGCGATGCCCCCGTCCGGCAGGTCGGAGGAGCCGATGCGGAAGTCGATCCGGTCGATGTCGAGGCCGAGCTCCTCGGCGGCGATCTGGGCGAGGCTCGTCCAGGCGCCCTGCCCCATGTCGATGGCGCCGATCTCGACGGTGGCGTCGCCCGAGGCGCGCAGCTCCGCCCGCGCCTGCGCCTGGAACATCAGGGCCGGGAAGGTGGCGGTGCCGAGGCCCCAGCCGACGAGCAGGCCGGCCTCGTCGCGCATCTGCCGCGGCGCCAGCGGGCGGGCCGACCAGCCGAAGCGCTCGGCCCCTTGCGCGTAGCATTCCCGCAGGGCCTTCGACGAGAAGGGCTTGCCCGAGACCGGCTCGGCCTCGGCGTAGTTCCGCAGGCGGAACGCCAGCGGGTCCATGCCGCAGGCCTGCGCCATCTCGTCGACGGCGCTCTCGAGCGCCGCGCTGCCGGACGCCTCGCCGGGGGCGCGCATGAACAGGGGCGTGCCGGTGTCGAGCCGCACCGCCTCGTGCCGGGTGGCGATGGCCGGGGCGGCGTAGAGCGTGTGGGACACGCCGCCGCTCGGCTCGAAGAAGTCGTCGAAGGTGCTCGACGCCGTGAGGCTGTGGTGGTCGAGGGCCGTGAGGGCGCCGGCCTCGTCGGTGCCGAGGCGCAGGGTCTGGCGGGTCGGTGCCCGGTGGCCGACGGGGCCGAACATCTGCTCGCGGCGCATCACGAGCTTCACCGGCCGGCCGACGAGGCGCGCCGCCATGATGCCGAGCACCTGGGGCCCGGCCACCATGCCCTTCGAGCCGAAGCCGCCGCCCAGGAAGGGGCTGCGGATGTGGACGTCGCCGGGATCGATCCCGAACAGGCCGGCGATGCGCCCCTGCGCCATGGCGAGCCCCTGGCTCGGCATCTCCAGGCTGAGCCGGTCGCCGTCCCAGGAGGCGACCACGGCGTGCGGCTCCAGGGCGTTGTGGTACTGCGCGGCCGTCTCGTAGGTCGCCTCGATCCGGCGGGACGCCGCCGCGAGGCCCGCCTCCACGTCGCCCTTGACGACGTCCGGCGGGTCGCCGATGCCGATGGCCCCGGGCACGAAGCGCCCGTCCGCGTCGAGCCCGGTCGCGGGCGGCTCCGCCTCGAAGCGGGGCGCGAGCAGGGCGGCCCCCTCGGTCGCCGCCTCCAGGGTCTCGGCCACCACCACGGCGACGGGCTGGTTGGCGTAGCGCACCCGGTCGTCCTGCAGGAGGTCGAGCCGGAACGTGAACGGGTCGCCCTTCTCGTCGGGATGGCGCGCGAGGCGGGGGGCGTTGCGCGGCGTCATCACCGCGACGACGCCCGGATGGGCCTCGGCCGCCGCGACGTCGAGATGCGCGACGCGGCCCCGGGCGATGCGGCTCACCGCCATCACGGCGTGCAGCATCCCGGGGGGGCTGTGGTCGGCCGCGTAGCGGGCGGCGCCCGTGACCTTCAGGACCCCGTCGCGGCGGGTGAGCGGCTGGCCGATGCTGGAGCCCTGGCGCAGGGGCCGGGGCGCGGGGTCGGGCCGGGAGGCGGTGTCAGTCATGGGCTTGCGGCTCCGGGAATGGGCGCGAAGGCGGAGGCCGGCAGCGCCGGCAGGCGCTCGGGCGTGCCGGCGGCGGCGAGCGTCAGCGCCCGCGCCACGATGCGGCGGGCGAGCTCGATCTTGAAGCCGTTGTCGCCGGAGGGCGTCGCGCCCGCGAGGGCGGCGTCGGCGGCGTCCCGGAACGCGGTGGCGTCGGGCTCGCGGCCCGCGAGGGCGGCCTCCGCGGCGCGGGCCCGCCAGGGCTTGAGGGCGACGCCCCCGAGGGCGAGGCGCGCCTCGGCGATGCGCGGCCCGTCGAGGCGCAGCGCCGCCGCGGCCGAGACCACCGCGAAGGCGTAGGAGGTGCGGTCGCGGACCTTGAGGTAGCGGCTGTGCCCGGCGAACGCCGCCGCCTCCGCCGGCAGCCGCAGGGCGGTGACGAGCTCCCCGGGCTCCAGCACGGTCTCGCGCTCCGGCGCGTCCCCGGGCAGCAGGTGGAAGGCCTCGAGCGGCACCTCCCGGGAGCCCGCCGGGCTGGCGATCTCCACCACCGCGTCGAGGGCGACGAGGGGCACGCAGAAATCCGACGGGTGGGTGGCGATGCAGTGCTCGCTCCAGCCGAGCACCGCCGAGAGGCGCGTCTCGCCCCCGCGCGCCTCGCAGCCCGCGCCGGGCCGGCGCTTGTTGCAGGCGCTCGCCGTGTCGGCGAAGTAGGGGCAGCGGGTCCGCTGCATCACGTTGCCGGCGGCCGTGGCGGCGTTGCGCAGCTGCGCCGAGGCGCCCGACAGCAGGGCCTCCGCCACCGCCGGGTAGGCCCGGGCGAAGGCCTGGTCGTGCGCGAGGTCGCTGTTGCGCGCGAGCGCGCCGATCCGCAGGCCGCCGCCCTGCGTCGCCGTGACGGCGGCGAGGCCCGGCAGGCGGGTGATGTCGACGAGGCGGGTCGGGCGGCTGACCCCGCCCTTCATCAGGTCGAGGAGGTTGGTGCCGGCGGCGAGGTAGGCCGCGCCCGGCTCCGCCGCCGCCGCGACGGCGCCGGCGATGTCCCGCGCCCGGACGTAGTCGAAGGGTCTCACGCCGCCTCTCCCTGGTTGACCGCCCGCTGCGCGTCGAGGACGGCCGCGGTGATGCCCGCGTAGGCGCCGCAGCGGCACAGGTTGCCGCTCATGGCCTCCCGCACCCGCTCCGGGTCGTCCCCGGCCTGCGCCTCGCGGATCAGCCCGACGGCGCTCATGATCTGGCCCGGCGTGCAGAACCCGCACTGGAAGCCGTCATGGGCGATGAAGGCCGCCTGGACCGGGTGGAGCGCCTCGCCCTGCGCCAGCCCCTCGATGGTGAGGATGTCGGCGCCGTCGAGGCTGACCGCGAGGGCCAAGCAGCCGTTGATGCGCCGCCCGTCCACCAGGACCGTGCAGGCGCCGCACTGGCCGCGGTCGCAGCCCTTCTTCGCGCCCGTGAGGCCGAGCTGCTCGCGCAGCAGGTCGAGCAGGGTGACGCGCGGGTCCGCGATCGGGATGGTGCGGCGCGTGCCGTTCACCGTGAGGACGATGTCGATGCTCATGAGGCCGCCTCTTGGCTGGACCGGCTCTTGGCTGGACGGGCTCCAAACTAGGCGGGCGGTCAGGTTCGAACAGTGGCGGGTCGCGTGCGCTGCCGCACATGCCGCCGCGAACCTTTCGCAGTCGCAGCGATTGACGCTGCGAGACCGCAACGGCGGATCCTTTCCGACAACGAGGTACTGAGATGAAGACGCGCATCGTGCTGGCGGCTGCGGTCGCCCTGATGGCCGCCACCCCCGCCTTCGCGCAGGGCGGTTCCCCCTACAACCGCTCTGGCTCGCAGGCCGGCGGCCCCCTGGCGGGCGCCGAGCGCGCCGCCGGCTACCCGGGCGGCGGCCCCGTCGTGGACGGCTACGTCGTGTATCCGCGCGAGCGCGGCGTGCTGGTGCGCGAGGCGCCGCAATACCCGGTCGGCACCCCCTACTACTACGGCCGCTGACCGCGCCCGACCGGTCGCCGTCGCGACCGTGACGGTCGAGGCCCGCCCCCGTTCGCGCGGAGGCGGGCCCGGCGCCATCGACACCGGACCGGAACAGCCCGTCCCCGCCCCCGCGGGGGCGGGCTTCGCGTTGCGGGCTGCCGTTCCGGCGCCGGGGCGGCCGCCCGGCGGGTTGTTGCCGGCCGTCAACCGGCCGGGCGGGACGGGCTTGCCCCGCGCGCGACCCCGGTGTGAAGTCCCGCGGCCCTCGACTGCCGCCAGGACCGTGCCCCCGATGCCCCCGACCGATGCCCCCGCCCTCACGGGCCCCGTCGTCTTCGCGCACCCCGCCTACCGCCTCGGGGACGCCTACGCGGCGCGCGGCGCGCCCGGGCCGTTCGCCGAGGTGCGCGACCTCGCCGGCCTCGAGGAGCGCATCGGGGAGGCCGAGGTGCTGGTGGTGTCGCAGCTCTGGCGGCACGCGCTGCTGGAGCGGGCGCCGCGCCTGCGGTTCATCCAGTCGATCAGCGCCGGCACCGACCAGTTCCCCAGGGACGCCCTGCGCGCCCGGGGCATCCGGCTCGCGAGCGCCCAGGGCGGCAACGAGCGCGCGGTGGCCGAGCACGCCCTCGCGCTGATGCTCGGCCTCACCCGCCACCTGAACGTGGCCCAGCGGGACCAGGCCCGGGGCCACTGGCGGCCGATGATCGCCGACCCGGCCCTGCGGCAGCGGGAGCTCGGCGGCCTGACGCTCCTCGTCGTCGGGCTCGGGCGGATCGGCGCCCGCATCGCGCGCCTCGGGCGCGCCTTCGGCATGCGGGTGATCGGCCTGCGCCGGCGGTCGATCGCCGAGGACGATCCCGTCGACGCGGTCTTCGCGCCCGCAGCCCTGCACGAGGCGCTCGGGCAGGCCGACATGGTCGTGCTCGCCTGCCCGCTCACGCCCGAGACCGAGCACCTGATCGACGCGGCCGCCCTCGCCGCGATGCGGCCGGGCGCCTGCCTCGTCAACGTCGCCCGCGGGCGCGTGGTCGACCAGGACGCCCTCCTGCGGGCGCTCGGCGCGGGACGGCTCCTCGGCGCCGGCCTCGACTGCTTCGCCGAGGAGCCGCTCCCGCCCGACTCGCCGTTCTGGGCCATGGAGAACGTGATCGTCACGCCCCACAGCGCCGGCGAGACCGGGCATTACGAGGCCCGCGTCGTCGGCCTCCTGCTCGACAACCTCGACCGGCTGCGGCGCGGCGACGCCCTCGTCAACCCGATCGTCTGAGGACGGCCCGCCGCGCAGGCCACCGCGCCCGCGCCGACCGGGGCCCCCGCGCCGACGTGGATGCCGCTCCGGCGCGGGGGCCGCGCGGCCGGGTGCCGCTAAGGCGGCCCGCGCCGGAGCAGCCGGCCGAGCTCGAGCCCCACCTCCATCAGCGTCATGTCGATGAGCCGGCGCACCAGGGGGGAGCGGACCGTGCCCAGCGCCTGCCGGGCCGCGAGGCAGTGGCCCGCGACGGCGTCGAGCACCGCCCCGTCGTCGTGGCCCCCGCGCGCCTCGTCCGAGATGTCGATGGCGATCCCGCGACAGGGCCCGCCGGCCTCCTGCACGGCGCCGTAGGCGGCGACCCGGCGCACGGCGCCCGCCGCCCCGAGCACGCGGTGCTCGGTCCGGCAGCGGTCGCCCGCCGCGACCGCCCGCGCCAGGGCGGCGCTCACCTGCTCCCGGTCGCCCGGGTGGAGGCCGTCGAGGAAGCGGTCGAAGGGCACCTCGTGCGGCCCGGCCTCGCCGAGCCCGTAGAGCCGCGCCAGGGCCGCGTCGAGCGTGATCCGCCCCGTGGCCGGATGGTAGGACCAGGTGCCGATCACCCCGACGGCATCGAGCGCGGCGAGAAGCTCGCTCCGCCGCGCCCGCGCACCGTCGAGCATCACCACAGCCATCGGCGTCCTCGCTGCACTCCGCTCCGGGACGCCGATCCCGACGCTCCGAGAAGCGCGCACCGATCCGCCGCCGACCCTCGCCGGGAGATGAGGCGGCACCAAAGCCCCGTCGATGGCGCGGGCGCGTTTATTCCCGCGCGGCGGGCGAATCGGTCTTCACGTGCTCGTGACACCACGAACGTCTTAACATACTTTAATTTTGATCGATAAAACGCGCTCCTGCGCGGGACGCGCCGCGGGGCCGCCTC
>NZ_QOWC01000151.1 GCF_003574465.1 Methylobacterium crusticola
GGGCTGGAGCGCGCCGCCGGGCCCGAGGAGGTTGGCCCCGCCGGGGACGGCCGGGCCTGCCAGGTGGCCGACGAGGCCGTCGACCAGGGATCCGGTCGCGGCCGCGACGGTGCCGAGGTCGGCGAGGACCGGCGCCGCCGCGCCGAGGCCCGCCCCGGTGAGGAGCGCCCCGGGCAGGTTCGCCGCGTCGGTGATGAGGGTGCCCTGGGTGCCGAGCTGGCCCAGGCCGGCGGCGCTGCCGAGCGCGCCGAGATCGGACACCGCCTCGTTGGCGAGGCTCGCGACCGCGCCGAGCCCGCCGCCCGGCGCCAGCAGCCCCCCGCCGCTCGCCGGCACGGCGGCGACGCTGGTGATCAGGGTCCCGGCGGCGGTCGCGGCGGTGCCCAGGTCGTGCAGGACCGGCGCGACGGCCCCGAGGCCCTCGCCGCCGAGGATCGCGGCGCCCGGCAGGTTCGCGACGTCGGTGACGAGGCCGCCCGGCGTCCCGAGATAGCCGAGGCCCGCCGTCTCGCCGAGGGCGGTGAGGGCGTGGATCGGGTCGTTCACGATCGGGTTGCGGTGGCCGATCTCCTCGAGGTCCGCGTGGAACTCCAGCACCGTCTGGTTCGCCGCCTCCGCGACCGGCGCCAGGAGCCCAGTCGGCGCGGCAGGCTCCTGGGCGGCCGCCAGGATCGCGGCGGCAGCCGGCAGGGCGTCGAGGACCGCCGGAACGCCGCCTTGCGCCGTCAGGGCCGTCACGGCGGTCACGGCCGTCACGATGGAGGCCGCCTCGGCACCGGGATGCCCCGGATCGACCGCCGGCGCCGGCGCGGCGGGATCGCCGCTCCCGGTCAGGGCCAGGGCGGCGCGGACGTGCTCCGCGAGGGCGCCGTCGAGAGCGCCCGACGGGCCGGAGCCGTCGTCGGCCCTGCCGCCCCCCGCATTGCGCCCGTCATCGCTCGTCTCCTCGACCGCCGAGGCGATCGGCCCGAGGATGGAGATCGGGTTCGTGATCAGCGCAGTCGACGACAGCAGGTCCGACCCGGCCAGGAACTCGAGGGACCGGGTCGACGGGGCTTTGAGGCCGGTGATCAGGGACGACAGCATGGGAACCCTCCGTGGGACGTGATCCGAAATCGGTTGTCCCTGATTTTAGTTTCAATCTGTAGATGAGCCTCGCGCCGAATCGTGAACACTTGACCAAGCAGCCGCTCTGAATTGCTTGGAATTTTCGCGTCGAATTGCGTCGATGCGCGACGCCCGCCGCAGCGCGCTCTCCGCTTGCACCGCGGGGCAATCTGCCGGCACCGCCGCGCCCGCCCGGGGTGCTGCCCCCGCGGGGCGGCGATCCGCCCAGGATCCCTCCCCGGACCGGGCCGGCGGCCTCGTTTGACCCGATCTGATCAAGTCTGATAGAGACTATCGCGTCGCGGCGCGCCGCGAATGCAGTGGGAATATTATTCTTGCACGCCCCGTGTGGTTGGAGCATCCGTTCCCTGACCGGCCGTCACGGCCGATGATTCCCGCATCCGGCGCGATCGACCGGCCCCGGCACGGCAGCCTCCACCCGGCGCTCGACCGCGCCGCGCCCCGGCCGCCGACGGGGGCCGGAGCCCAACGCCCAGGAAGGACCCCCTCGTGGCCTCACGTCGTCAGCTGAAGCTCGGCGCCTTCATGCGCCCGGTCAGCATCCACACCGGAGCCTGGCGCTATCCGGGCGCCGCCCCGGACGCGAACTTCAACTTCGCGCACCTGAAGCGCTTCGCCCAGACCCTGGAGGAGGCGAAGTTCGACGCCTTCTTCATGGCCGACCACCTCGCGCTCCTGAACATGCCCATGGAGGCGCTCAAGCGCAGCCACACGGCCACGTCCTTCGAGCCGTTCACGCTGCTCTCGGCCCTCGCCGCGGTGACCGAGCGGATCGGCCTCGTGGCGACCGCCTCCACCACCTTCGACCAGCCGTTCCACATCGCCCGCCGCTTCGCCTCGCTCGACCACATCAGCGGCGGCCGGGCCGGCTGGAACATCGTCACCACCTCCAACCCGGACGCGGCGCTGAATTTCGGCCTCGACGACCACGTGCCCCACGACGAGCGGTACGTCCGGGCGCGGGAGTTCTACGACGTGGTGACGGGCCTGTGGGACAGCTGGGCCGACGACGCCTTCGTGCGCGACGCGCAGAGCGGGATCTACTTCGACCCCGACCGCCTGCACGTCCTCGACCACAAGGGAGCGCACCTCTCGGTGCGGGGGCCGCTGCACATCGCCCGGCCGGTCCAGGGCTGGCCCGTCATCGTGCAGGCGGGCGCCTCCGAGCCGGGGCGCCGCCTCGCGGCCGAGACCGCCGAGGTCGTCTTCGCGGCGCATGGCAGCCTCGCGGAGGGGCAGGCCTTCTACGCCGACGTGAAGGGCCGCATGGCGGCGGCCGGCCGCCCCCGCGACGCCCTCAAGATCCTGCCGGGGGCCTTCGTGGTGGTGGGCGAGACCGACGCGGAGGCCCGCGCCAAGCGGGCGCGCCTCGACAGCCTCGTCCACTACGACAGCGCGCTCGCCTCGCTGTCGGTGGCGCTCGGGCACGACGCCTCGCGCTTCGACCCGGACGCGCCCCTGCCCGAGATCCCGGAGACCAACGCGAGCCGCAGCGGGCGCGAGCGCGCCATCGCGCTCGCGCGGCGCGAGAACCTGACGGTGCGCCAGCTCGCCCAGCGCCTCGGCGGCTACGCCGGCCTCGCCTTCGTGGGCACCCCGCGCACCATCGCCGACGGCATGGAGGAGTGGCTCGAGACCGAGGGCTCGGACGGGTTCAACGTGATGTTCCCCGACCTGCCGGGCGGGCTCGACGACTTCGTCCGCACGGTGGTGCCCGAGCTCCAGGACCGCGGCCTGTTCCGGCGCGCGTACGACGGCACGACCCTGCGCGACCATCTCGGGCTGGCGCGCCCGCCGAACCGGTTCTTCCCCGACCCGGCCTGAGCGCGGGGCGGCGGACCGCCCGGGGTGAAGGCGGGCCGGGGGGCGCGCCGCCGCGCCGCGCGGAGCGCGTGCGGGCCGGGCGTCGGCCGGACCGGCAGGAGGAACGTTCGGGAGCTGGACGGCCTGTCAGGACGGTCCGGTCCGCGTGCCCGCCGGAGCACTGCCGCGCGGAGCCTCGAGGGGCCGTCGCGCCGCGCGCCGCGATCCGCTCGGCGCGTCCGGGTCCGGCCCGCACCCTGGCGCGACCGGCGCGGCGGCGGGCCGCAACCGCGCCCCGACCGCCCCATCCGGGACCCGGCGGCCCGGGGCGGCCTCCGGCCTGCCCGTCCCGAGGAGCCGCCCGAGGAGCTCCTCCGCCGCCAGGACGAAGCCGACCGCGCAGCCGCGGAGCGGCGCGAGGGAGTCCCGCAGGACCGCGACCGCCTCGGGCCGGCGGCCCCCTTCCTCGAGGAGGAGCGCGAGGTCCGTGGCGGACCGCAGCCGCCAGGACACCGCGTTCATCCGTCCCGCCAGGGCGACCGACCGCGCGAGAAGCCTCCGGGCGCCCTCGGGGTCGCCGTCCTTCCAGGCGACGAGTGCGCGGACCCGGAGGATCTCCGGCAGGTGCCAGCGCTCTCCTTGCGACGCCGCGATCTTCTCCGCCGCCGCGTCGAGGGCCCGCCTGGCATCCGCGATCATGCCGTGGCGCGCGAAGACCTCGCCCAGCATGGCGAGGTAGCTCGGCCGGCGGAAGGAGGCCGGGCCCGTCAGCAGGCCCTCGAGGACCGCCGCCGCGTCCTCCCGATCGATCGCCCCGCCGCCGAGGGACCGCGCCAGCAGGGAGAAGCATCGGGCGACCGGCAGCCACCCCGTCAGCCCGTCGCGGGCGATGACGTCGTCGAGCTCCGCGATGAAGTGGGCGGCGGTCTCGCGGTCGCCGTTCCTGAGGGCGGTCGTGCAGGCGCCCATGGCCAGGATGTAGCAGCGCGAGAGGCCGTGGCCCGTCGCGCGGGCATCCGCGACGGCCTGGCGGGCGACGCCGGACGCCCGGAGCGGGTCGCCCGTGAGCCAGAGCACCATCGCGAGGGCGATCTTCAGGCGCGCGCCGGGATCGACCTGGAAGCGGCCGGCCCGGGGCGGCGGCGCCCCGGGCTGCTCGACCAGCGCGAGCAGGCGCCGGCGGGCGCTGCGCAGGTTCCCCATCTTCACGTCGGCGATGGCCCGCAGGTTGCGGTACTCGCCGATCGCGGCGGCGTCCGCGCGGCGATGGGCCACTCTGCGAAACTCGGGCAGGCGCGCGACGGCGGTGCGGTGCTGCCCGACCAGCAGCTCGTGGGTCGCGGTGCCGGCGAGCGCGCGCAGCAGCAGGTCCTCGGCGCCGGCCTCCCGGGCGGCGGACAGGGCCGCCTGCCAGAGCGCCAGGGCGGGCCGCGCCTCGCCCTGCGAGTAGGTCCCGCAGGTCGCGAGCCCGATCAGGAGCTTGGCCCGGTGGACCCGGTGCCGCGCGCCGCCTTCCTGCGCGATCAGGGCGAGCGCCCGCCCGGAATACGCCGCGCACTCAGCGATCAGGGACATCTCGACGAGCGGCGAGATCGCCGCGGCCGCGAGCGCGACCGCGAGCGCGGACCGATCCGGCCGCTCCATCGCCCAGGCGATCGCGGACCTCAGTTCGTCGAGGATGTCGCCCGGGATCGCTCCCCGGCCGGACGGGCGGGCCTGCGCCTCCTCGTCGTCGAGGCGCAGGAGACGGGCGAGCTGGTACCGCGCGTGGGCCTCCGCGCGGACCTCGTACTCTCCGCTCGCGGCCAGCGTCTCCCTGGCGAACGCCCTCACCGCGTCCGTCAGCTTGTAGCCGTCGCCGGTCGGCGTCGGCGCGCGGGCGATCAGCGACTTCGCGTGGAGGCGCGCCAGCGCCTCGCGCACGGGCGCGGCGGACGCGTCGCTCCCCGGCGCGACCGCGCGGGCAGCGCCGGCGTCGAACGAGCCGGCAAAGACGGCCAGGGCCCTGAACGCCGCCGCCTCGCCGTCCGGAAGGCGATCGTAGCTCCACGCGATCGCGTTCAGCAGCGTGTGGTGCCGCACCGGCTTGTCGCGGCAGGCGCTGCGCAGCAGCAGGAAGTCGTCGCCGAGCCGGCGCAGGACCGCCTCGGCGCCGAGTTCGGCGACCTGGCTCGCCACGAGCTCGATGGCGAGCGGCACGCCGTCCAGCCGGCGGCAGATCGACACCGCGCTCTGCACGTCGAGCGCGGGCGGCGTGCCCGCGCCGCGCTCCGCGATCCGCGCGAGGAGGAGCGCGACGGCAGGGTAGCGCCGGGCCGCCGCGTCCGGGATCGCCCCGCCGGCCGGCGGGAGCCGCAGGGGCTCGATCCGGCACACCGGCCCTGCGGCGGCCCGGGGCAGCTCCCGGCTCGTGAGGATCAGGCGGGTCCCGGGCGCGGCCGCGACGATCCGGCCCGCGAGACCGTCCACGCAGGTGATCACGTGCTCGCAATTGTCGAGGACGACGAGGCAGTTCCGGTCCGACAGGTGCCGCACGACGTCGGACGCGATGTCGACGCTGGCCGGGACGACGCGCAGCGAGAGCGCGACGACGGCCGGCACGAACTCGGCCGCGCTCACCTTCGAGAGGTCGACGAAGTACACCCCGTCCGCGAAGTGGTGCGCCGCGGCGCCCGCGAGGGCGACGGC
Source organism: Methylobacterium crusticola (assembly GCF_003574465.1). Taxonomy (GTDB): domain Bacteria; phylum Pseudomonadota; class Alphaproteobacteria; order Rhizobiales; family Beijerinckiaceae; genus Methylobacterium; species Methylobacterium crusticola. The sequence continues at coordinate 5,620 of NZ_QOWC01000151.1, forward strand.
GAGCGTCGTCTTGCCGATCCCGCCCGGGCCCACGAGCGACACCACGCGGTGGCTCGCCAGCGCCCGCCCGAGCCCCGCCAGTTCCTCGTCCCGGCCCACGAGGCGGGGGCAGGGCGGCAGGTCGACCGGTGCGGGCGATGGCGCCGGGGCGGGCGATGGCGCCGCGATCCGGCCGGAGGGCGCGCCCGTCACCGGTCCGACGAAGCGGTATCCCCGCCCCGGCACGGTCCGGATCCAGTCCGCCTGCCGGCCGTGCGTGCGCAGGATGGCGCGGATCCCCGAGATCTGGACCTTGATGTTCCGGTCGTCGACGAACAGCCGGGGCCAGACGGCCGCCATGATCTCGGCCTTCGACACGGTCTCGCCGGCCCGGCCGACGAGCAGGAGCAGAATCTCGAGGCCGCGCGCCCCGATCCTGACCCCGCGATCGCCGCAGGTGAGCGAGAGGCGCGTCGGCGACAGGCGGAACGGCCCGAACAGCCAGTCGGGCGCACCGCCGTCGCCCGCCGCGCCTCCCGCCCCGCGGCCGAGCCCGCCGGCGCCCGGACCCGCGCGGGCCGACGCGCCGGACGGGGCGGCCTCGCCCGCCATCAACCGCGCAACCGCCTTGCCAGACGTCTGGTCGCCCGAGCGCATCACCAATCCGACAGGGTCCCGGCGGCGGAGATGCCTGCCCGACGTGACCGATGGCGGCATGGTACGCCAGGGAGGGCGCGCGCGCACCGTCCCGGCGGGGAGGCGGGCCGGCGGTCCGCCCCCGGGCGTCCGGCCGCGCGCTCGCGATCCCGGCGCGGCCGGTCGCGACGGTCCGGCTCGCCCGCCTCCCGGACCCCGCGCATCCCCGTCCCGGCCCTCAGGCCGCGCCCGGCATCCGGTCCAGCATCTTGTCGAGCGTGACCGGGTAGTCCCGGACGCGGATGCCGGTGGCGTTGTAGACGGCGTTCGCGACGGCGGCCGCCACGCCGCACAGGCCGATCTCGCCGATGCCCTTCGCCTTCATGGGCGAGGACACCGCGTCGGGATGGTCGAGGAAGATCACCTCCTGGTGCGGGATGTCGGCGTGGACCGGGACCTCGTAGCCGCCGAGGTCGTGGTTGACGAAGAAGCCGTGGCGCTTGTCGACGGCGAGGGCCTCCATCAGGGCGGCGCCGACGCCCATCGTCATGGCGCCGATCACCTGGCTGCGGGCCGTCAGCGGATTGAGGACGCGGCCGGCATCGATGGCGGCGAGCATGCGGCGGACGCGGGTCTCGCCCGTGAACCGGTTGACGGCGACCTCGGCGAACTGCGCCCCGAAGGTCGCCTGCACGTAGTCCTTGTCGAGGTCGCCGTAGGTGATCCGGTCCTCGCCCACGAGGGGACCGTCCTTCGCGGCCTCGGCGAGGGGCACGCTGCGGGTCCCGGCCGTCACGGCGCCGCCCGCGAACTCGGCCGCGCCGGCGTCGAAGCCGAGCCGCGCCGCGACCGCCTCGCGCAGCTTGAGGCAGGCCGCGTAGAGGCCGGAGGTCGCGTTGTTCGCCCCGAACTGGCCCCCGGAGCCCGCCGCCTCGGGAAAATCCGAGTCGCCGAGCCGGACCGTCACGGCCTCGACCGGCACGCCCATCATCTCGGCGGCGGTCTGGGCCAGGATCGTGGAGGTGCCGGTCCCGATGTCGGTCATGTCGGTCTCGACCGTCAGCCGGCCGTCCCGCGCGAGCCGGATCCGCGCCCCGGAGGGGAACGGGAGGTTGAGGCGGAAGCCCGCCGCCATCCCCATGCCGACGAGCCAGCGTCCGTCGCGCACCGCGCCCGGGACGGGGTTGCGCCGCGCCCAGCCGAAGCGGTCCGCGCCGACCCTGAGGCACTCGACGAGGTGGCGCTCCGAGAAGCGGCGCCCGGGCTTGCGCGGGTCGACCTGCGTGTCGTTCAGGATGCGCAGGGCGACGGGATCGATCCCGAGCGTCTCGGCGAGCTCGTCCATGGCGATCTCGAGCGCCATCAGGCCGGGCGCCTCGCCGGGGGCCCGCATGTCGTTGCCCTCGGCGAGGTCGAGGGTCGCGAGCCGCATGGACAGGTCCCGGTTCGGCGCGCCGTAGAGGAGCCGGGTCGGCGCCACCGCCGCCTCCGCGAAGGCGCCCGCGAGGTTGCCGTTGACGCTCTGGTGGCCGATGGCGGTGAGCCGGCCGTCGCGGGTCGCGCCGAGGCGGATGCGCTGGATCGTCCCGGCGCGCCGCGTGCCGTGGTTGGCGATGAGCGGGCGCTGCAGCGCGACCTTGACGGGCCGCCCGACCGCGGCGGCGCCGAGCGCCGCCAGGAGCGCGTCGGCCCGCACGAGCAGCTTGCTGCCGAAGCCCCCGCCGATGAAGGGCGATTCCACGCGGACGTCCTCCTTGGGGAGGCCGAGGGCCTGCGCGAGGCTGCCGCGGTGCCAGGCGATCACCTGGGCGGAGGTCCAGACGGTCAGCCTGCCGTCCGTCCAGGCGGCCGTCGTCGCGTGCGGCTCCATCATCGCGTGGGTCTGGTCGGGCGTGGAGTAGTGCGCGTCGAGCCTGACGGGTGCCGCCGCGAACGCCGCCTCGAAGTCGCCGATCCTGTCCACGGCCGGGTAGTCCGGGCCGTCCCGGTCCGCGACCGGCTCGGCCCCGGCCGCCTCCGCCGCCAGATCGCAGCGGGGCGACGCCGCCTCGTACTCGGCCGCGACGAGGTGGGCGGCCGCGCGCGCCGCCTCGAAGGTCTCCGCGACCACGAGCGCGACCGCCTGGTGGTAGTGCCGCACCTGCGCGCCCCCGAACAGCGGGAGCGTCGTGCGCAGGCCCGGCGGGAGGGCGTCGCGCTCGAGGGTCGTCAGCACCGCGAGGACCCCGGGCGCCGCCCTCGCGGCGGCGGCGTCGACCCGCACGACCCGTCCCCGGGCGATCGTCGCGCCGACGATCCAGCCGTAGGCCGGGTCGGCGACGACGTCGTGGCGCTCGTAGGCGTAGGGCGCGGTGCCGGTGACCTTCCGGGGGCCGTCGATCCGGCGCACCGGCCGGCCGACGACCGTCGATCGGTCGACGGCGTTCGGCCCCGCGGGGGTCTCGAACCGCATGGCGTCAGGCCCTCCCTTCCTCGCTCACGAGCGCCAGCGTGCGCGCGGCGAGCGGGATCTTGAACGCGTTGTCGGCCGTCGGCGTCGCGCCCTCGAACGCCGCCGCGACCACGGCGGCGGGCCCGCGCGGCAGCAGCGCCTCCGCGGCCTCGACCCGCCAGGGCCGCGGGGCGACGCCCCCGAAGGCGACCCGCCCCGTCCCGTCCCTCTGCAGGACGGCCGCCACCGACACGAGCGCGAAGGCGTAGGAGGCCCGGTCGCGCACCTTGTGGTAGTGATGGCTGCCCCCGAGGGGCTTCGGCAGGGTGACGGCGGTCACGAGCTCGCCGGGGGCGAGCGGGACCTCGATCTCCGGCGCGTCGCCGGGCAGCCGATGGAAGTCGGCGACCGGGATCGCGCGCCGGCTCCCGTCCGGCCCGACGGTCTCGACGCCGGCGTCGAGCACGCGCAGGGCCACCGCCAGGTCGCCCGGGTTCTGCGCGATGCAGTGCGGGCTCGTGCCGATGACGGCGAGCGAGCGCGTGACGCCGCCGAGCGCCGAGCAGCCCGATCCGGGCGCCCGCTTGTTGCAGGGCAGGTTCGTCTCGTAGAAATAGGGGCAGCGGTTGCGCTGGAGGATGTTGCCCGCCGTGGTGGCCTTGTTGCGCAGCTGGCCGGTCGCGCCCGCCACGATCGCCCGGGACACGACGCCGTAGTCGCGCTTGACCCGCGGGTGGGAGGCGAGCTCGGTGTTGGTGACGAGCGCGCCGATCCGGAGTCCCCCGTCCGGTGTGTCCTCGATCGCCCGCAGGGGCAGGTGCCGGATGTCCACGAGGTGGGTCGGCGTCTCGATCTGGAACTTCATCAGGTCGAGGAGGTTCGTGCCGCCCGCGATGAACCTGGCGCCCGGTCGGGACGCGACGGCCGCCGCGGCGCCGGCCGGGCTCTCCGCCCGCTCGTAGCTGAAGGGCCTCATGGCGTGCTCCCGGCGACGGCCGCGACCGCGTCCGCGATGTTGGAGTAGGCGCCGCAGCGGCAGATGTTGCCGCTCATGCGTTCCCGCAACTCGCCGGCGCCGAGGACCATCGGCGCGGTGAGGTCGCCCGTCGCGTGGCTCGGCACGCCGCGTCCGATCTCGTCCAGCATCGCCACCGCCGAGCAGATCTGCCCCGGCGTGCAGTAGCCGCACTGGAAGGCGTCGTGATCGAGGAAGGCCGCCTGCATCGGATGGAGGTCGCCCGGGCGCCCGAGGCCCTCGACCGTCGTGACCGCGTCGCCCTCGTGCATGACGGCGAGGCTCAGGCAGGCATTGATGCGGGTGCCGTTCACGAGGACCGTGCAGGCGCCGCAATGGCCGTGGTCGCAGCCCTTCTTCGTGCCCGTGAGGTGCAGGTGCTCGCGCAGCGCGTCGAGCAGCGTGACCCGGGCGTCGAGCACGAGCCGCCTCGCCTCGCCGTTCACCGTGAGGGAGACCGGCAGGGCCGGCGGCAGCGGGCCGCCGGCCTGCGCCCCGGCCGGGGCCGGCAGGGCCGCGGCCGCGAGGCCGGCCGCCGCGCCGGCGACGACCTCGCGCCGGTCGATGTCGGTGGTGACCGCACTGCCCATCCGCCAGCTCCGCGTCTCGCGACCGCACGGCCCGACCTCGTCCGTCCAGGGGCCGTCGGACGTCGTCCGTCCGGGGGGCCTCCGGCCGGCGGTCCGGCCTAGCGGCCTCCCCCGCGGAGGTCCCGCGGCCGCTGCCCGCCCCGACGCCGTCCGACGCCGCCGCGTCGTCCCGAGACTTAGCCGACGGGTGCGCGCAGCGCAGGTAAAATGAGGTAAAATCCCGCCCGCCCGCGCCGGGATCGCCGACCGCGACCACCGCCGCGCCGGACGTCGACTGGTGTCCGGGGTTGCTTGTGCTGTGCGGAACAGATGCGTGCTAGTCTAGCGGCGGACGCGACGCAGCCTCGACGCGAGCGGGAGCACGGCGAGCATGAACCCGAACCAGCCTCGTCTCCCGGGCGACCAGGTCCTGCCGGCCTCGCTCGCGCCGGAACCGGCGCGAGCGAGGCCGGCACGGCGGCACGCCGTGGTCGCGGGCGCCATCGGCAACATGCTCGAATGGTACGACTTCGCGGCCTACGGCTACTTCAGCGCCGTGATCGGGCGGAACTTCTTCCCGTCCGACAACCACACCACCTCCCTGCTGTCGGCCTTCGCGGTCTTCGCCGCCGCCTTCTTCATGCGCCCGTTCGGCGGAGTCGTGTTCGGCCACATCGGCGACCGCTTCGGCCGCAAGGCCGCCCTCGTGCTCTCGGCCGGCCTGATGACGGTCTCGACCTTCGCCATCGGCTGCCTGCCGACCTACGAGACGGCCGGTCTCCTCGCGCCCGTGCTGCTGGTCGCGCTGCGGCTCGGCCAGGGGCTGTCGGTGGGCGGCGAGTACACCTCCTCGGCGGCGTTCCTCGCCGAGACCGCCGCGCCGGAGCGCCGGGGCCTGGTCGGCAGCCTCGCCTGCGTCGGCGCGAGCGCCGGCATCATGGCGGGCTCGATCCTCGGGGTGATCCTCACGAGCCTGCTCACGCCCGAGGAGGTCGGCGCGTGGGGCTGGCGCATCCCGTTCCTGCTCGGGATCGTGCTCGGCGCCGTCATCTCCGTGCTGCGCCGGCAGATGGACGAGGGGGGCCGGCCCGGGGACGCACCGGAGCCCGACGACCGCTCGCCCCTGCGCGCCGCGGTCGACCTGCACGCGCGCGACATGGTGCGGGCCTTCGTGATGAACCTGGGGCTCGCCGCCGCCTTCTACGTCGTGTTCGTGTACCTCGTGACGTACCTCCACCGCGAGGACGGCCTGCCGGACAGCACCGCCTTCCTCCTCAACACGATCGCCATGGCGGTGCTGACCGCCGCCATCCCGCTCATGGGCGCGCTCTCGGACCGGATCGGCCGCAGGACGCTGCTCGCCCTCTCGACGGGCGGCCTCGCGCTGTTCTCCTGGCCGCTGTTCGCCCTGATCGCGACGGAGCGGCCCGGGCTGATCCTCGCCGCCCAGGTCGTCTTCGCGGTGCTGATCGCCGGCTACAGCGCCGTGCTGCCGACGGCGCTCGTGGAGATGTTCGAGCAGCGCTCCCGCTGCACCGCGGTGGCGATCAGCTACAACGCCTCCATGGCCCTGGTGGGCGGCACGGCCCCGATGGCCGCGACCTGGATCGTGCACCGCCTGGCGTGGCCGACCGGGCCCGGGCTCTACATCGGGGGCCTCGCCCTCGTCTCGCTCGCCGCCATCCTGACGATGCGCGACGCGTCGGGACGGCCGCTCGCCTGAGGCCCCCGGGGCCGGCCACCGCGCGGGGTCCCGCCCGCCGAGGCGGGTGCGCAACCGGAAAGGGGCGCGCGGCGCCCGCCGGCCCGCGTCCGATCACGGTCGCGTGTGGGGGCGACCGGCCCGCGCCTGAACGCGCGCCGCCTCTGTTGACTCGAGGGGCGACGGGAGTGGATCAAGAGGGCCTGAACCGGCGCGGAGCGGCCGGGCGGAACGAGGGAGGGAGCGGGATGAGAGCGAGCACGAGCACCCGGATCGGGAAGGCGGGCGGCGCGCGGCGCGCGGTCCTGGCGGGGGTGGCCCTCGTGGCGGGCGGCCTGCTCACCGGGACCGCCCACGCGCAGGCGCTGAAGCACTACGAGTCGGGCGGCAAGGCCTTCTGGAAGAACCCGCCGCCGGACTGGTTCCTGGGCGACGAGACCTCGGAGCAGAAGGGGCTCGCGCCCCCCGCCAACCCGGCGCTGCCGGCCTCCGACGAGGACCTGGCGGACAACCTGAAGGGCGTGAAGCTGCCGCCGGGCTTCACCATCAGCGTCTACGCGAGCCAGCTGCCCGAGGCGCGCCAGATGGCCTTCGGCGACAAGGGCACGCTGTTCGTCGGCTCCTTCGGGGCGACCAACGTCTACGCGGTCGTCGACCAGGGCGGCAAGAAGGTCGTCAAGACGATCCTCAAGGGCCTCAACATGCCGACCGGCCTCGCCTTCCGGGACGGCGCGCTGTACGTGGTCGCGATCGACAAGATCCTGCGCTACGACAACATCGAGGCCAAGCTCGACAACCCGCCCGAGCCGGTCGTCGCCTACGACGACATGCCGGCCTACGTGGCGCACGGCTGGAAGTACCTGACGTTCGACAAGGACGGCTGGGTGTACGTGCCGCTCGGGCCCCCCTTCAACGTCGGCAACCCGCCGAGCAGCGTGTCGCAGGTCCGCCGCGTGGACCTGAAGACCGGGGCCGCGGAGATCGTCGCGCTCGGCGTGCGCAACAGCGTCGGCGGCGACATCGACCCGCGTTCGGGCAAGTACTGGTTCACCGAGAACGCCCGCGACTGGATGAGCGACGACATCCCGAGCGACAAGCTCAACGTCGTCTCCAAGGTGGTCGAGCACTTCGGCTACCCCTACTGCCACCAGGGCGACCTGCCGGATCCGAAGTTCGCCCAGGGTCGCACCTGCGCCGAGTTCACCCCGCCGGTGCTGAAGCTCGGCGCGCACGTGGCGCCGCTGGGGATGAAGTTCTACACCGGCTCCTCCTTCCCGGCCGAGTACAGGAACAACATCTTCATCGCCGAGCACGGCTCCTGGAACCGGCACCGCTACCAGGGCGGACGCATCGAGCGCGTGGTCGTCGACCCGGACGGCAAGAACGCCAGGATGGAGACCTTCGCGTCCGGGTGGCTTAAGGGCGACCGCGAGTATTCCGGGCGACCCAACGACGTGCTGGTCGCGCCGGACGGATCGCTGCTGGTCTCCGACGACTGGGCCGGTGCGATCTACCGCATCGCCTACGGCAAGTGACGGGCCGCCCGCGTCGGCCCCGCACCGCATCGGCGCCGGCCCGGATCCTGTCCGGGCCGGCCGGCGGCGCGCTGGCGGTGATCCTGGCCCTGCTCCAGCCGGCGCGGGCTGCCGATCCCCCCGAGGTCGCCCAGCCCTGCCTCGCCTGCCACGGCGGGACGCTCGCCGAGGGTGCGCCCCCGGTCGCCGGGCATTCCAACAACTACATCCAGCTGCAACTGGTGTTCTTCCGCAGCGGCCGGCGCCAGAACGAGATCATGCAGGGCATGGCGGCGGGGTTGTCGGACAACGACATCCGCGCGCTCGGGCGGTACTTCTCCTCCCTGCCCGTGCCCGACACGCCCCCGCCGCCCGACGCGCAGCCGGACCTGACCAGGGCGGGCGAGGGGGCCGCGGCCCGGCTCCGCTGCGCCGCCTGCCACGGCGACGCGTATCAGGGCGTGCAGGCCGCGCCGCGCATCGCCCGCCTGCCGGAGGCCTACATCGCCAAGGCGCTCGGCGACTACCGGGCCACCAGGCGCCCGAGTTCGGGCGGGGCGGCGATGACCGAGGTCGCCGGCACGCTGTCCGACGCCGAGATCGGGGCGCTCGCCCACTACCTGGCGGTCCTGCCCTGAGCGAGCCGCCCCGGCGGGAGCGGCCTCCCGCCCGCCCTCAGCCCCGCGCCTCGACCTGGTCGAGATAGGCCCCGTAGCCCTCGGCCTCCATGGCGTCGCGGTGGACGAAGCGCAGCGAGGCCGAGTTGATGCAGTAGCGCAGGCCGCCCCGGTCGCGCGGTCCGTCCGGGAAGACGTGCCCGAGATGGCTGTCGCCGTGCTTCGAGCGCACCTCGGTGCGCACCATCCCGTGGGTGGTGTCGCGCAGCTCCGCCACGTGGGCGGGCGCGATCGGCTTGGTGAAGCTCGGCCAGCCGCAGCCCGACTCGTACTTGTCGGACGAGGCGAACAGGGGTTCGCCCGAGACGACGTCGACGTAGATGCCCGGCTCCTTGTTCTCCAGGTACGCCCCGGTCCCCGGCCGCTCGGTGCCGTTCTGCTGCGTCACGCGGTACTGCTCCGGGGAGAGCGCGGCGATGGCGGCTTCATTCCTCGCGTAGGTCGGCATTCATCGTCCTCCGACGGGCCTTCGGTCGAGACCCCGATATGGTCTCCCCCGGGCACGGGTGCGAGTGGGCCCGGGCGCGGGCCGGCGCCGGTCACATGAGGCTGCGGCGGTTCTTGTCCTTGATCGCCTGGTGCAGCCGCCTGCCGATCTCGAGCAGGAGCATGTTGACCAGGCGCTTCAGGAACGGCTCGTCGAGCGCCTCGAGCTCCTTGCGGACCTCGAGGCAGTGATCGGCGATCCGTTCGAGCGCCAGGTCCGGCCTGCCGTCGATCCGCTTGCCGTAGGCCTTCTCGCTCAGGCGGCTGCCCGTCATGTCGATGACGATGCCCTGTCCGCGCCAGGGCCTGCCGTCCTGGTCCAGCTCGTAGCGTCCCCGCGCCAGGACCCAGCGGACCTTGCCGTCGGCCGAGCAGGCCCGGAACTCCGCCACGCAGGAGCCGCCGGTCTGCGACAGGGTGGCCATGCGCCGGGCGGTGTCCTCGCGATCCTCCACGTGGACGCCGGCGAGCAGGCGGGCCGAGGAGAAGCCGGTACGTGCCAACTCAGGTTCGATGCCGAAGAGCTGCGCAACCAATGTATCGGTGGTGAGCCGGTCGCGGGCCGTGTCCCAGTACCAGTTTCCCGTGACATCCTGGGCATCGAGCGCGGCCTGAAGCGACGCTGTGGCTCCTATGGCATCCTGTACATCCAACTTCTGCATCGCCGCCCTCCGCAGAGCCGACACTCGGCGTTCCAACGGATACGTTCAGGGACGCCGCGAGTTCAACCGTGGCTTTAGACAGGCGGTTTTGACTGGCATGCGAACTTGCATCACTATCCCGCCCGGCGGGGCAGACGCGGCCTGATGTACCTCGATGAGCAAAAAACCTGACGATCCGCTCAAGTCGAGCGACGATGCATGGCAATCCGCCGTACGCTCATCCCCGGGATCGGAAGGTTTTGCAGCAGAGATTCAGGCAGGGTGCGGCACGGGCGCATCGAGCACCCACCTTCCCGCCAGGACATCGACCGACCGTCTGCTGTCACGGATCGCGTCCGTGCTGGCAGACGATCAGGGTCCGTCAGGGAGTGCCGGGCGCGCTGCCGGGAGCGTGCCGGAGTTGACGGAGAAGGTCGGCGATGCGTCGCCATCCGAGGACGAGTGCCTCGAGCTGCTGCGGGCCTTCGCGGACATCGCCGATCCGGCCGACCGGAGGTGCCTGCTCGTCCAGGCCCGGGACGTCGCGGCCCGGGGCAAGCCACGAAGCGGCGAGTGAGCGTGCGCGCCTCCGCGGACGGACCCGGACCGTCCTCCCTGCGGGATCGCCCGGCAGGTCCGCGCGGCAAGTCCCTTCGGCAAGTCCGCCCGGCCGCGCCGCCGGCCGGGCCCTACCCGGCCCGGGCGGCCCCGGTCATGCGCCGCATCCGCTGCGAGACCGTGAACCGCCCCGCCGGGTGGATGGTCGAAGAGATCTCGAACACCGCGCCGGCCTCGTCGAGGTAGTGGCGCAGGATCCGCAGCGCCGGCGTCTCCGCGGCGGCCTCCAGGACGGCGGCGCGCGCGGCCGGCAGCGTGACGGCGTCGACGTCCTGCCGGATCTCGACGCTGCGCCGGCCGTAGCGCTGCTCGATCAGCGTGCTGATCAGCACGTCCGGCGAGGCACGCACGACCTCGCCCAGTTCGGCGTAGGACGGGTCGACGTAGACGTCGGTCCAGCCGACCGGGGCGCCGCCCGGCCTGCCGTCCAGGCGTAGGCTGGAGATCCGGAACCAGCGCGTGCCCGGCTCGCAGCCGAGGTCCGCCGCGAGGTCGGCGTCCGCCGTGACCTCGGCGGTCTCCTGCACCCTGCGCACGTGGGCGGCGCCGAACTGGATCAGGTCCTCCACGGAGGCCAGGGACTGCCGGTAGCCGCTCGTCGCCACCGTCGCCTCGACCCGCGTCCCCGCCTTCTTGTTGCGCGAGATCAGTCCCCGGTCCTGCAACTGGCGGATCGCGGTCCTGACCGTGTGGCGGCTCGCCCCGTAATGCGCGCAGAGGTCGAGCTCGGTCGGCAGCGTCGAGCCGACCGGGAACCGGCCCGAGGCGATCCCGGCCGTCAGATCCCGGGCCACCTGCGCCCACAGCGTCTCGCTCATCAATCCGCCCCGCATGCCGGCCGGCGCTCGCGCGCCGGATTCCTCTTGACATTATGTCCGAACATAATCTACCGGCATTAATGTCCGTACATAATAGCGCCGCCTCCCGGGCGGCCGGAGGAAACCGTGACCCGCACCATCCCGGCGCCCGCCACCACCGTCATCGACTCCCTCCTGTTCCGCGACGCCTTCGGCACCCCGGCCGTGCGCGCGATCTTCTCCGACCACGCCCTGATCCAGCGCTACATCGAGGTCGAGATCGCCCTCGCCAGGGCCGAGGCCGCCTGCGGCGTCATTCCGGCCGAGGCCGCCCGGGAGATCGCCGCGCGCTGCAGCTTCGAGGCCCTCGACTTCGACCTCCTGCGCCGCGAGACCGACAACGTCGGCTACCCGATCCTGCCCCTCGTCCACCAGCTCGTGAAGCAGTGCGGCGAGGCGGGCCGCTACGTCCACTGGGGCGCCACCACCCAGGACATCATGGACACTGCCAACGTGCTCCAGATCCGAGCCGGCCTCGATCTCGTCGCGGCCGACGTCGACGCGTTGCGGGCGATCCTCGCCGACCTGTCGCGCCGCCACCGCGACACCCCGATGGCCGGCCGCACGCATCTCCAGCAGGCCCTGCCGGTCACCTTCGGCTACAAGACCGCGATCTGGCTCGCCGCCCTCGACCGTCACGCCGAGCGCCTCGCCCAGGTCCGCCCCCGGGTCCTCGTCGGTTCCTTCGCGGGGGCGGCCGGCACGCTCGCCTCGCTCGGCGAGCACGGCCTCGCCGTGCAGGAGGCCCTCTGCCGGGAGCTCGGCCTCGGCGTGCCGGTCTCGACCTGGCACGTGGCGCGCGACGGCTTCGCCGAGGTGGTCAACCTGCTCGCCCTCATCGCGGGCTCCCTCGGCAAGATCGCGCTCGACGTGATGATCATGGCCTCGACCGAGTTCGCGGAGGTCTACGAGCCCTTCGTCACCGGGCGCGGCGCCTCCTCGACCATGCCCCAGAAGCGCAACCCGATCTCGTCGGAACTGATGCTCGCCGCCTCCAAGGGCGTGCGCCAGCAGGCCGGGCTGATGCTCGACGCCATGGTGCAGGACCTCGAGCGCGCGACCGGCCCCTGGCACGCCGAGTGGATCGCGATCCCGGAGAGCTTCGTGCTCACGGCGGGCGCCCTGCACCAGGCCCGGTTCGCGCTCGGCGGCCTCGTCGTCGACGCGGCGCAGATGCGCCGGAACCTCGGCATCAGCCGCGGCCTCATCGTGGCCGAGGCCGTGATGATGGCGCTCGCCCCCCACACGGGCCGGCAGCAGGCGCACGATCTCGTGTACGCGGCCTGCCGCGTCGTCAACGAGCAGGGCGGCACGCTGGCCGAGGCCCTCGCCGCCGTGCCGGAGGTCGCGCGGCACTTCGACCGGGCCGCGATCGACCGGCTGACCGACCCGGCGAACTACCTCGGCTCCGCGCCGCAGATGGTCGACCGCGTCCTGGCCTCGGCGCCGCGCGACCGCTGAAGCCCGGCCCGCTCCCCATCCCGCCGACCGCATGCGCCGCGCCGCAGGGCCGATTGCCCCCGGCGGCACCAAGAGCGCGCGGTCGCCGTCCGCCCACGCTCCCTCGGAGGAAACGATGTCGACGACCCTCACTACGCCCACCGACCTGCACCCGCCGCCCGCCGCCGCCACGCCGCGCGCCTCGATCTGGAGGAACCTCGGCTTCCAGATCATCGTGGCGATGGTCCTGGGGGCCGCAATCGGCTTCCTGTTCCCGGGCTTCGCGTCCCAGCTCAAGATCCTGGGCGACATCTTCCTGCGCCTGATCAAGACCGCGGTGGCGCCGCTGGTCTTCCTGTGCGTCGTCGTCGGCGTGACCTCGGCGGGCGACTTCAAGCGCGTCGGCAAGGTCGGGCTGATCGCGATGCTCTACTTCGAGATCGTGTCCTCCCTCGCCCTGGCGGTGGGCCTGCTCGCCGGGAACCTGCTCGGCGTCGGCCAGGGCATGGCGGAGGCCACGAAGGCGACGCTCGCCCAGGGCAGGGCGCCGACCGGCGCCGCCGCGCCGCACTCGACCCTCGACTTCATCCTCAACGTCTTCCCGGACAACTTCATCGGCGCCTTCGCGCGGGGCGAGCTGCTCCAGGTGCTCGTCATCGCGCTGATCTTCGGCGCCGCCCTGCTGCACCTCCCGCCCGGGAAGCGCCAGCCGATCGAGCGCGGCCTCGCCACGGTCTCGGACGCGTTCTTCGAGTTCATCCACCTCATCATGTGGTGCGCGCCGATCGGCACCTTCGGGGCGGTCGCCTTCGCGGTCGGGTCGAGCGGCACCAGCGTGCTCTTGTCGCTGATCTACCTCGTGCTGAGCTTCTACGCCGTCGTCGTCGCCTTCATCGTCGTGGTGCTCGGGACGATCTCGGCCCTGTTCAAGATCAACCTGTTCCGCTTCCTCGTCTTCATCAAGGAGGAGATCTACATCGTGCTCGGCACCGCCTCCTCGGAGAGCGTGCTGCCGCGGCTGCTCGAGAAGCTGCCGACCTACGGCTGCTCGAAGCAGAGCGTCGGCCTCGTGCTGCCGACCGGCTACGCCTTCAACCTCGACGGCACCTCGATCTACATGTCGATGGGGGTGATCTTCCTGGCCAACGCCTACCACGTGCCGCTCGACCTCGGGCAGCAGCTCGGCATCCTGGCGATCATGCTGCTGACCTCGAAGGGCGCCGCCACGGTGTCGGGCGGCAGCTTCGTGGTCTTCGCCGCGACGGTCGCGGCGACCGGCGTGCTGCCGCTGGAGGGATTGCCGATCCTGTTCGGCGTCTACCGCTTCATGTCGATCGCCATCGCGACCACCAACGTGATCGGCAACAGCGTCGCGACCGTGGTGACGGCGAAGCTGGCGGGCGAGTTCGACGAGGCCGCGGCGCAGGAGGCCCTCGCCCGGCAGCGCGCCGGGACGGCGCTCGCGGCCTGAGGCGGCCGGCCGGCCCGCGCGCCGGGCAATCCGGCCCCTCCGGAGGCGGGGTTCCGCCCGCGGCGGCCGCGAGGCGCCACGGGGGCCGGGCGGCAGCGCCCGGCCGGTCAGTACGCCAGGCAGGCCGCCCCCGCCGCGATGGCGAGGCAGGATGCGATCCGGCGCGCCGTCAACGTCTCGTTGAGGAAGAGGCGCCCGATGACGGCCGCGTAGATCACGCTGGTCTCGCGCAGGGCGGAGACCGCGCCCATCGCGTCGTACTGGAGGGCCCAGATCACGATGCCGTAGGCGAGGATCGACACGACGCCGCCCGTCAGCGCCATCGCGGTCTGGGCTCCGGTGTAGGCCGGCACCCCTCCGCGCATGGCGTAGTAGATGACCGGCATCGTCAGGCTCCACAGCAGGAACATGCTGTTGGCGTAGGCCAGGCTGTTCCCGGACAGCCGCACCCCGATGCCGTCGACGACCGTGTAGGCCCCGATCAGGACGCCCGTCGTGAAGGCGGCGGGGAGGAAGTCGGCGCGCACCCCCCTGCCCTGGAAGGCGAGCGAGAGGATCCCGCCGGACACGAGCGCGATGCCGAGGCAGGCGACGAGGCCGGGCGTCTCGTGCGCGAACAGGGCCGCCCCCAGGGCGACGAGGACGGGCGAGGAGCCCCGCGAGACGGGGTACGTCTGCCCGAGATCGCCGGAGCGGTAGGTGCGCACGAGCGACAGGTTGTACCCGGTGTGGATGAAGGCCGAGGCGATCACGTAGGGCCAGCTCGCCGCATCGGGCCATGGCACGAACGCCGACGCGAGCCCCGTGACGCCGGTGACCGCGATCATCATCAGGGTCATCGACCACAGCCGGTCGCTGCCCCCGCGCAGGACGGCGTTCCAGCCCGCGTGCAGGATCGCGGCGCACACCACGCCCGTGAGGACGAAGGGGGTCATGCGGCACACTCGGGATTGCGGGCGCGGCCGTGGGCATCCCGCGCCGGCGGGATCGCGGCGGCCCGGACGAGGGAGCGCGGCGCCCGCCCGGGGCACGGCGCCCGCCGGGGGCG
>NZ_KZ984633.1:0-269 GCF_003574465.1 Methylobacterium crusticola
GACGCCCGCCGCCTCGCGGGCCGCCTGCGGGCTGACGGGACCGGGCCGGCGAGTGCGGCCGTCGCCGAATCCCTCGCGCGCCTGCACCCGGTCCTCGTCGCGGTCTGCGCGGCCGCGGGCCGGCAGGCCGCGGCGGCGGACTGCCTCGCCGAGGAGGCCGAGGACGTCCGCGGCCTCCTCGAGCACGTGGGGTGCGAGACCGCGCGCGCCGCCGAGGCTGTTGCCGAGACCGGCCGCGCGGCGGCGGCGGCGGGTGCGGCCGCGGCGGG
>NZ_KZ984633.1:335-20374 GCF_003574465.1 Methylobacterium crusticola
CGGGCGGTCGCGGCCCTGCGCCAGG
Source organism: Methylobacterium crusticola (assembly GCF_003574465.1). Lineage (GTDB taxonomy): Bacteria > Pseudomonadota > Alphaproteobacteria > Rhizobiales > Beijerinckiaceae > Methylobacterium > Methylobacterium crusticola. Next base: position 361 of record NZ_KZ984633.1, read on the forward strand.
CCGAGATCGGCGACCGCCGCATCCACGACCGCTACCCCGTCGACCTCGCGGCCCGGGTCGGGACCTGGGGGCTCGGCCGCGTGCTCGACCTCGGCCGCGGCGGGCTGCTCCTCGTCCCGCCGGAGGGCTGCCGCGCCGGCCTCGGCGCCCGGATCAGCCTCGACATCCGGGCGGTCGGGCGCGTGCCGGTGGCGGTGGTGGGCGCGAGCCCCCGCGGCCTGCACTGCGCGGCGGCGGGGCGCGAGGCGGAGGCGCGCCTGCGCGACGCCCTGGTGGCCATCGAGGAGGAGCACCGGCCCCTGATCGCGGCGGCCCGCGGGGGCGCGGCCGCGGTCGCCCTGGCGATGGAGCAGGCCCTCGCGGCCGGCCGCCTCGACCGCGAGGCCCTGTTCGACGGCGACTACCGCCCTGTCGCCGGGATCGACCCGCCGCATTACCTTACGGTGGCGCTGCCGGTGCTGGAGGACATCCTGCCGCCGATCCTTGAGCCCCGGCTGCTCGCCGATGCCCGGGCGGCCTTCTGCATCGCGGTCGACCGCAACGGCTACGCGCCGGTGCACAACCGGTCCCAGGCGCAGGACCCGCGGGCCGGCGACCCGGACTGGAACGCCCTGCACGCGCGCCACCGGCGCCTGCACGACGACCCGGTCGGCCTCGCGGCCGCCCGCTCGACGCGCCCGTTCCTGGTCCAGAGCAGCCCGCCGGGCTCCCACGGCCGCACCGCGCCGCTGCGGGAGGTCGCCGCCCCGATCCGGGTGCACGGCCGCCACTGGGGCGCCCTGCGGATCGCCTACCGGCTCTGACGAACGGACCGTGATCCTCGCGCGCTGCTCCCTCAGGGCCCCCGGGGCCGCGCCCGGCGCCGGAGCGTCCCGAGCATCATCGCGAGGGTCGTCGTCCGCGCGTGGATCACGGCCCGCGCCCCGCGATCGGCCGTCACCGCGGCGCGCAGATCCGCCTGGAGCGCCCGCCGCTCCTCGGGCGAGCGCCAGGCGGGCCGGAACAGGCTCGTGTCGCCCTTGAGCTGGATGTAGACCTGCGCGTTCGCCTCGAGGCTCTTGTCGTAGTGGGCGGCGCCGATCTCGGTAACGTGCAGGGGGCTGCGCACCAGGAACTTGTCGCCCGTCGCCGGGTCGCCGCCGTAGCCCGCCCGGATCAGCCGCTCCGTGTGCTCGCCGTGCTCGTAGCCGTAGCGCCGGAAGCGGGTGTCCATGAACCCGACGGCGAGGAGCGCCGCCCGGCCGAAGGCGGCGCAGTTCGCCGAGGTCACCGGCGAGCGGTAGGGGTCGCCGGGCAGGCCCGAGCCGCCGGTGTAGAGCGCATCGAGGCCCGGGCTCGCGAAATTGGCGTGGCCGTACCGGCGCGCGGCCTCGATCCAGGGCCGCTCCCATCCGTCCGCGTGCGGGAAGGTGTCGTCCTCGAGGAGGACGATCACGTCGTGGGGGTCGACGTGGGTGAAGTAGTAGAGCAGGCGGTTCTTGTTCCAGGCGATGCCCCGGTTGGGACCGGGGATGTGCCGGACCCGGCGCGCCCGCAGGAGGTCACGTGTGCCGTCGCCCGACCCGTCATCCGCCACCACGAGGCGGTGCGGCGTCGCGGTGTGGCGCGCCACGCTGTCGAGCGTGCCGGCGAGCCGGTGGACGCGGTCGTAGGTCGTGATGCCGATGCCGAGCCTCGTCACCGCGCCCGCCCGCTCTCCGCGCCGGCGGGTCGGCTCACCCGCCCGTCGTGCTCATGTGGCGCGGCACCGCGGGGCGGCTCGCCCGGGCGATGACGAAGTCGTGGCCCTTGGGCTTGCGGGTGATCGCCTCGGCGATCGCGTCCGCCACCGGCCCGTCGTCCGGCGAGGCCCGCAGCACCGCCCGCAGGTCGGCGGCATCCTCCTGGCCGAGGCACATGTAGAGCTTGCCGGTGCAGGTCAGGCGCACGCGGTTGCAGCTCTCGCAGAAATTGTGCGTGAGCGGCGTGATGAAGCCGAGGCGGCCCCCGGTCTCCTCGACGCGCACGTAGCGCGCGGGGCCGCCCGTGCGGTCGGGAAGCGGCGTCAGGGTGAAGCGCTCGGCCAGGCGCTCCCGCATGACCGAGAGCGGCATGAACTGGTCGGCGCGGTCGGGCTCGATGTCGCCGAGGGGCATCACCTCGATCAGCGTCATCTCCATGCCGAGGCCGTGCGCCCAGGCGAGCATGCCGGGGATCTCGTCCTCGTTGACGCCCTTCAGCGCGACGGCGTTGATCTTGACCTTGAGGCCCGCCGCCCGCGCCGCCTCGATCCCGTCGAGGACGACCCGGAGGTCGCCGCGCCGGGTGATCGCCCGGAACTTCTCGGGGTCGAGGGTGTCGAGGGAGACGTTGAGGCGGCGCATCCCGAGATCCGCGAGCTCGGCCGCGTGGGCCTTCAGGCGGGTGCCGTTGGTGGTGAGCGTCATCTCGTCGAGGGCGCCGGACCCGAGGTGGCGCGACAGGCCCCGGAACAGGTGCATGATGTCGCGCCGCACCAGGGGCTCGCCGCCGGTGATGCGCAGCTTGCGCACGCCCCGCGCGATGAAGACGGAGCAGACCCGATCGAGCTCCTCCAGCGTGAGCAGGTCGCGCTTGGGCAGGAAGGCCATGTCCTCGGACATGCAGTAGACGCAGCGCAGGTCGCAGCGGTCGGTCACCGAGACCCGCAGGTAGGTGATCGCCCGCTGAAACGGGTCGATCAGCGGCGCGGGCCGGGCGGGCGCGAGGGGCGGATCGTCGGTACGGGGACCCCACATGGCGAACGGTCTTCCTCGGCGCGGCGACTGGCGGCGGGCGGCGCACCTGCATATGAGGGTTCGCGCTCCGGCGGGCAAGTTGCCCCGGCGTCGCGCGGCTCCCGCCGCGGGCGCCCGGCGGCGCGGGGCCTCATCGGGCGGGGAGGCGGAGCGATGACCGGGGATGGGGAGTGGCCGACCGAGATCCGGCTGTCGCGGGACAGGCGCACGCTGCACGTCGCCTTCGAGAGCGGCGCCGCCTACGCGCTGCCGGCGGAGTACCTGCGGGTCGAGAGCCCGTCGGCGGAGGTGCAGGGCCACGCGCCCTCCGAGCGCAAGTGGCTCGGCGGCAAGCGCGAGGTCCAGATCCTCGCGGTGGCGCCCGTGGGCAACTACGCCGTCAAGCTGACCTTCGACGACATGCACGACACCGGGCTCTACGCCTGGGACTACCTGCGCCGCCTCGGCGAGGAGCAGGCGGTGCGGTTCGCCCGCTACGAGGAGGAGCTGGCGGGGCGCGGCCTCAGCCGCGATCCCCCGGCGCGCAGGTAGCCCCGGCCCGCTTGCGGCGGACCGGGGCCCGTCCGCCGCGGCCGCCGGGCCTCAGCGCTGCACCACCACCCTCGTGCCGACCCTGGCGCGGGTGTAGAGGTCCGCGACGTCGTCGTTGGTCATGCGGATGCAGCCCGACGACACCGCCGTCCCGATCGTCTCGGGCTCGTTCGAGCCGTGGATGCGGTAGAGGGAGCCGCCGAGGTACATCGCCCGGGCGCCGAGGGGGTTCTCGGGGCCGCCCTTCATGTAGCGCGGCAGGTCGGGCCTGCGGCGGATCATCTGCGCCGGCGGGCGCCAATCCGGCCACTCGCGCTTCATCGAGATGGTCTGCACGCCGCCCCAGGTGAAGCCCGGCCGGCCGACGCCGACGCCGTAGCGCAGGGCCTGCCCGCCGCCGAGGACGTAGTAGAGGCGCCGTTCCGAGGTCGACACCACGATGGTGCCGGGGCCGTAGGGCCCGGTATACGCCACGGTCTCGCGCGGCACCGGGCTGAGCTTCGGCACGGTCGCGTCGAGGGGATCGGCGGCGGCCGGCGCCCGGACCGTGACGGTCAGCGGGGTCATCAGGGGCTCGCGGGTGAGCGGGTCGATCTCGTAGGCGGCGGCGGGCGCCGCCCAGGCGGTGACGGCGCAGGCCAGCCCGGCCAGGGCGGGAACGAAGCGGCGCATGGAAGCCTCTTGAACGTGGGCGCGATGTGGTGAGGGCGGTGCGAGCACGGCCGGCACCGTACGGCTCAACCCATGGCCAAGCCGTAAACGCACCCCGGTCAAAGCCAAGCTTAAAACCGCCAAGCTTTTGCAGTTGCGAAGGCGCCGTTGTGCGGGCGCCACACCGCGGCGCGGGCGCGCCCGCCGGTCAGGCGAGGAGCGCCAGGGTGCGCCGTGCCCGCTCGGTGATGGCGGCGAAGTCGCCCGCCCGGATCTCGGCCTCCGGGGCGAGCCAGGAGCCGCCGACGGCCGCCACGTTGGGCAGCGCCAGCCAGGCCTTGGCGTCGGCCTCGCCGATGCCGCCGGTCGGGCAGAAGCGGGCCTGCGGGAACGGGCCGCCCAGGGCCTTGAGGGCCGCCATGCCGCCCGCCGGGACCGCGGGGAAGAACTTCGCCACCGTGAAGCCGGCCGCCAGGACCTGCATCAGGTCGGAGGGGGTGGCGATGCCCGGCATGAAGACCATGTCGCTCTCCGCGGCCGCCCGCAGCAGGTCGGGCGTCGCGCCGGGGCTGAGGGCGAAGCGGGCGCCGAGGTCGTGCGCGGCCCGCAGGTCGTCGGGGGTCAGCACCGTGCCGAGGCCCACCACGGCGTCCGGCACCTCCGCCATGATGGCCCGGGCGGCGTCCCGGGCCACCGGGGTGCGCAGGGTGATCTCGAGGGTGCGGATCCCGCCGGCCACGAGGGCGCGGGCGAGGGGCACCGCGTGGGCGAGGTCCGGCACGGTGATCACCGGGATCACCGGGGAGGCGGCGAGCAGCGCGTCGAGGCGGCGGGCGCGATCGTCGGTGGAGGTCATGGCGCGGTTCCTGCGGGGGTGGCGAAGGGCATCGCCGGCATCGCGGCGCGGGGAATGACGGCACCGCGGTGGCCGATCACCGCCCCGGCGAGGCGGTGGCCGCAGGCGGCGGCCTCGGCCGGCTCGAGGCCGTTGAGGCGCGCCGCCAGGTAGGCCGCCGCGAAGCTGTCGCCGGCCGCCGTGGTGTCGACGACGCGCCCGACCGGCGCCGCCGCGACCGCGACGTCCTCGCCGCCGCGGAGCACCCGCACGGAGGGCGCCGGACCGCCGCCCTTGAGCACGATCTCGCTGCGGCCGCGGTGCCGCAGCACCTCGGCCTCGCCGGCTTCCCCGAACAGCCACGCGAGGTCCTCGCCGGAGGCGAAGATCAGGTCGGCCGCCGCCATGGCGTCGCGGAAGGCGCGCCGGGCCTCCTCGCGGTCGGGCCAGCCCCGGGGCCGGTAGTTGGTGTCGAAGGCGACGCGCCCGCCCCGCTCGCGCACGGCGCGGCAGGTCTGCGCCAGGGCGGCGCGGCCGGCCTCGCCGTAGAGCGACAGGCTGATGCCCGAGGCGTAGACGAGGTCGTAGGACTGGAGCGCCGCCCGCGTGGCGTCCGCCCCGGGCCCGGCGAAGAGGTCGCGCGCGGCGGCGCTGTCGCGCCAGTAGTGGAAGCTGCGCTCGCCGCCCGGGTCGGTGCGGATGATGTAGAGGCCCGGCATCCGGCCGGGCAGGCGGCGCACCGCGCCGATGCCGATGCCCTCCCGGCGCCAGGCCTCCAGCATCTCCTCGCTCCACGGATCGTCGCCGAGGGCCGTCACGTAGTCGGCCGCGACGCCGAGCCGGGCGAGGTAGAGGGCGGTGTTGAGCGTGTCGCCGCCGAAGGCCCGCAGGAGCGTGCCGTCGGCCCGCTCCGAGAGCTCCATCATGCACTCGCCGACGCAGGCGACCCTCATCCCGTCTCTCCCCCGGCGCGGTCTGGAGTGCCATCCGGAAGCCCCGCGGGGCGGGTTGTCAACGGCCCGGCGCGGGCGCCGCCCGGGAGCGGCGCGGAGGCCGGCCGGGAGCGGCGCGGGCGCGCCCGCTCACCTCTCGGGGGGCCGCCGGCGCAGGGGGCCGACCCCGGGATCGTCGTGGTCGTCGTGGTCGTCGGCGTCCGAGGCGTCGTCGCCCGGCGGGTCCATGGCGCGGGCCAGGCGGACGATCCGCATGGCCCGCTCGGCGCAGTCGGGGGAGATCCGGGCGATCTCGTCGGCCAGGCTGACGATGGCGTCGAGGGTGCGCTGCCAGTGGGCCGTCTGGTTCACCTGGGCCTCTCCGAAACGGTCGACGGGGCGCCGAAGACCATACCCCACCCCGCGCGATTGCCCAGCCGGACCGGTTCGGCTACCGATGCGCCGCCACAGCGCCAGCCGCGCTGCCCCGGAGGGCGCGCGGCGGGGCAATCCCACGCAGGAGAGGAACGCAGCGATGCGAGGGTTCGTTCGCGCCGCGTCATCGGCGGCACTGCTCATCGCGGCCCTGACGGGCTCGGCGCAGGCGCAGTACTACGGCGACTACGACCGGCCGCCGCCGCGCCGCGCGGTCGGGTACAATTGCGAGGCGGTGCAGCGGGGCTTCACCGGGCCGGCCCCCTACTCCTGCCCGATGCAGGGGGCGCGGCCGCTCGGGGCGCGCTGCTTCTGCGACCTGCCGATCGCGGCCTTCAGCCCGCCCCAGCCGCCGGCCCCGGGCCGCGTCGTCCCGTAGCCGACGAAGAAGGCCGCCCCGCGGGACGGCCCTGATCTCTGGCGGGCGCCCGCGGCGGGCCCCGCGCGGGAGCCGGGCGCCGGACCGGCACCCGGCGCCGCGGGTTCAGTTCAGCACGACGACCTTGGCGCCGACCTTCACCCGCGAGTACAGGTCGGTCACGTCGTCGTTCGTCATGCGGATGCAGCCCGAGGACACCGCCTGGCCGATCGTGTCGGGCTCGTTCGAGCCGTGGATGCGGTAGAGGGTGCCGCCGATATACATCGCGCGGGCGCCGAGGGGGTTGTCGAGGCCGCCGGCCATGTAGCGCGGCAGGTCGGGGCGGCGGGCCAGCATCTCCCGGGGCGGCGTCCACGACGGCCACTCGCGCTTGGCCGTGATCGCCTTCGTGCCCGACCAGGTGAAGCCCGGCCGGCCGACGCCGACGCCGTAGCGCAGCGCCATGCCGTCGCCGAGGACGAGGTAGAGCCGGCGCTCGCTCGTCGAGACCACGATGGTGCCCGGGACGTAGCGGCCGTCGAAGGGGACGAGCTCGCGCGGGATCGGGGCGACCTGCGCCTGCTCGGTGCTGCCGGCGGCCTGGCCCTGGCCGTAATAGCCGGGCGCGCCGTAGCTCGGCGCCGCGCCGTAGGGCCGGCCGGCGTAGTAATCCTCGCCGGGGTTCACGTCGAACGGATCGTAGGGCGCCGCATGGGCCGGACCGGCCGCGAGAATGCAAGCACCGAGGACGCCGGCAAGGGCGGTCGCGAAGATCTTCATGGCGGGGGCCTACCTCAGCAGTTACCTTTGCAGTAAGAATGCCGTCCAGCCCCAGTGGTTCCCGGTTAACGCGAAGCTTTTTCGCGTGGCAAACTACTGGAGTGCCGAAGAGGGTTCACGCGCAGTTGACCGGATCGGCGCAATGCGTCGGTGTGCTTCCGCACACGGGCTCAGGCGACCGCGTCGGTGTGGACGTGGAAGCCGGCGAGGCGCGAGGAGCCGAAATTCGTCGTGATGGCGACGTCGGTGGCGTCGCGGCCCCGCGCCATCAGCACGCGGCCGATGCGGGGCTTGTTGTGGCGCGCGTCGAACGTGTACCAGCGCCCGCCGAGATAGACGTCGAACCAGGCCGAGAAGTCCATCGGGTCGGGCACCGCCGGCACGCCGATGTCGCCGAGGTAGCCGGTGCAGTAGCGCGCCGGGATGTTCATGCAGCGGCAGAACGCGACGGCGAGGTGGGCGAAGTCGCGGCAGACGCCGCGGCGCTGCATGAAGCCGTCATGGGCGGTGCGGGTCGCGTCGGCGTGCTCGTACCCGAAGGTGATGTGGTTGTGGACGTAGTCGACGATGGCCTGCACCCGGGCCCAGCCGAGGGGCGTGCCGCCGAACAGCGACCAGGCGGTGTCTGAGAGCTTGTCGGTGTCGCAGTAGCGGCTGCCGAGGAGGTAGACCATCACGTCGTCCGGCAAGTCCTCGACCGGGTGCTGGGCCGCATCCGGCGCGTACGCGTCGGGCTCGCCCGAGTCCTGGATGATGAAGTCGGCCGAGATCGTCACGAGGCCCGCGGGCGCGACGATGCGGGTGCAGGTGTTCCCGTAGCGGTCGGGATAGTCGCGCGAGGGCAGGGGCGGGTCGAAGCGGATCTCGTGCGAGGTGAGGAGGTCGCCGGCCCGCGAGGGATGCACGCTCAGCATCAGCAGCATCGGCGTCGGGTTGGGCGACTCGAAGGTGATCGCGTATCCGGTCCTGATCTTCATCGCTCAGCCCGCTTTCCTGCCGGTGACAGTGCTCGCCTGCACCAACGCCGGGGCGGGCCCGGAAGACCCCGCGGCCTGCCCGAAGATGCGGCAGGCCCTGAATGAAGATTCGACGCCGCGTCGCATGTTCGCTCAGGGTCTCGCGGCGCGGCGCCGCGGCCGCGGCGCAGCCGCCGCGGGGCCGGCTCGCGCGCAGGATCGCGGCGGCCCGCCGTCACCCCTCCGTGGGCGCCGCGTCGCCGACGGAGCGCCGGCGCTTCTGCGCGAAGCGCTCCAGGGCCGGCGTGCCGTCCCGGGCCGTCACCGTGACGGAGACCTCCATGCCGAGGGCGTCGTTCGGGAAGCCGATCCAGCTCCCGTGCAGCGGGACCGCCTGGCCGGGCGCGCGGGCGACCGCGACGCGGATCAGGTCGCGGTTGCCGACGATGCCGTTCGTCGGATCGAACTCGACCCACCCGGCGCCCGGCAGGAAGACCTGGAGCCAGGCGTGGGTGGAGCCGCCGCCGACGTGGCCGGCCCGGTCGCGCTCCGGGTCGTCGTCGCCCGGGACGTAGAGGTAGCCGGAGACGAACCGGGCGGCCATGCCGAGCGCCCGCACCGCCTCCATCATCAGGACCGCGAAGTCCCGGCAGCTGCCCCGCCGCAGGCGCAGGGTCTGGACCGGGTCCTGGACGCCCCGCTCGGCGCGCCCGACATACGTGAAGGTGCGCCGCACCTCGCGGGTCATCGCGGCGAGGAGCGCGCGGGTCGAGACCGGCCCGGTCGCCGGCACGAAGCTGCGGGCCCAGCGGTCGACCTCGTGGCCCGGGTCCGGATAGTGCCGCTCGATGGAGCGCAGCAGGTCCGGCATCTCGTCAGCGCCGTAGCCGAACGGATACTGCTCCGCGTGCTCGGCGAGCGCGAAGGCGGGCGCGAGCTCGGGCATGTGGTCGAGGGTGATGCGGCAGTCGAACCGCAGCTCGGTGGCCCGGCCCTTGAAGCGGGCCACCGCCACGCAGTTGCCGAACACGTCGTGGAGCCAGTGCAGGCTGTCGGGCTCCGGCGTCACCGCCAGCGAGGCGTCGATGAGGCGCTGGTCGTAGCTGTCCCGCGGCCGGAACATGATCCGGTGCTCACCCAGCCCCACCGGCTGGCGGTAGCGGTAGGTGGTGACGTGATGGACGGACAGGATCGGCACGCGTCAACACCTTCACCGCGGCGGGACACCGCTGCGGCTCCATGCAAAATGGGCGCCGCCTCGAGGAGGGATCAGCCCGGGCGACGGGCCCGCGCCTCGAAGGCTTCCGCCATGGTCTCGTCGTGGCGGCCGAGGGTCTCGAGGCGCTCGGCGCGGCGCGCCTGCGCCTCGCGGTCGTCATCGGCGAGGCTCACCTCGGCGAAGGTCCGCGCCTGCTCGGCGGCCTGCCGGCGGCGCTGCGCCTGCTCGCGGAAGAACGCGGCCTGCTGGCCCGCCGTGGCCGCGTACTCCCGGTGGTAGGATCCGTCGTCATCCTTCGTCATCGGGACATTCCTGGGCTCGTCGTCTCCGGCGGGGTTCGGGTCGGGCGCGACCGCCGGCGGGGCGGGCCCTCGCGGCGCGCCGCGGGGAACCTAGGCGCAGCGGTCATGGCGATCAAATCGCGACGAGTACGGATCATGCTGCGACATCTCCCCTCACGCGACGGGCGGGGGCGGCTTCAGCACGGCCCGCTCGGCCGCCACGAGGACGTCGAGGGCACGCCAGGGCTTGCGGATGAACACCGCCTCCGGGGGCAGCCGGAGGTCCCCGGGGGGCAGCGCGCCGGAGGTCAGCACCATGTGGGTCGTGGGCCAGAGCGTGGCGACGGCCTTGACGAGCTCCGCCCCGTCCATCTCGCCGGCCAGACGCAGGTCGGCGAAGACGAGGGCGACCTCGCCGGACCGCTCCCTGAGCACCGCGAGCGCAGCTTCCGCGCTGTCGCAGCCGATCACCGCGAGCTCACTCTCATCGAGGATCATCTCGGCCAGGGCCCGCTGGGCAGGATCATCCTCCACCACGAGGGCGATCCGCGCGGGCCGGACGTCGAGCGCGGCCGCCCGGGCCTCGACGCGGCGCACGAGGCCCGCCAGGTGCTCCGGCACGCCCTCCGCCACGAGGTCGTCGTAGGTCGCCGCGAGGGCCTCCCCGATCGCGTCAAGGGAGAGGGTCGGCGTCAAGGTCCCACCGCGGTTCCGCGGTCCGGCGCCCATCGCAGCCTCCTTCGTCGCGAGCGGGCCGGCGGACTGCCTGACCCCGGGGGATTAAGTCGCGACGGCCGCGCGGGTTTCCGCAGGGACGCCGTCCGCCGGCGCCGCCCGTCCGGCCGCAGCCGCGCCGGGGACGCTCAGCGCGCCTCCGCCGCCGCGTAGGCCATCACGCCCATGAGCGCGCCGACGTCGCGGTAGCGCGCGCCGCGGGTGCTCATCATCGCCTCGAACTTGTCGTGGACCTGCGCCACCGACAGGCCGCGCGACTTGCGGCGCCCGACGCGCTCGAAGAAGATCGTCCGGTTGGCCTTGGCGGGCTTCGGCAGCAGCGCCGCCGCCACGGCCTTGGGCTCCTCGACCACCTTCGCCATGAAGCGCTCGGCGTCGTCCGGCCCGAGGAAGTGCGCGAGGTAGGTCTCGCCGAGGGTGAGTTCGCGGCCGATCCGCGCCGCGATGCGGGCGCTGTCGCGCTTCAGCATCTCGCCGGCCATGACGGCGGCCAGGGAGGGATCCCGGCGCAGATCGAGGATGCGGGCGCGCTCGCCCGGCTCGGCCACGGCGTTGTCGTCGCCGATGAGCCCGGCCTCCCGGGCGTAGCCGTGCAGGCCGCCGAACTCCCGCATCACCTGGAGCCAGGTCCGCTCGATGAACTGGTAGAGGCCGGTCGCCGAGGAGGTGCGGGCCTGGACCTCCGTGAGGAAGCTCGATTCCTTGTCGGCCACCGCCATCAGCAGCACCGGGTCGGTCCGCACCGCGGCGGCGGCCTTGACGATGGTCTGGACGAGGTGGCGGCGGATCTTCATCGGCCCGAAGACCAGCACCTCGTTGGGGTCGCCCCCGGTGCTGGCGGCGAGGAGGTCGTCGTAAGAGACGCGGTCGACGCCCGAGGAGCCGAGCGCGGTGTCGAGGTCGTGGATCGGCTCGCGCAGGGCCGGGATCACCGCTTCCCGGGCCGGCGCCTGGACCCGGGGCTTCGGCATCACCAGGAGGTCGGCCATCATGGTCACGGCCGGCCGGGCGGTCACGAGCTCGGCGCCGTACTGGTGCAGGACCGCCGAGAGCCCGGCGGCGAGGCAGCCCGCCATCAGCATCGACCGCAGCATGACGGGCGCGCCGCCATGGACCGTCCGGCCGCAGCCGCCCACCGCGAGAACGTCCCGGGACGGCGCCGCGATCGTCCCCTCGCCGCGCCGCATCGGTCCGTTCGCTCGACGTTGCATGTGATGTTTCGCCCCGGTTTCGCTGCCTGCGACGGCCAAGAAGCCGGGGAGATGTGGCGATAAAACGGCGACGCTCGCGCGATCGGGACCGATCCACGCAAGCTTCGCCCCGAGGCGCACCATGGTGTAGGGCCGGCTCACGGCCACGCTTTACCCGAAGCGTGGCCGTTGGCGACTGATCCCGGGATGCTGCACTGCGGGAGCGCGCGCGGTTCTGCCTCGCTGTGCTGGCCCGGGCGCGGCGGCCGGCAAAGCGCCCGGCGGGGGCGCAGGCCGGCTTCGCCTCAGCGCGCCGTGGTCGGCTGCACGGCCGCGTCGCGCCCGCGCGGGCGCTTGTTGGCCTGGTGGCGGCCGACGGCGCAGCCCGCCGCCGCGCCCAGCACGCCGTGCCCGACCGCGTGGCCGGCGATCCCGCCGACCAGCGCGCCCTTGATGCAGCCCTTGGCCTGCGCGGCGCCGCTGAAGCCGACGAGCGCCGCGGCGAGCGCCGCTCCGGCCAGATACATCCTCATCCCTGCCTCCCGGTCGCGACGGCGTCGCCCGCTCGCCGCGGTCCCTGCGACCGCGCCGGTCCGGACGCCCGTGAAAATCCGCCGAGCGTGAACCGCCGAGATCGGGTCCGGTTCCCTCTGGGTCAACGCCCGGGGCGCGCGTCAGACCGGGACGTGCCGGGTGACCTCGTCGGCGACGACGTGCCCGGTATGGACGATGGCGTAGGCCTGGAGGCAGACCGCGGCGAAGAGCAGGAGCGCGATCACCGCGAGCAGGAGCGCCACGATCGCCTGGCCGCGGGACTCGAACAGGGGAGGGGCCGGGGGGCTCGCCTGCGCGGCCGGGACGGGCTCGTCCGCCGGCTCGCCGCGGGGGGCGGGCCCGGGGTTCGACGCGACGGGCTCGAAGCTCGGCCGGTAGCCGCCCACCGGAACCTGGATCCGGACCGGCAGGGCGGCTGCTTCCCCGGAATAAGCCTCCTCGAGGGCGCGCCGCAACCGCCCGGCCTCCACCCGCACGCTCGGGTCGTTGGCCGGGTCGAAGCTGTCGGCGCGCCCGAGGGCCTGCGTGGCGATGGTGTAGGCCTTGATGACGTCGCCGCGCCCGGCGAGCTCCTCCTCGACGATGTAGCTGAGGAAGGCGGTGAGCTTCGGCGAGCGGCGGAAGGCCGGCACCTGCAGGCAGCCCGCGAGGCTGCGGCGCACCTCCGCCTCGTTGACCCGCTTCGTGTCGACGTGCTCGCTCATCACCTGTCGCCCGGGTGTCGCCCGCACACGTCGCGTCCTGCGTAATTATTTATACAGAACACGCCTCCGTCCAGTCCACGGTCCCGGCCTGACGGACGGTGTCGGGGAAGGGCAGCGGGGCTCGCGGCCAGGAATGCACGGCAGATCTCTCCGGACCGCGAAGGAGAGAGATGATTTTTCGCAGTTCGCGGTTCACGAAATCGTGACGACGTCCGCGCGGCGGCCCGCGATCGTCGTCTCTACCCCAGCGGAAATCCGCCCGCAGGTGTCGGGAGATGGGGACTGGGCCCGCCCGCGCTCCCGCGAACTGTCGGGCAGGCGGGGGGTCGCCGCGGTGGGCCGGCCGGGTCGGCAGCGGCGCGGCGTCCCCCGGTCCGCGGCCCCGAAGGCGCCGGGCAGACCACCCCCGACGCGGTCCGGACCGCGGCTCCCGGGGCCCGCGCCGCCCGAGGTGGCGGGGATGCGCTCCCTTGCGTCGCGGCGGCTGCTCCGGCGCCGCGGCACGGCTTTAATCATCCGCTAACCATGATCTGGCGAGATGGGGCCAGTCCCGCACGCATCGAGGTGATCCATGGCCCAGCATCAGACCCGCCCGCTGCCGTCGGCCTTCGCGCGCTACCCGATCCCGCTGGAACTGCTCGCGGCCCTGCACCGGGCGAGCGAGGACGACGTCGGCTCCCTGGTCGCGCGGATGCCCGAGACCGGACGGGCCCGCCTCGCGGCCTACTGCACCGACAAGGACCACCTGCACCGCCTCGGCCTGCGCATCGCGGGAACCTGCGACGAGGCGGCCCTGGTCCGGGTCGCCGGGCCCGATGCCGGCGCCAGCCTCTACGCCCAGTCCCGCCTCGGCGACGCCCTGGCGTCCTGACGGCGCGCGGGCGGCCGCCTCCCCAGAAAAAAAGGCCGCTCTTGCGAGAGGCCCGAAGTCTAGGGAGGAAACGCCCAAAGAGGGCAGCAGGGCCGCGACGCCATCGCGACCTTGCACTGCACAAATTACAGTGCGGCGCACAAAACACAAGCGAAAAAGTGCGATCGCGCGTCGATTTCGGCGAGAGCCCGGGTGGCGGTTGGCGAACGGCTTTCGGATCGGCGCCAATGCGCAACCGTTCCGAGTAGCCCGGCCTCGCATTTGGAATCGTCCGGCACGGCCTGACGGTCGATCCTCGATCACGTCGGAACCAGGGCGGCTCGCCCCCGTTGGGTTCCAACAAAAGACGTGGAGGAATCGATGAGAATCGTCACCTTGGCCGGTGCCTGCGCCCTGCTCGTTCTCGGCAGCGCCGGAGCGATGGCTGGCCCCTGCGCGCCCGGCCAGACCGGCAAGTCCGCCGACCGGAGCTCGAACGTCGATCCGCCCGCGACGGCCTCGGTGTCGCCGGGCGCGAAGGCCGAATCGCCCGGGACGGTCGGCGCCATGCAGGGCGTCGGCTCGCAGACCGCGACGTCGCCGAGCGACGTGAGCAAGCAGTCCCGGGGCGAGAAGACCGCCGCGCAGCAAGCCAACGACTGCTGAGTGCATGACCGGCGCGCGGACAGGGCGTCTCGCCCTGCCGCGCGCCGCGTCGCCGGAATCCGCGTCGCCAAAGTCCACGTGTGAGGGCGTGCCATGACCGTCAGGACACCCGAAGAAGCGCGGGCGCAGATCGAGTTCGCCATCCAGGCCAAGCGCAGCTCCCTGGAGACGGCGGCCCTGGCGCTCCGGGAGACGCCGACCGATCCCCAGGCCCGCCGCGTCGTCACGCGCCTCACGGAAGACGTCGAGCGCCTCGAGATCCAGCTGCGCGGAACGGTGTGAGGCGAACGCGGGGCGGTCAGGATTGTGCGGGCGGCCCGCTCCTCAGGTAGCCCTTCGCGCGCAGGTACTCGCCCAGGATGGCGCAGATCGCCGCGCCGGGCGTGAGCTGCTCCACCGCCGCGTAGGCGCTGAGGGCGGCGGCGATGTCGTCGGGGATGTGGAACGCCTCGTCCCGTGGGCTGTCGGGCGTCGTGGGATCGGGCATCGGCCGGCTCCGGTTCTCCTCACCCGGTATCGCGATCGGCGGCCAAACGTTCCGCCTGCGCAGTGTTAGCCTCTCACATCCGGCGCGGGCACGCGGTAGAGAGGGCGCATGACGTCGCCGTTCCGCCACGCCCTCCTGAGGGCGGCCCGGGCCCTGGGCCCACTCTGCGTCCTCGCGCTGGTCTGGCTCTCGTGGATCCCCCGGGACTGGGAAGTGCGCACGGGCGCCGCGGGCCAGGTCGAGCACCTGGTGGCCTACATGGGGACGGCCGCGCTCCTGGCGCTCGGGTTCGGTCGCGCCCCGCCCTGGCGCCTGGGCGCGGCCCTCGTCGCCCTGGCGGCCATCCTGGAGATCGGACAGATCTGGGTGCCGGGCCGGACCTCGCAGGTGATCGACTTCGTCTCGAGTGCCGCCGGCGCGCTGATCGGGCTCGCCCTCGGCCGGATCCTGCTCGCGCGGCTCGCGCCCGGGACCGCGGCCTCTCGCGCCGCGCCGACCGTGCGGGACCGGTGAGACCCGGGAGCCGGGCCCGGAGCACCGGACCGGCCTCCGGCGGGGCGTGCTAGTCGAGGCGCTCGCCCGTCAGGGAGAGGCGGGCGCGGAACACGATCCTGCCGGTCTCGGTGCGGACGCTCGCCACGAGGTTGCGCCGGTTCTCGTCCGCCGCCGCATCGGCCGCGATGGCCGGGAGCACGCGGATCGCCGCCTCCCGGGCCGCCTCCATGGTGGCGAAGGGCTGGCCGTCGTCGTCTCTCGTGAAGAGAACCCCGTCGTCGATATCGAAGAAGAAGCGGACCATGCGACATCCTCCTCCCAGGGACGGCGCCTGCCCTTGATCGTCCGGCGATCCCGGCATCCGCGGCGGGCGGGCCGACGGCGGACGTACGGGCTCGACCGGAGCCGGAGGGATCGATCCGCGGCCGTAACCCTGCTCAGACTACGGAGTCTCACTCCGCATTCCGATTGGCCTTTGGTCCGGAGCCAGACAGGAAGCCGCCGCGCGACCCGGACCGCGACGCGCCCGACGCGTCGCGTGCGTCGCCGCGGCACGACGATCCCCGGCCTCGGGGGAGGCCCGCGCGCGTCGGGGGGTCCCGGCCGCCGCGGGCGCTTCGCTTGCCTCAGGCCGCCCTGATCATGAAGGGCCGCGGCGCGCGGACCGGCGGGCTGACCCGGGCGGTCTCCGGGCCCTTGATGCTGAGCGCCAGGGCGACCGTCAGGACGTGGGCGCCGGCGCGGTCGCGCACCCGCACCCGAAGCTCGGCCGGATCCACGCCGGACAGCGTCGCCCGGGCGAATTCGAGGGCGGTGCGCGTCGCCTCGGCCCGGACCTCGTCCGAGCCGCACAGGATCATTCCCAAATCGTCGCGGCAATCCCAATCGCCGGCCTTCAGATCGAAGAAGTATCGCTGCACTCTGACCTCCCCTTTGTTATCGGGGCAGGTGTGCACAGCGTGCCGGTGCCGTGCTTTAACATAATTGAAGCTGGGCTGGAGCGCAGCGCGAAGAAACTGCCGGAAAACCGTCGGCGACTTCGGATCTGCGGCGCGAGGGACACAGGGTCGGGCGCCGCTGGTACCGCCACCCCGGCTCGAACGGGGGACCTCTAGATCCACAATCTAGCGCTCTAACCAACTGAGCTATGGCGGCTCGCGACGCCGCGGTGTGTAATCCGCGCGGCGCGCCATGACAAGCGCCGGATGGGGCCGGATGCACGGGAAATCCCGCGGCCGTCCGCCGGCCCGGCCCGGCTCCGGCGCGAATAGCGGATCGACCCGCCCGCTCCGGCACCGTAAACAGCCGGGCGCCCGTCACCCACGCCCGCGGTCTTGATGACGTCGAAGTCCGAGTCGGTCCGGCGCTCGCTCACGGGGAGCCCCCTCGTGAAGGCGCCCGGCACGCTGCGGGCCTGGGTCCGCAGCAGCGAGATCGGGCTCGTCCTGCTCGCCGCCCTGGTGGGGTGCCTCGCCGGCCTCGCGGTGAGCGGGATGGGGTGGGTGGCGCAGCGCACCCACGAGGCCCTGTTCGGGCTCGAGGCGGCGGAGCGCCTCAGCGCCGCGCCCGTTCTGCACCCGCTCGTCGCCCTCGGGGTTCCGGCCCTCGGCGGCGTGATCCTGGCCTTCGCGGCCTGGCTCGGCGAGCGCTGGCGGCGGGTGCCGGGCCGGCCGGTCGTCGACCCGATCGAGGCCAACGCCCTGCACGGCGGGCGCCTGTCGCTGCGCGATTCCGTGCTGGTCGCGGTGCAGAACGTGATCTCGAACGGCTGCGGCGCCTCGGTCGGGCTCGAGGCCGGCTACACCCAGATCGCCGCCGGCATCGCCTCGCGGCTGGGGCTCAGCTTCGAACTGCGCCGCTCCGACATGCGGGTGCTGGTGGGCTGCGCCGCGGCGGCCGCCATCGCGGCGGCCTTCGGCGCGCCCCTGACCGGGGCCTTCTACGCCTTCGAGCTGATCATCGGCACCTACGCCATCGGCTCCCTGACGCCCGTCGTGACGGCGGCGCTGGCCGGGGCCTTCGTGGCCCGGGCGGTGCTCGGCGTGCAGACCGTGATCACGCTCGGGCCGACCCCCGTCGTCACGCCGACCGACTACCTGCCGACCCTGGGCCTGGGGCTGATCTGCGCCGGCCTCGGCATCCTGATCATGCAGGGTGTCACCCTGATCGAGGCCGGGGTGCGCCGCACCCGCCTGCCCGCCCTCGCCCGGCCGGCCCTCGGCGGGCTCCTGGTCGGCGCGCTCGCCCTGCTGGCGACACCCCAGGTGCTCTCGGCCGGGCACGGCGCCCTGCACCTCAACCTCGGCGACGACGGGGCGGCTCCGGGGGCGGGCGCCCTGATCGCGCTGTTCCTCGCCAAGGCGCTCGCCTCCGCGGTCTCGATCGGCACCGGGTTCCGGGGCGGCCTGTTCTTCGCCTCGCTGTTGCTCGGCGTGCTCGCCGGCAAGGTCTTCGTCCTGCTCGCCCCGCCCCTCGTCGCCATGGTGCTGCCGCCGGCCACCTACGCCATCGTCGGCATGAGCGCGCTCGCCGTGGCGGTGATCGGCGGGCCCATGACCATGACGTTCCTCGCCCTCGAGATCACCGGCGACTTCCCCATCACGGGCCTCGTGCTGGTGGCGGTGATCGCCTCGTCCATGGCCGTGCGCAAGACCTTCGGCTACTCCTTCGCCACCTGGCGCTTCCACCTGCGCGGCGAGAGCATCCGCAGCGCCCACGACATCGGCTGGATCCGCAGCCTCACGGTCGGGCAGCTGATGCGCCGGGACGTGCGCACGGTGCGGGCCGACGCCACGCTGGCGGCCTTCCGGCGCGCCTTCCCGCTCGGCTCGGCGAGCCAGGTCGTGGCCCTCGACGAGGGCGGGCTCTACGCCGGCATCGTGCTGGTGCCGGAGGCGCATGCCGTGCCCATCGACGACGACGTCGGCGCCATGCGGGTCGCCGACATCCTGCGCTACCGCGGCGAGGTGCTGCTGCCGCAGATGAACGCCAAGGAGGCGGTGGCCCTGTTCGACCGGGCCGAGAGCGAGGCGCTCGCCGTGGTGGAGGACCGCGAGACCGCCCGGGTGATCGGCCTCCTGAGCGAGAAGCACACCCTCAGGCGCTACAGCGAGGAACTCGACCGCCAGCGCCGGGCGAGCGTCGGCGAGGTGGCGTGAGCCCGGGATTGACCGCCGCCGCCGGATGCGCGACCCCCGGACGGCCCGACCACGGGCCCCACGCGGAAGGAGCACGCCCATGCCGTCAGCCCAGCGCCACTACCGCATCGCCGTGATCCCGGGGGACGGCATCGGCAAGGAGACCGTGCCGGAGGGCGTGCGCGTGCTGGAACAGGCGGCCAAGCGCCACGGCTTCACCCTGCAGCAGGACTGGTTCGACTTCTCGTCCTACGACTACTACGCCAAGCACGGCCGCATGATGCCGGAGGACTGGAAGACGCAGATCGGCGCCCACGACGCGATCTTCTTCGGCGCGGTCGGCTGGCCTGAGAAGATCCCGGATCACGTCTCGCTCTGGAACTCCTTGATCCTGTTCCGCCGCGAGTTCGACCAGTACGTCAACCTGCGCCCGGTGCGGCTCATGCCGGGGGTGACCTCGCCGCTCGCCGGCCGCAAGCCCGGGGACATCGACTTCTGGGTCGTCCGGGAGAACACCGAGGGCGAGTACTCGTCGATCGGCGGGCGGATGTTCCCCGGCACCGACCGGGAATTCGCCGTGCAGGAATCGGTCTTCACCCGGCGCGGCACCGACCGGGTGCTGCGCTTCGCCTTCGACCTCGCCCGCTCGCGCCCGAAAAAGCACCTGACCTCGGCCACGAAGTCGAACGGCATCTCCATCACCATGCCGTACTGGGACGAGCGGGTGGAGGCCATGGCGCGCCACTATCCGGACGTGGCCTGGGACAAGTACCACATCGACATCCTGACGGCGCACTTCGTGCTGCACCCGGACTGGTTCGACGTCGTGGTGGCGTCGAACCTCTTCGGCGACATCTTGTCGGACCTCGGCCCCGCCTGCACCGGCACGATCGGCATCGCACCCTCGGGCAACGTCAACCCGGAGCGGGACTTCCCCTCGCTGTTCGAGCCCGTGCACGGCTCGGCCCCGGACATCGCGGGCCAGGGCGTCGCCAACCCGATCGGGCAGATCTGGTCGGGCGCCATGATGCTGGAGCACCTCGGCGAGCGCGAGGCCGCCGCCGAGATCGTCGCCGGCATCGAGCGGGTGCTCGCGGAGCGCACGCTCCGCACCCGCGACCTCGGCGGCAATGCCGACACGGCGGCCTGCGGGCAGGCGGTGGCCGAGGCGCTCGGCTGAGGCGCGGGCGCCCGCACCCGGCGGCGCGGGCGCCCGCCCACGGCACCGGCCGCCCCGCCGGGCGCGGAACCATCTCGCGCACCTCTCCGTTGCGGGCGGGCTCTGCGCCGGCCCTGGGTTGTGGTGAGCCGGCGCGATCCACGCCTAGGGAGAGGCCCGATGGGTAGATTGGTGCGCGGCACGCTGACGGCGGCCGTTCTGGTGATCGGCGCGGCGACCGCCCTCGCGCAGGGCGGCGGGGCCGGTGGTGGCGCGGGCGGCGGCGGCGCGGGCGGCGGCGG
>NZ_QOWC01000154.1 GCF_003574465.1 Methylobacterium crusticola
CGGCCGGGCACGGGCGGGCCGCCCCGGGGCGGCCGGGCGGCGCCGGCCCGGGGCGCGTCGTGCGGCGTTCGGAATGCTTGCTTTCCGGGAGCGCTGCCGCCAATCAGACCCCCGCCGCGGCCTCGTCCGGACCGTGGTCCCGCAAGGCTCCGGAGTGCCCGATGGTCCAGATCACCTACGTCGACGCCGCAGGCACGCCCCGCACCGTGAGGGGCGAGGTCGGCTCGACCGTGATGGAGACCGCGATCCGCAACAACGTGCCGGGCATCGACGCCGAGTGCGGCGGCGCCTGCGCCTGCGCCACCTGCCACGTCTACGTCGGAGAGGCCTGGGAGGAGGCGGTGGGGCCGGCCGAGCCGATGGAGCAGGACATGCTCGACTTCGCCTCGGACGTGCGGCCGAACTCCCGCCTCTCCTGCCAGATCCGGATCAAGCCCGAGCTCGAGGGCCTCACCGTCACGACGCCCGCCCGCCAGGGCTGAGGCGCCCCCACGGCACCGTCCGCGCCAGGCGCCTCGCGGCCCGCCGGACCCAGCGCGGCCGCTCCAGCACCCGGGCGAGCCCGAGCGCGATCCCCTCGATGGCGGCGAGCGCCGCGATCCCCGCCGCGACCCGCAGGGCCGGGCCCGGCCGCCACGGCGCCAGGGCGGCGGCCGCGAGGATCAGCAGGGGCATGTGCAGCACGTAGAGCGTGTAGGCGAAGCGCCCGAGCCCGGCGAGGCGCGCGAGCGCGCGCCCGAGCGGACCCTCGGGCCCGGTGAGGTCGAGGAGGAGGGCGGCGACGCCGATCCCGATCGCGACGTGGACGAGCGTGGCGGGGAGCGCCGGCGCCGGGGCGAGGAGCGCCTCCGGGCCGAGGATCACGGGCGCCAGGACCGCCGGCAGGAGCGCCAGGAGCGCAGCCAGGCCCCCGAGGGCGAGGCGCGGGCCGGGCGGGGCTTGCAGGGGCGGGGCTTGCAGGGGCGGGGCTTGCAGGGGCGGGGCTTGCAGGGGCGGGGCTTGCCGGGGCGGGGCTTGCCGGGATGGCGCTTGGCGGAGCAGGGCGGCGGCGGCGCCGGCCGCGAACAGCCCGAGGGCCGCGAGGCCGAAGCTGAGGCGCGCCGCCAGGGCGGCGCCCGCGAGGGCGGCGGCGAGGAGCGCCGCGAGCCGGCCCGGGCCGCGGCCGAGGGCCGCCACGGCGAGGCAGGCCGACAGGATGTAGAGCGCCACCTCGAGCCGCAGGCTCCAGATCGGCCCGTTGAGCAGGTTGTGCGGATCGGTGGTGCGGTAGCTGAGCGTGACGGCGCGCAGGAGCGCCGCCGGGGTGACGGACAGGTCGACGCCCGCGAGCGCGGCCGGCGGCGCCAGCCACGGCCCGGCGAGGAGGCCCGCGACCCCGGCCGCGACCGCCACCGAGGCGAGGTAGGGCGGCCCGATCCGCGCCGCCCGGTGGCCCGCGAAGGCGACGGGATCGAAGCCCGGCGGCGTGGCGCGGGCCCGCAGGATCGCGAGGGCGATCACGAATCCGCTGAGCACGAAGAACGCCACCACGGCGAGGCGCGCGCCCCAGCCGAGGGCGGCGCGCCAGAGGGCCGGCGCCTCGGGCCAGAACACCGCCGCCGCGTGGGCGGCGAGCACGACCTGCGCGGCGAGGCCCCGCAGCCCGTCGAGGGCGGCGGGCGCGAGCTTGTGCGGGGTCTCGCTCGCGGGCGGCGAGCGCCGGGCGTGCATGCTGGGCGGCCTCCGGGCGGCCGCGCGCCGCCCGGCGCCACGAGAGCCAGACGGTTCCGGCGAAACTGCGGCCGGCGCGCGGTTCTCCGCAGGCTCCGGGCGTCCCGCGGGCCCGCGTCAGCCGCCCTCGAGCAGCACCCGCTCACGGTGCGCCGGTCGCTGCTCGAGGTCCTTGATGTTGCCCCATCGCCTGCGACGACCCGGTATCCGCTTCGTCGGAACATGCTCTTCAGGCGGGCGGGGACGCCGTCAGCGCACCAGCGCCCGCGCGGCGCCGTCGATGCCCTCGAGGGTCAGGGGGAACATCCGGTCGGCGAAGAGCCGGCGGATCATCGTGATCGACTGGGTGTAGCCCCACTGCGCCTGCGGCACCGGGTTGAGCCAGGCCGCCCTGGGGAAGTGGTCGAGCACCCGGCCGAGCCAGACCTGCCCGGCCTCCTCGTTCCAGTGCTCCACCGAGCCGCCCGGCATCGCGATCTCGTAGGGCGACATGGAGGCGTCCCCCACGAACACCACCCGGTAATCGGACGGGTAGGTGCGGATCACGTCGAGGAGCGGCGTGGCCTCGGTGTGGCGCCGGCGGTTCTCCTTCCAGACCGTCTCGTAGAGGCAGTTGTGAAAGTAGAAGTGCTCGAAGTGCTTGAACTCGGAGCGGGCGGCGGAGAACAGTTCCTCGGCGAGCTCGACGTGCCAGTCCATCGAGCCGCCGACATCGAGGAACAGCAGCACCTTGACGGCGTTGCGGCGCTCCGGGCGCAGGCGCAGGTCGAGGTAGCCGCTCCTGGCGGTCTCCCGGATGGTGCCGTCGAGGTCGAGCTCCTCGGCCGCCCCGGTGCGGGCGAAGCGGCGAAGGCGCCGCAGCGCGAGGCGCATGGTGCGCGAGCCGAGCTCCGCCGAATCGTCGAGATCCTTGAAGGTGCGCTGGTCCCAGACCTTCACGGCCCGGAAGTTCCGGTTGCCGTCCTGGCCGATGCGGACCCCCTCGGGGTTGTAGCCGTAGGCCCCGAACGGCGAGGTGCCGGCCGTGCCGATCCACTTCGAGCCGCCCTGGTGGCGCCCCTGCTGCTCGGCGAGGCGCTCCCGGAGGGTCTCGAACAGCTTGTCCCAGCCGAGCGCCTGGAGCTGGCGCCGCTCCTCCTCGGTCAGGTGCTTCTCCGCGAGCTTGCGCAGCCACTCCTCCGGGATCCCCTGCGGCTCCACGGCCTCGCCCAGGGAGGCGATCCCCTTGAAGACGCGGCCGAAGACCCGGTCGAACTTGTCGAGGTTGCGCTCGTCCTTCACGAGGGCCGCCCGCGACAGGTAGTAGAAGTCCTCGACGCGCTGGTCGGCGAGGTCGCGGTCGAGGGCGTCGAGCAGGGTCAGGTACTCGCGCAGCGAGACCGGGACCTTGGCGGCACGCAGTTCGGTGAAGAAGGTCAGCAGCATCCGCCGATCAACGCGCGCGGGCGGCCCCCGGGTCAAGCCCCTCCGCGGTCGGGCGCCGGCGTCCGGGCCCCCGGGCGCCCGTGATCAGGCCGCCGTCGGGGCGGCCGCGGGCAGGGGCCGGCGGGCCTCGCGGACGAGGTTCCAGACGATGCCCCCGATGATGAGGCCGGCCCCGAGGAAGAGCCAGGGGTCGAGGGGCTCGCCGTAGACGCGCCAGCCGACGAGCGCGATCAGCGGGATGCGCAGGAAGTCGAGCGGCATCACCAGGATGGCGTCGCCGCGCCGGTAGGCGCTCGTCAGGCACACGTGCGAGGTCAGGCCGGCGACGCAGACCACCGCCAGGGCGAGGCCGTGGTGGAGCGCGAAGGCGGCGGACGGCGCGGCCGGAAACAGCCGGCCGGCCGCGAGGTTGAGGGGGAGCTGGATCAGGTTCATCCAGAACAGGATCGACAGGATGCTCTCGGTCCGCGTCAGCATCTTGGTGGTGATGGCGGTGAGCGCGAAGGCGAGGGCGGCCGCCAGCACCACCAGGCTCGCGGGCTGGAGGGCCTCGACCCCCGGCCGCAGGATCACCACCACGCCGAGGAAGCCCAGGGCCACGGCGGCGGCCCGGCTCGCGGTCAGGCGCTCGCGCAGGATCAGCACGGCGAGGAGCGTCACCCAGGCCGGCGTGGTGAATTCGAGGGCGAACACCGCCGCGAGGGGCAGGAGCGTCACCCCGAGCGACCAGGCGTAGTTGCCGACCCAGTGGACGAGGTTGCGGGCGAGGTGCAGCGGCAGGCGCCGGGCCGCCACCGGCCGGCGGCGCAGGGCGGCGAGGAGGCCGATGATCGCGATGCCGGCAGCCGCCCGCGCCGCCAGCATGTCGAACAGGCCGAGGGCCGGCGCGAGCTCCCGCACCGCGAGGGCGGTGGCCGAGAACGACAGCAGGGCGCCCGCCATCCAGAGGACGACGGCGACGAGGTCGGGGAGCGCGCGCACGGCCGTCAGGGCCAGCGCACCGTCGGCGGCATGGAGGAGAGGATCGACGCGACGTTGCCGCCGGTGCGCAGCCCGAAGATGGTGCCGCGGTCGTAGAGCAGATTGAACTCGACGTAGCGCCCGCGCCGCACCTGCTGCTCGTGCCGGTCGGCCTCGGTCCAGGGCGTGGCGAGGTTGCGCCGGACGATGCGCGGGTAGGCCTCCAGGAAGGCCTCGCCCACCTCCCGCGTCAGCGCGAGGTCGGCCTGCGGGTCGCCGGTCCAGTGGTAGTCGTAGAAGATGCCGCCGATGCCCCGGGGCTCGCCGCGGTGCTTGAGGTGGAAGTACTCGTCGCACCAGGCCTTGTAGCGGGCGTAGTCGGCTCCCGGGTGCCGGTCGCAGGCCTGCTCGAGGGCGGCGTGGAACGCGACGGCGTCCGGGTCGTCCTGGGTGCGGCGCCGGTCGAGGACGGGCGTGAGGTCGGCCCCGCCGCCGAACCAGGCCTTCGTGGTCACCACGAAGCGGGTGTTCATGTGCACGGTCGGCACGTGCGGGTTCCACGGATGCGCGATCAGCGACAGGCCGGTGGCGTAGAAGCGCGGATCCTCGGCGGCGCCCGGGATCTGGCCGCGGAACTCCGGCGCGAACTCGCCGTGCACCGCCGAGACGTGCACCCCGGCCTTCTCGAAGACCCGCCCGCGCAGCATCGCCATGGTGCCGCCGCCGCCGGGGCCGCCCGCGTGGTCGGTGCGCTCCCAGGGCGTGCGCTCGAAGCGGCCGGGGACCTCGGTCTCGCGCGGGAACGGCCCGGCGGCCTCCGCCTCGATCGCCTCGAGCGCGGCGCAGATGCGGTCGCGCAGGTGCGAGAACCAGGCGGTTGCCTCGCTCTTGAGCGCGGTGATGTCGGGAGAGGCAGCGTCCATGGCCGCCCTCATCCCATACCGGCGCCCCGCGGCCAAGACCCCGCGAGCCAAGACCCCGCGAGCCAAGACCCCGCGGCCGGCGCCTCACGGCGCCCCGGTCTGGCGCAGGGCCTCGCCCAGGATCATCCCGGCCGCCACCGCGACGTTGAGGGAGCGCAGGCCCGCCCGCATCGGGATCACCACCCGGGCCTCGGCGGCGGCGTGGACCGCCTCCGGCACCCCGGCCGATTCGCGCCCCACCATCAGGCAGTCGCCGTCCCGGAAGCCGAAGGCCGTGTAGGGCACGGCGCCCGCCGTGGTGGCCAGCACCAGCCGCGTCCCGGTCCCCCGGCGCCAGGCCTCGAAGGCCGCGAAGGAGCGGTGGCGGGTGACGGCCACGTGGTCGAGGTAGTCGAGCCCGGAGCGGCGCAGGTGGCGGTCGGAGACGTCGAACCCCGCCGGCTCGACGACCTCGACCGCGACGCCCAGGCAGGCGGCGAGGCGCAGCATCGTCCCGGTGTTCTGGGGGATGTCGGGCTGGTAGAGGGCGAGGCGGAGCATGGGCTGCGGCATCGCCCCCCGGTTGGCGGCGCGTCAAGGCGGAATACCTGAGGGCGGTGGCGCGCGCCGCAGCCGCGCCCCGTCGCGACACCGGCTGCCGCGCCGTCGGCACCACGCCCCACCCCTGCCCAAGGCCCGGACGCCCTTCATGTTCCTCGACTGGCTCGAGCGCCGCATCGACCCCTTCGCCTCCTTCGACGAGGAGCGCCGGCCGCCCGGCACCGTCATGGGCTTCGCCGGGTTCTACCTGCGCCCGGTGCGCGGCGCCCTGGTGGTGCTGTTCTTCGTCGGGCTCGCGGCCGGCTCCGTCGAGGCCTCGCTCTACCTGCTCATGGGCTGGTTCGTGGACATCCTGGCGAAGTCCAGGCCCGAGACGCTCTGGGCCGAGCACGGCACCGGCCTGGCGCTCGCGGCGGCCCTGGTGCTGGTGGTGCGCCCGGCCCTGTCCTGGCTGCACGAGGCGCTGTCGAACCAGCTCGTGGTGCCCCAGACCACCAGCCTGATCCGCTGGCGCACCCACCTCTACACGCTGGGCCACGCGCTCTCGTACTTCCAGGCCGACTTCGCCGGGCGGCTCGCCAACCGGGTGACGCAGGTCGGCGTGGCGGTGCGCGAGCTCGCGGTCGTGTTCATCGACACCCTGCTCTACGTGGCGATCTTCGCCGTCACGGCCGTCGGGCTGTTCGGCGCCATCAGCGTCTGGCTCGTCCTGCCGGTGGCGCTCTGGATCGTGGCCTACGGGCTGCTGACGGCCTACTTCGTGCCCCGGGCCCGGGCCCGCTCGCTCAAGGTCGCCGATTCGCGCTCGGCCCTCATCGGCCGCATCGTCGACAGCTACACCAACATCCTGACCGTCAAGCTCTTCGCCCGCGACCGGGAGGAGCGCTCGGCGGTGCGGGAGGCCACCGTCGCCCACACCGACGCCTACCTGCACTCGTTCCGGCTCATCACCGCCACCACGGGGCTGCTCGCGCTCCTCAACAGCGTGCTGATCGTCGCGACCGCGGGCGCGGTTCTGGCCCTGTGGTCGCGGGGCCAGATGACCACCGGCGAGGGGGCGGCCGGCCTCGCCCTGACCCTGCGCCTGATCGCCATGTCGGGCTGGGTGATGCAGACCGTGCGCGGCCTGTTCGAGAATGTCGGCGTGGTCCAGGAGAGCATGCAGACCATCGCCCGCCCGCACGAGGTCACCGACCGGGCGGGCGCCGCGGACCTCGCGGTCGCCGGCGGCGAGATCCGCTTCGAGGCCGTGAGCTTCCACTACGGGCGCGAGGATGCCGGGATCATCGAGGGCCTGAACCTGCGGATCGCGCCGGGCGAGCGGGTCGGCCTCGTCGGCACGAGCGGCGCCGGCAAGACCACCCTGACCTCGCTGCTCCTGCGCCTGCACGACCTCGAGGACGGCCGGATCCTGATCGACGGCCAGGACATCGCGGGCGTCACCCAAGTCTCCCTGCGCCGGCAGATCGCGGTGGTGACGCAGGACACCTCGCTCCTGCACCGCTCGATCCGCGAGAACATCGCGTACGGCCGCGAGGAGGCCGGCGAGGAGGCGATCGTGGCGGCGGCCCGCGCCGCCCACGCCGACGCCTTCATCCGGGAGCTCACCGACCACCGCGGCCGCACGGGCTACGACGCCCAGGTCGGCGAGCGCGGCGTCAAGCTCTCCGGCGGCCAGCGCCAGCGCGTCGCCATCGCGCGGGTGATCCTCAAGGACGCGCCGATCCTGATCCTCGACGAGGCCACCTCGGCCCTCGACTCCGAGGTCGAGGCGGCGATCCAGGGCTCGCTCGACACCCTGATGCGGGGCAAGACCGTGCTGGCCATCGCCCACCGGCTCTCGACCATCGCGGCCCTCGACCGGCTGGTGGTGCTCGACCGCGGCCGCATCGTCGAGGAGGGCCGCCACCAGGACCTCGTGCGCGCTGGCGGCCTCTACGCCCGCCTGTGGGCGCGCCAGTCGGGCGGCTTCCTCGGAGGCGGCGACGGGCGGGCGCAGGCGGCCGAGTGACCCCGCGGCGCGCCGCCCGGAGAGCGCCGCGCCGCGCGGGGAGGGCCGCGCCGCCGGGAGCGCGCCTACTGGGCGTTGCGGAACGGCTCAAACTTGGTCAGGCCGCGCAGGAGCTGGCCCAGGAAGGCCTGCTCGCCGCCGCTCGTCGGGGTGGTGCGCGAGATGAAGTCGAACACCCGGCCGTCCTGCTGGCCGTAGAGGGCCACGCGCTCGACCTTGAAGCCGGCGTTGAAGTAGACCGCGAGCACGCGCTGGTCCTCCGGCCGCTCGCCCATGAACATCACGGTGCGCCGGGTGTTCTGGCTGATGTAGTACCAGGACTTGTTGCCGACGGTGGAGACCGTGGAGGGCGTGCCGAGGAGCTGGAGCACCTGCTCGGCGCTGGCGCCGGGCTTGACCTGGGCCACCGCGGCGTCGTCGATGATGTAGCCGTGCCGGAATTCTTCGCCGATCACGCAACCCGCGACGGTCAGGCCGAGGAGGCCGGCCGCGGCAAGGCGAAGGATCGGCGGGGTGAAGCGGCGCAGCATCGGGACCTCGGAGGAACGCAGGCGGGACGGCGGCCTTGCGCCGGGACCGACCGCTGCCGTACCCCGGGGTTGTGGCGTTGGCAAGGCACGGCCAAGGTTCCGCCGGGAGCCGCCGGGCCGCCCCGGCGGGCGCGGCCCGGCCGGCCCGCGCACGCACCGGCGCGGAGACGGGCGGGGGCCTCCATGGGCCGGGAACGCGGCGCGATATCAGGATGTTGCACAGATTCTCTCGCGCAGGGCGCGAGGAGGCGCACGAGGGCGAACCCGCGATGATCCGAAACCTCTTCCGCCGCGAGGATGCGCGCCGACGCGCCATCGAGGCGTTGCACATCCGCATCAACGCGGCGGCGCGCGTGCCGGCCCTCTACCTCGACCTCGGCGTGCCGGACACCGTGGAGGGCCGCTTCGAGGCCCTGTGCCTGCACGTCTGGCTGGTGCTGCGCCACCTGCGCCGGCTGCCGGCGCCGGCCGCCGACGTGGCGCAGGACCTCGTCAACTCGGTCTTCGCCCAGCTCGACTCGTCGCTGCGCGAGCTCGGCGTCGGCGACATGGGCGTCGCCAAGCGGATGAAGAAGCTGGCGCAGGCCTTCTACGGCCGGGCCGCCGCCCACGACGCCGCCCTCGACGCCGGCGACCGGCCCGCGCTCGCCGCGGCCCTCGCCCGCAACGTGCTCGGCCGGGACGAGCCGGCGGCGGCCGGGGGCCTCGCCGCCTACGTGGCGGCGGCGGACGCCGCGCTCGCCGGGGTGGGCCTCGACGCGATGATGGCGGAGGGCCCGCTCCTGCCCGATCCGGCGGCCTTCGCGGCGCGGGCCGGAGCCTGAGTATCGGCCCGCGCGGCGCGGGCCGGAGCCTGAGCGTCGGCCCGCGCGGGGCCGGGCCGGAGCTTAGAGCCTCGGCCCGCGCGCGGCGTGGGCCGGGGCTTCGATAACGGCCCGGCGCAGAGGATCGCGGCGGGCGGGAGGCCTTGCGAGGGCGCGGGGCGAAGGACCAGATGGGGGGAGCGGGCCCGGGGACGGGCGCCGGCCCACGCCGCGGCCCGCGGCGGGCCCGGCCGGGGAGGAGCTTCGGCAGCAGGCAGCCCCCGGCGGAGCGTCCGATCCCCCGTCCTTCGCCGCCCCTCACTCGCACCAAGGAGCCCCGCATGACGCCCGACACCGTCGGCCCGTTCTCCCGCCCGATCCCGGCCGAGCGCACCCTGAGGGCCGGGCAGCCGGTCGTCGTGGAGGCCAACGCCGAGGAGCGCGAGGCGCTCGCCCGGGATTTCGGGCTGGTGGCGATCCACCGCCTCGTCGGGCAGTTCCGCCTGAGCGGCTCGCTGCACCGCCTGCAGGTGACCGGCACGATCGAGGCCGCCGTGACCCAGACCTGCGTGGTGACCCTCGAGCCCTTCGACACCGTCGTGACCGAGGCCGTCGACGTCGACTTCGCCGACCGGGACGCCTTCGCGGGCACGGCGGCCGAGGACGCCGAGATCCCCGACCCGATCGTGAACGGCCGCATCGACCTCGGCAGCCTCGCGGGTGAGTTCCTGGCGCTCGGCCTCGACCCCTATCCGCGCAAGGACGGCGTGGCCTTCGAGCCGCCCGCCGAGGGCGCGCCCGAGACCGCCCTCTCGGGCCTCGGGGCGCTCAAGGGCGGCGCCCCCTGAGGCGACGGCGGCGGGCCGGCGCAGAATTCGTTTGCGGCCGGGCGCCGGGTCGCTATTTTCCGCCCCGCCGCGGCGCCCCTGCCCATCCGGCGCCGCCGAGAGGGTCCTCGACGTCCCCATGTCACACAGAGTGCGCATCTCGCTCGACGCGATGGGCGGCGACCACGGCCCGTCGACGGTCGTGCCCGGTGCGGCCATCGCCCGCGAGCGCCACCCCGAGACGACCTTCCTGCTGTTCGGCGACGAGGCGGTGCTCGCCCCCCTGGTGGCGGCCGAGCCGCGCCTGACGGGGGCGGTCGAGATCCGCCACAGCGCGGTCGCCGTCGGCATGGACGAGAAGCCGAGCCAGGCGGTGCGCTCCGGGCGCGGCAAGTCGTCGATGTGGCAGGCGATCCAGGCGGTGCGCGACGGCGAGGCCGACGCCGCGGTCTCGGCCGGCAACACCGGCGCCCTGATGGCGATGGCCAAGATCTGCCTCAAGACCATGGCGCATATCGAGCGCCCGGCCATCGCCTGCCTGTGGCCGACGGTGCGGGGCGAGAGCGTGGTGCTCGATGTCGGCGCCACCATCGGCACGGATGCGGCCCACCTCGTCGACATGGCGGTGATGGGCGCCGCCATGGCGCGCATCGTGTTCGACCTCGACCGGCCGACCGTGGGGCTCCTCAACGTCGGCACCGAGGAGATGAAGGGCAACGAGGCCGTGAAGGAGGCCGCGCGCCTCCTGCGCCAGTCCGACCTCGCCGGCCTGAGCTACCACGGCTTCGTCGAGGGCACCGACCTCGGCCGCGGCACCGTCGACGTGGTGGTGACCGAGGGCTTCACCGGCAACATCGCCCTCAAGACCGCCGAGGGAACCGCCAAGCAGATCGCCGCGTACCTCAAGGGCGCGATGGGCCGGACCCTGATGGCGAAGATCGGCTACCTGTTCGCCCGCGGCGCCTTCGAGGCGCTGCGCGAGAAGATGAACCCGAGCCGGGCCAACGGCGGCGTCTTCCTCGGGCTCGAAGGCATCGTGATCAAGAGCCACGGCTCGGAGGACGCGCACGGCTTCGCCAGCGCCATCGACATCGCCCACGACATGGCCCGCCACGACCTGATGCGGACGATCCGGGAGATGCTCGACGCGACGCAGGCCCAGGCGTCGGCGTGAGGGAGGACCCCGCATCCATGACCCGCCTTCGCTCCGTGGTGCGGGGCTGCGGCTCCTATCTTCCCCGCACCGTCGTCAGCAACGACGACCTCGCGGCCCGCGTCGAGACCTCGGACGAGTGGATCGTCCAGCGCACCGGCATCCGCCAGCGCCACATCGCGGAGCCCGACGAGACCACCTCGGTGCTCGGCATCAGGGCGGCCGAGGCGGCCCTGCGCGACGCCGACGTCGACCCCGCCACCATCGACCTCGTGGTCTGCGCCACCTCGACGCCCGACCACACCTTCCCGTCGACCGCGACGCAGATCCAGGCCGGGCTCGGCATCGGGGGCGGCGCGGCCTTCGACCTCCAGGCGGTCTGCGCCGGCTTCGTCTACGGCGTCGCCACGGCCGACAAGTTCCTGACGACGGGGAGCGCCCGGCGCGCCCTGGTGGTCGGCGCCGAGACCTTCTCGCGGCTGCTCGACTGGGAGGACCGCACCACCTGCGTACTGTTCGGGGACGGCGCCGGCGCGCTGGTGCTGGAGGCGCAGCCCGGCGAGGGCCACGCGGGCGACCGCGGCGTGCTGACGAGCCACCTGCGCTCGGACGGGCGCCACCGGGAGAAGCTCTACGTCGACGGCGGGCCGGGCTCGACCGGCACCACCGGCAAGCTGCGCATGGTCGGCAAGGAGGTGTTCCGCTTCGCGGTCGGCTCCGTGACCGACGTGGTGGCGGACGCCTTCGCGGCCACCGGCACCACGGCGGACGACCTCGACTGGTTCGTGCCCCACCAGGCCAACCGCCGCATCATCGAGGCCTCCGCGGACAAGCTCGGCATCGCCCGCGACAAGGTGGTCCTCACGGTCGACCGGCACGGCAACACCTCGGCGGCCTCGATCCCGCTCGCCCTCGACGCCGCCTGCCGGGACGGCCGCATCCGGCGCGGCGACCTCGTGATGATCGAGGCGATCGGCGGCGGCTTCACCTGGGGCAGCGCGCTGATCCGCTGGTAGGCGGCCCCGGCGGCAGAAAGCACGGGGGTTGCGGCCCCGGCCGGTTGACCCGGCAGGCGACGCAGATTAGCGTGCGCGATCATAGACATACGACTTTCGCGAATCAGCCGCCTGGGGAGCAGCACGATGGCAGGCAAGACGGTCACGCGGGCCGATCTGAGCGAGGCCGTCTACCAGCGGGTCGGCCTGTCGCGGACGGAATCCGCCGCCCTGGTGGAGACGGTGCTGTCGGAGATCTGCGGCTGCCTGGCCTCGGGCGAGACCGTGAAGCTGTCCTCCTTCGGCTCCTTCGTGGTGCGCGGCAAGGGCAAGCGCGTCGGCCGCAACCCGAAGACCGGCGTCGAGGTGGCGATCGAGCCGCGGCGCGTCATGGTGTTCAAGCCCTCGAACGTGCTCAAGGCCCGCATCAACGGCGGCCAGGCGCACGACGAGGACGACGAGGAGGCCTAGAGCGGGCCGGGGATAGGGCCTCCGACGCATGACGGTGCCGGCGATGCAGGACGGGCCGGGCGGCGAGAAGGCGGCCGACGCCTTTCGGACCATCAGCGAGGTGGCGGAGGATCTCGACCTGCCCCAGCACGTGCTGCGGTTCTGGGAGACGCGCTTCACCCAGGTCCGCCCACTCAAGCGCGGCGGCAACCGGCGCTACTACCGCCCGGACGACGTCGACCTGGTCCGGGGCATCCGGCAGCTCCTCTACGGCCAGGGCTACACGATCCGGGGCGCGCAGCGCATCCTGCGCGAGCGCGGCATGCGGTTCGTCCAGGCGGTCGGGCGGGGCGAGCAGGCCGCCCCGGCCTTCCTGGAGGCCGAGCCGGAGCCCGAGGCCG
This sequence comes from Methylobacterium crusticola, assembly GCF_003574465.1. Taxonomy (GTDB): domain Bacteria; phylum Pseudomonadota; class Alphaproteobacteria; order Rhizobiales; family Beijerinckiaceae; genus Methylobacterium; species Methylobacterium crusticola. The sequence goes on from NZ_QOWC01000154.1 coordinate 12,729, forward strand.
GAGCGCCGGGCCCGGCCCTGAGCCAGGCCGACCGGGCCCTGCTGCACGCCGCCCTCGACGACCTGCGCGCCTGCCGGCGGCGGCTGCAGGCCCTGCGGCCGGCCGCCGTCCCGGCGGAGCCCGCCGCCTCCCCGGGCGTCGCCGGGGTGGTGCCCGGGGAGACGGCCTGACCGGGCGCCGCCGCCCGGCCTCGCCGGCCGGCGGGAAAAAACGCGCGCCTGTCAGAACCAGGGGGCCGGGCGCTGCGTTACGGGCTCATGGCCGAGCCGCGCCGCCACGCTTCCCCGACCACCGAGCTCATCGCCCGGTTGATGCGGGTCGTGCGCACCTGCCCCGAGGCGACCGCCGACGTGCTCGAGCTCGTGCTCCTGGTGAGCCAGGTCGAGGCCATCACGGCCGTCGACCGCGACTACCGCGACGCCAGGCGGGTGATCGCGCGCCTGCGCCATCCGCTCTGGGACATGACGCCGGACCAGCGCGAGACCCTGCGGCGGGCCGCCGACACGATCCGGGACGCCTGCCGGCTGCGCGAGAGCGACATCCCGTCCGACCCGATCGGGGACGCGGGCGAGCGCGGGCGCATCGAGCAGGGGCTCGCCGCGGCGCTGGCGGGCGAGTTCACCCCCGCCCAGGTCGCCCGCGTGACCGGGGCCGTGATGGCGGTGCTGCAGGCGGCCGCGGACGGGACGCGGGACTGAGGAGGGGGCGATGTTCGGCGACTATCCGGTCGAGGGCCGGGGCTACTGGATCTGGATCGGCGGGGTGGCCCTGCTCGGGCTGTTCAACCTGTTCGTCATGCTGGTCCTGCACTGACCCGGGCCCCCTTTGCCCCCCCGGCGCCCGCGATCCCTCCCGGGGCAGCCCTCGACGCCGCGGGGCGCGCTCCCCACATCGGGCCGGCCATCCTCGGGGAGCCACACCACGATGCCCTGCCGTATCCGCCCGACCCTCGCGGTCGCCGCCGTCCTGCTCGCCGGCGCCGCCCTCCTGCCGGACGCCCTCGCCCCGGCCGCCCTCGCCCAGGCGGCCAAGACCCGCGAGCAAGCCGTCGCGCCCGGCAAGCAGGTCCGCCTCCTCGCCGTGCCGAACCTGAAGAAGGATTGCTCGCTCGGGCCCCAGCCCGAGCTGAAGGTCACGAGCCCGCCCAAGAACGGCGCCCTGATCCAGCGCACCACCAAGATGAAGACGCCGTCGGGCTACCGCTGCCCGAACGCCGAGGCCATCGTCCAGGCGCTGTTCTACGAGGGCAAGGCCGGCTACACCGGCGCCGACGAGGTCACGGTCGAGGTCAAGGGCGCCGACGGCATCGTCAGCACCCAGACCATCAAGATCACCGTGGGCGGCGCCGGCGGGGCCAAGAAGGACACCACGGACCTGTGACGGCGCCGGCCGCCCGGCCGCGAAACGAATCCGGAACACCCGCCCCCGGCGGGCGTTCCTCCGGCGATCCCCGGGGCAGGGCGGCCTCCTCCGGGGCCTGCGGAAAAACCCGCGACCGGCGTGTCCTTTTCGGCACAGGATCCCGGCCGTCAAGGCTTTCACATTGGCGCGCCTACGAGTTTCCGGCGCGGAACGGCATGCTCCTTGCCCGGCCCGGACCTCCCGGCCGGGGTCACCGCAGCCTCCGCACTCCTCCACCGTCGCCGCACTGCGACAAACATGGGGATATCGATTGCATCCGAGGCGGGACAGGATGATCCTGGCGATGTCGTGAGGGTCCGGAATGCCAATGCCGTCAGCGAGCGACCTCTTTCAAACCTTTGCACGAAGCTACGAATCGCGCCGCGATTCGGAACTGTCGTTGAGCGAGTATCTGGAAGCGTGCCGCGACAATCCTCTGATGTACGCGAGCGCACCCGAGCGCATCCTCGACGCTATCGGGAAGCCTGAGTTCGTCGACACGGCGCGGGATCCCCGGCTCGGGCGGGTATTCATGAACCGGACCATCCGGATCTACCCGGCCTTCTCCGAATTCTACGGCATGGAGGAGACGATCGAGCGGATCGTCTCGTTCTTCCGCCACGCCGCGCAAGGTCTCGAGGAACGCAAGCAGATCCTCTACCTGCTCGGTCCGGTCGGCGGCGGCAAGTCGTCCCTGGCCGAGCGGCTCAAGGCCCTGATGGAGGTGCACCCGATCTACGTGCTCAAGGCCGGCAACGAGCTGAGCCCGGTCTTCGAGAGCCCGCTGGTGCTGTTCGACCCGGAGAACCTCGGGCCGACGCTGGAGGAGCGCTACGGCGTGCCGCGGCGGCGCCTCACCGGCCTGATGAGCCCGTGGTGCCTCAAGCGGCTCGACGAGTTCGGCGGCGACATCTCCAAGTTCAAGGTCGTCAAGGTCAACCCGTCGCGCCTGCGCCAGGTCGGCATCGCCAAGACCGAGCCCGGCGACGAGAACAACCAGGACATCTCGTCCCTGGTCGGCAAGGTCGACATCCGCAAGCTCGAGACCCTGAGCCAGGCCGATCCCGACGCCTACTCCTACTCGGGCGGCCTCAACCGGGCGAACCAGGGCATCCTCGAGTTCGTCGAGATGTTCAAGGCGCCGATCAAGATGCTGCACCCCCTGCTCACCGCGACGCAGGAGGGCAACTACGTCGGCACCGAGAACATCGGGGCGATCCCGTTCTCGGGCATCATCCTGGCGCACTCGAACGAGGCCGAGTGGCAGAGCTTCAAGACCAACAAGAACAACGAAGCCTTCATCGACCGGATCTACGTGATCAAGGTGCCGTACTGCCTGCGGGTGACCGAGGAGCAGCGCATCTACGAGAAGCTGGTCTCGGGCTCCGAGCTCTCCCGGGCGCCCTGCGCGCCCGGCACGCTGGAGATGCTGGCGCGCTTCTCGGTGCTGTCGCGCCTGCGCGAGCACGCCAATTCCAACGTCTTCTCGAAGATGCGGGTCTACGACGGCGAATCCCTGCGCGAGGTCGATCCCCGCGCCCGCTCGATGCAGGAGTACAAGGACACCGCCGGCGTCGACGAGGGCATGGACGGGATCTCGACCCGCTTCGCCTTCAAGGTGATGGCCGCCACCTTCAACCACGACACCACCGAGGTCTCGGCCGACCCGGTCCACCTGATGTACGTGCTCGAGCAGTCCCTGCGCCGCGAGCAGCTTCCGCCGGAGATCGAGAAGCGCTACCTCGAGTTCATCAAGGGCGAGCTGGCGCCGCGCTACGCCGAGTTCATCGGCCACGAGATCCAGAAGGCCTACCTCGAGTCGTACCACGATTACGGCCAGAACCTGTTCGACCGCTACATCGACTACGCCGACGCCTGGATCGAGGACCAGGACTTCAAGGACCCGGAGACCGGCCAGCTCCTCAACCGCGAGCTCCTGAACCAGGAGCTGACCAAGATCGAGAAGCCGGCCGGCATCGCCAACCCGAAGGACTTCCGCAACGAGGTGGTGAAGTTCGCCCTGCGCTCGCGCGCCCAGCACGGCGGGCGCAACCCGTCCTGGACCTCCTACGAGAAGATCCGCGAGGTGATCGAGCGCCGGATGTTCAGCCAGGTCGAGGAGCTGCTGCCGGTGATCTCCTTCGGCTCGAAGAAGGACAGCGAGACCGAGAAGAAGCACGGCGAGTTCGTCGAGCGCATGCGCGACCGCGGCTACACCGAGCGTCAGGTCCGCCGGCTGGTCGAGTGGTACATGCGGGTCAAGCAGGCCGGCTAGCGCTCCCCGGCGCGGGGGGCGGTTCGCCGCGGACCCCGCGACCGGACCGAAGGCCCGGTGCCGGACCGAAGGCCCGGTGCCCCGGCGGTCTCGACCGGAACGGGCGCGGCGACCGCGGCACCGGCGCGGCCCGGGGCCGGATCCCGGCCGCGCGGGCGGGCGCCGCCGCATCGGGGCCGGCGCGCCGCCGGATCGGGGGCGGAGGCCCCCGGACGGGGTGCTGCGCGCCGCCCTCGCGGGAAGCGGTGGTCAGGACCGCGCGGTGCGGTATGATGGCGTGATCGGAAAGCGTAGAGCTGATGCACATTATCGATCGGCGCCTCAATCCGGGCGGCAAGAGCCTGGCGAACCGGCAGCGCTTCCTGCGCCGGGTGAAGGACGTCGCGCAGCGCGCCGTGCGCGAGGCCGCCCGGGACAAGGACATCCGGGACCTCGGCAAGGACGGCAACGTCACGGTGCCGGTCGACGGGGTGCGCGAGCCCAAGCTCACCCGCAACCCCTCCACGGGCGTGCAGGACCACATCCTCCCGGGCAACAAGACCTACGTCGAGGGCGACCTGATCGAGCGCCCGCCGGGGGGCGGCGCGGGCGGCGGGGGCGGGGGCCAGGCCGGCGACGGCGGGTCCGACAGCGAGGACTCGTTCCGCTTCGTCCTCACCCGCGAGGAGTTCCTCGAGCTCTTCCTCGAGGACCTCGAGCTCCCCGACCTCGCCAAGCGCCGGCTCGCCGTGGTCGAGACCGCGGCCCTGCGGCGGGCCGGCTACACGGTGACGGGCTCGCCCGCCAACCTGGCCCTGGGCCGGACCCTGCGCAACTCGCTCTCCCGCCGCATCGCGCTCAAGCGCCCGAAGGCCGCCGAGATGGCGGCCCTCGAGGAGGAGATCCGGGCGCTCGAGGAGAGCGACCCCGACGCCGCGATCCTCGACGAGCTGAAGGCCGAGCTGGAGCGGGTGCGCACCCGCAGCCAGCGCATCCCCTACGTCGACCCGATCGACCTGCGCTACCGGCGCTTCGAGCCCTATCCCCGGCCGGTGGCCCAGGCGGTGATGTTCTGCCTGATGGACGTCTCGGGCTCGATGACCGAGCACATGAAGGATTTGGCCAAGCGGTTCTACATCCTGCTGCACATCTTCCTGATCCGGCGCTACAAGCACGTCGAGATCGTCTTCATCCGCCACACCGACCACGCCAAGGAGGTGGACGAGGAGACCTTCTTCGGCTCGCGCGAGACCGGCGGCACCCTGGTCTCCTCGGCGCTGATCGAGATGAAGCGCATCATCGCCGAGCGCTACAGCCCCGAGGACTGGAACATCTACGCGGCCCAGGCCTCGGACGGCGACAACGTGTCGAGCGACGGGGCCACCTCGCAGGACCTGCTGCGCTCCGCGATCCTGCCGGCCTGCCAGTACTTCGCCTACCTGGAGGTCGGCGACGAGGGCGGCCCCCGGGCCGGCTTCGTCGAGCACCGCACCACGCTCTGGCGCACCTACGAGCCGGTCGCGAAGGCCAACTCGGTGCTCGCCATGCGCAAGGTCAACCACCGCCGCGACATCTACCCGGTCTTCCGCGAGCTGTTCGCCCGCAAGGCCGGGCAGGAGGCCGCCAGCCCCTGACGGGCCGCCCCGATCGCAGCGAGATCCCCCCGCGAGCCGCGACGAGGCGGCCCGCCCGACGAGACGAGAGGTCCGACGCCCGATGAGTCCAGCCACCCTCGGCGTGGCGCCGCGGCCCGCCAGCCCGGCCGTGATCACGGCCAACGAGCCGCTGTTCACCGGCAACGACTGGGACTTCGACACCATCCGGCGCATCCACGACGCCTGCGAGGCGATCGCCGGACGCGAGCTCGGCCTGAGCTGGTACCCGAACCAGATCGAGATCATCACGGCCGAGCAGATGCTCGACGCCTACGCGTCGATCGGCATGCCGCTGTTCTACAAGCACTGGTCGTTCGGCAAGCACTTCGCCCAGCACGAGGCCGGCTACCGCCGCGGCCTGATGGGGCTGGCCTACGAGATCGTCATCAACTCCGACCCGTGCATCTCCTACATCATGGAGGAGAACACGGCGACGATGCAGACCCTGGTGATCGCGCACGCCGCCTTCGGGCACAACCACTTCTTCAAGAACAACTACCTGTTCCGCCAGTGGACGGATGCCGAGGGCATCCTCGACTACCTCGACTTCGCCAAGCGCTACATCACGCGCTGCGAGGAGCGCTACGGCCACGGCGCCGTCGAGGCGGTGCTGGACGCCGCCCACGCCCTGATGAACCAGGGCGTCCACCGCTACCCGCGCAAGAAGCGCCCCGACCTCTCCTCCGAGCAGCGCCGCGAGCGCGAGCGCATGGAGCACCAGGAGAGGATGTACAACGACCTCTGGCGCACCCTGCCGGCCAAGACCAAGGCCGGCAAGGCCGACCCCAACGTCGAGCGCCGCCGCGCCCTCCTCGAGCTGCCCCAGGAGAACATCCTCTACTTCCTGGAGAAGGTGGCGCCGCGGCTGCAGCCCTGGCAGCGCGAGATCCTGCGCATCGTCCGCCACGTCGCCCAGTACTTCTACCCGCAGCGCCAGACCAAGGTGATGAACGAGGGCTGCGCCACCTACAACCACTACCGGATCATGACCCGGCTGAGCGAGACCGGGCAGATCGGCGAGGCGGCCTACCTCGAGTTCCTGCAGTCGCACACCAACGTGATCCGCCAGCCCACCTTCGACGACCGGCATTACGGCGGGCACAACCCCTACGCCATCGGCTTCGCCATGATGACGGACATCGCCCGCATCTGCACCGATCCGTCGGAGGAGGACCGGGCCTGGTTCCCGGACATCGCCGGCTCGGGCGACGCCATGGGGGTGCTGCGCGACGTCTGGGAGAACTACCGCGACGAGAGCTTCATCGCGCAGTTCCTCAGCCCGCGCCTGATGCGGCAGCTGCGCCTCTTCCACGTGATCGACGATCCCGACCAGCCGGAGCTGCGCGTCGAGGCGATCCACGACGAGCGCGGCTACCGGCGCCTGCGCCGCGCCTTCGCGCGCCAGTACGACGTGGCCTGGCTCGATCCCGACATCGAGGTGATCGACGTCGACCTCGAGGGCGACCGCCGCCTCATCGTCCACCACCGCGTGCTCAACCGCGTGCTCCTGAACAAGGACGACGCGGCCCGCGTGCTCCAGCACCTCGCCGACCTGTGGGGCTACGACGTGGTGCTGAAGGAGGTCGATCCCGCCTCCGGCACCGTGCTCAAGGAGCACATCGCCAGCGCGCGGCCGACCTTCTTCTGAGGCCGGGCGCCGCCCCGCCGGGGCGCCGCCCGCCGGGCGGATCCCGGCGCGGCCCGATCAGGTCGGCCGGGCCTCCCGGCGCACCTCCCGGGCGGCCTCGGCGCCGTAGCGCATCAGCAGGCCCGGCAGCGCCTCGGCCTCCGCCTGCGCGCCCCGGCCCGCGAGCTCCGCCCGCAGGCGCGCGACGAGGACCTCGTCCCGGTCCGGCCCGAGGCCGGCCTCGACGAGGCGCCGGATATAGGCCGCCGCCTCGTCCCCCGTGAGGGCGAGGCGCTCGCACATCCAGGCGCCGACGCGCTTGTTGCGCCGCGCGAGGGCGATGAACCGCAATTCCTCGTCGAGGGCGAACATCGCCTCGTAGGCCCGCTCACGCTCGTCGAATAGGGTCGTCATGGCACGCTCCCGCTCGCGACCCGCCCCCCCGCGGCCCGGAGCTTAGGCCGATCCGCCGCGAAGGCCAGCGCCGGCGCGGGCCGGGCCGTTCCCAAGGGCGTGAGCGCGCGCGAGCCCGTGACGGACCGCCGGTCCGTGACGGACCGGTGGGTGGCCCGTGACGGGCCGGCGGGAATCGCGCACAACGGCGGGATGACCTCTCGTCCCACGCGCCGCGCGCTCCTCGCCGCGGCGGCCGCGGCGCCGTCCGCGGCGGTCCCGGCCGCCCCGGCGGCGCCGGGCAGCGC
>NZ_QOWC01000155.1 GCF_003574465.1 Methylobacterium crusticola
GCCGAGGCCGCGGTAGCCCATCAGGTCGCCGCCGTTGTTGGCGCTGCCGCGCTGGTAGGACTGCGTGTAGCCCGCCTCGAACCGGGCGCGGCCGGAGACGCGCAGGCAGGTGTCGGTGCCGGGGATGAAGAAGAACCCGGCGCCGTAGGCCGAGCAGATGCGAACGTACTCGACGGGTGCCGCCTTCCGAACGGGAAGATCGGCAGCCTGCGCCCCCGCCATGACGGTCAGGCCGGCGGCCGACCCGAGCAGAAGGCTCTTCACGAGCTTCATTGAGACCTCCAAAAGTTTCGGACCCTTCAGGGGTGAACGACTCTGCTCCGAAGACCTCAGCAGGTCTCGTCCCATGTCCCTCTTATGCCCCATCCCTGGCTCAATCCCCGCACGGGGCCTGATTGAACCTCGCCGGACTGGTTTCCGGCGCTGAGGAAGCATGTTCGAGCGGGCGGATCCGATCAATATCGGCCAAGCTCTAACTTACCGAGTCTTCGGGTTTCGCTACGGAATGTGGCATATCGGACACAAACTTGCCACGTTGACGAAACGAGTGGGTCGCTTGCTCTAACATAGTATTCCAGCAGTCGCCGACGACTCCCACGGCCTTCGCGCGCGGTCCGTCAGGGGCCGAACCCAGCAGCAGGCGCCCTGCCGGGCCGGCAATCATGCCCGTTCCCGTTCCTGGCTGCGTGTGATGTTGACCCGCTCTCGTGGAGCGCTCCAGGCTTCCCGGCGAGGTGCGAACGATGCCCCACACCCGTCCGCCCTGTCCTGGCGACGTTCGCCGTCGGCTCGTCGGACGGGTCCCGCGCGGGACGCGATCCCACCGACCGTGCGGGCGGGCTCGAGCCTTCGGCTCAAGCCATCCGGAACTGGGCCGCCCAGGCTGACCGGAACGAGGAGCGCCGTGAGGCGAGGAGCGAGACCCTCACGGCCGCCGAACGTGAGGAACCGACCCGTCCGCGCCGCGAGGTGCGCGAAGTGAGGCTGGAGCGGGATATCCTGTGCCGTCACGGCCCGCGTGCTCGGCGTCTCGGAACCAGGCGACCATGCTTGGCGGCGGCCGGAGCCCTCGGCCCGCGCCCGCGACGCCGTCGAGCCATGAGGCCGCCAGCGGCGTGACGTGTTCGGACCCGCCGTCCTCGGGCATGATCCGCGCGGGTCGCGAGGTCATCGGCGCTCAGGCGCGCGATGCGGGCGCGCCGGACGTGCTGACGCGACGTGTTCCTGTCCGTTACGGCTTCGGTCCGAAGGCGGTCCGAGGCGGGGAGCGTGAGAGAGGTGCCACTGCGCCTCCGGCCGGACGCGCAGGACACAGCCCGAAATGAACCCCGGAGCGGACTCGACCGTCAGAGTTCACGCGTCGGCGAATACGTCCACCAGCCCACGCTATTCAGGTGGCGGAAGAACAATAAAATGAATGCTGCATAGGCATCATCTATTATAAATATTAAGCGCCGATATCAAGTCTTTTTACGAGAAACGGCTGGAATGCCGAGCTGTATTTTCCATCATCGAGGTATAAGTTGCAGATCGCCTCTCCAAGTCCGGCGGAATGCTTGAAGCCATGGCCGGAACAGGCTGAAACAACGGTAATACGCGGGTATTCAGGGTGCTGATCAATGAGGAAGCCGGAATCCGTGCTGGTCGTATAGAGACAGGCTGCGGATTGGATGCAGCGGGGACCGACACCTCGCAGACGGGGCGCCACCTGCGCCCGGTACATGCTCTGCTGCTCTTCTTCCGATACGTCATGATCGAAACTGTCAGGGTTGCTCACGCTGCCATATTGTTCAGTCGCGACTTTGACGCCCAGCGTGCCTGAGGTCTCGACCGGAAAGCCGTAAAAATAGTCTTCTGCTTTATCGCCCCACATCCAGATGAACACGGGAAATCGATCTGGTGAATAGTTTGTGATATCGTCAGCCTCGAACCAGTGCAGCGTTTGTCTGTGAACCTTGAGATGCTGCGCGAACGTGCCACCGGCAAGCTCCGGAATCCACGCACCTGCCGCAACAACCGCCTGTGCCGCGCGATAGGAGCCTTTGTCCGTCCCAACCGTCACGCTCGACCCATCATCGTCCAACGTGAGCACACGCTCATCCGTGCGCAGATGCGCTCCATGAGCCCGCGCAACGCGCAATTGTGCTTCGATGCAGCGTTCCGGGTGAAGCAGACCGGCGCCCGGCTCGTAATAACCCCTCTCGTCTCCACGCAGCATCAACTGGGGGAAGCGGCGACCGATCTCCGTGGCGGTCAGAACTTCGTGGTCGATGCCGTAGCGGTTCGCAACCGTGATGGTGTTGCTCAGAAAGTCATCATGGCCATGATGCTTGGCGGTCCCCCCGGTCGGAGCGAGGACGAGTCCGCCGCATTGCACCAGGAGATCCAGCTTCGTGTCGGCTTCGAGCTCACGCCAGATCTCATGCGAGCGCAGGACGAGGGGAGCATACGCCTCCCCCTCACCGACCGCCTGGCGCGTGATGCGCGTCTCGCCGTGGCTGGAGCCCCACGCGTGAGGAGGCGAGAACCGGTCGATCCCCAGCACCGTCACGCCGCGTGCTGCCAGGGCCCGCACCGTTGCACTGCCGTGAGCCCCAAGTCCGACAACGATCACGTCGTAGCTGTTTGCCGACGTCGCCACGGTCATGTCTGTCGTCCGTCCTGCAGCACCATGGCATTTCATAGCCCAATTCGTCGCGATGATGCGTGCAAGCGCTCAGTATGAGCGTTATTGCAGGTTTGCATGAATCTTGCTCATGATTGAAGATCGCGCATGGCGGAGCAATCCCGTCTCGCACACACTGGCGGAATGATCGAAGTGATGGCCCCGAACCCGCTTCACGACCTTCGCGCACTGCGCGTGTTCGTTGCCGTCACCGAGACCGGGACGATGAGCGCGGCGGCGAGCCGCATCGGGCTGACCCAGTCGGCGGTCAGTCACTCCGTCCGCCAGCTGGAGACGTCGCTCGGGGTGCCGCTCATGCTGCGCACCCAGCGGCCCCTGCGCCTGACTGCTGCCGGCGACATGCTGCGCCAGCGGGCCATCAGGCTCCTCGAGGAAGCGGATCACCTGCCTCATGCCGTGCGCGACGCCGCCGGCGCCGCGACCCCGGAGGTTCGCCTCGGCCTCGTCGACTCGTTCGCAGCCACGGTCGGCCCCTCCCTCATCAAGCAGTTCATGGACAGGGCGACGCAGCTGGCCGTCCTCTGCGGCCTGTCTCCTGATCACGGCGATGCGCTCATGTCCGGCCGCGTCGACATGATCGTGACCAGCGACGCCCTCGACGAGGTCGAGGGGCTGGAGCGGCATCGGTTGTTGCGCGAGAGCTTCGTCGTGGTGACGCCGCGCGGCATGCCGTTGCCGGCCGACGACGAGGCCGCCGCCATGATCGAGGCGCTCGCTCTCGTGCGGCCCCTCATCCGCTACAGCGCACGGTCCCACATGGGAGCGCAGATCGACGTTCATCTGCGCCGTCTGGGTGTCCGGGTGCCGCGGCGCCTGGAATTCGACACGGCCGATACCCTGGTCGCGATGGTGGCGAGCGGCGTCGGCTGGGCCATCTCGACGCCCCTGTGCCTGCTGCAAGGCCGCGCGCACCTGGCCGGCGTGCAGGTCTCGCCACTGCCCGCCCCCGGCTTCTCGCGGCAGCTCGTGCTGGTGTCCCGGGCAGGCGCGATCGGCAGCCTGCCCGGGCGGCTGGCCGCGCAGGCGCGGCAGATCCTCGCCGCGGAGACGCGCGGCGAGCTGGCGGCCCTGGTTCCGGAACTCGCCGACGGCCTCGTCGTCGGCACGCCTGATTGTCCCGCCGCCGCAACGGGCGACCCGTCACGCAAGGAGAAAACACGATGACGTCTCTCAGCCGCCGTACGCTCATCGGCGCCCTCTCGGGCCTGATCGGCTTCGCCGCGAGCCTCCTGCCGGCCTCGGCCGAGACGCTCGACACCATCAAGTCCCGCGGCAAGCTCATCGTCGGCGTCAAGAACGATTACAAGCCCTGGGGATTTCTCGACAGTTCGGGCCAGATCGTCGGCCTCGAGATCGACCTCGCCAAGGACATCGCGCAACGGCTGGGCGTCGGGCTGGAACTGGTGCCCGTCGTCGCGTCGAACAGGATGGAATTCCTTCAACAAGGCCGGATCGACCTGCTCATCGCGACCCTTGGCGACAACCCTGCCCGGCGAAAGATCGTCGGCATGGTCGAGCCGAACTACTATGCCGGCGGCACCAACATCATGGCCCGGAAGTCGGCCGGCTTGAAGCAATGGGCACAGCTCAAGGATCGGAACGTCTGCGCCATCCAGGGCGCCTACTACAACCGGCGCGTCGCCGAGCTGTACAAGCCCAAGCTGGTCGTGTTCGCCGGCATCTCCGAGGCGCTCAACGCGCTTCAGCAGGGAAGCTGCGTGGCGTTCCTGTTCGACAACACGCTCATCACCTCAACCCTGGCCGCCGGTGACGCCAAGTGGGCGGATTACGAGATGGCGCTCAAGACCGAGGACGAGCAGCCCTGGGCCGTCGCCGTGAAGCTCGAAGATCTCACCGGTCCCTGGAGCGAGTTCGTCCGCAAAAGCTCGACGGAGTGGCACAAGACCGGGCGGCTGCTCGAGCTCGAGAAGAAGTGGGGCATCGACGAGAGCCCGTTCCTGCGCGAGATGAACAAGAAGCTGTCCGATTCTTGAGAGAAACGCGCGCCGGATCAACCGCCATGATGCAGTGGCTGCAAGGGCCGGACGGCTTGACGGGCCTCGGATTGTCGATCCTCGACGACGATCTGGATCGCAGCGCGTTCCTGTGGGGATTGTGGACGACGGTCTGGCTGTCGCTCGTCTGCATCGTGCTGTCGTTCGCGATCGGCATCGCGGGGGCCTGGGCCCAGGGAGCATCGTCACGCCTCGGGCGGGGCGTGGTCTCCGCCTACATCCAGGTCTTCCGCAACACCCCTCCGCTGGTCCAGCTCTACTTCTTCTTCTTTGCCGTGGGCTCTCTCCTGCCGAGCGTCACGGACAGCTACGGGCAATCGGTGCCGATGGTCACGAACGTCGGGTGGGCGGTGGTGTCGTTCTCCCTCTACGCCGGGGCCTTCAACATCGAGATCTTCCGCGCGGGGATCGAGGCGGTTCCGAGCACCACTGTCGAAGCCGCCGAGGCGCTCGGCTATTCCCGTCTGGGCACCTATCGGCACGTGGTCTTCCCGCTCGCGCTGCGCATCAGCCTGCCCGCACTTGGCAACAACCTCGTCAATCTCGTCAAGACGACAACTCTCGCCTACGCCATTGCCGTGCCGGAACTCTTGTATGTTTCGGCGCAGATCTGGTCCGAGCAGCTCAATGTGCGTACCATGATGAACCTCCTGCTGGTCGTCTACATTGCGCTCGTCGGCCTACTGGTGCTCGGGATCAACCGCTGGGAGCGGGCGCTGCGTGTCCCGGGCCTTGGCCGATGAGCCCGTTCCTCAGACTGGCCCTCGCCGTGGTGGCGACCGGCGCGGCCATGCCGGCCTACGCGGCGTCGGACGGCCTCGTGGCGCCCCTCGTCCGCTGGGCTCCGGTCATCCTCGGCGGCTTCCTGTTCAACGTTCTCGTCAGCATACTGGCCATGACGTTGGGCACCGTTGCGGGCGCCGCGCTCGGCCTCGGCCTCATCTCCGAGACCCGTGCGATACGAGTTCCATCCCGGATCGTCACGGAGTTCTTCCGCAACGCGCCGTGGCTCGTCCTGCTGTTCTACTGCATCCTCTTGATCCCGTTCGAGTTCCGCGTCGGGGGCACGATTATCCCGCTCCCGGGCTGGGTGAAGGCTGTGATCGGGCTTGCCCTTCCGGTGATGGCAAACGTGGCCGAGATCGTGCGCGGGGCGGTTCAGTCGATCCCGGGCGCCCAGTGGGAATCCGCGGAGTCTCTCGGTTTCTCACGCTTCCAGACACTCTGGATGATCGTGCTGCCCCAGTGCCTCAAGCGCATGCTGCCGCCCTGGATGAACCTGTACGCCATCCTGACCATGGCCACGCCGCTGATCTCGATCGTCGGCGTCGAGGACGGCATGACGCTGACGCGGGCGGCGATCGCCTCGGAAGGCCGCACGGATCTGCTCATGCCGATGTACGGCTTCCTGCTCGCCCTCTTCTTCTTCTACTGCTATCCGATTGCTCGTTGGACTGTCCGGCTCGAGCGTCGCTTCGCGTTGTCAGCATGAGCCCGACGATGAACCACGACCTCCCGCTCGTCTCCATCAGGCATCTGGAGAAGCGCTACGGCGCCCTCACCGTCCTGCATGACATCTCGTTCGACGTGCGGCGGGGCGAGGTCGCCTGCATCATCGGACCATCCGGCTCCGGCAAGTCGACCTTGCTGCGCTGCATCAACGCGCTCGCGCCCTTTCAGGCCGGATCGATCAAGGTCGCGGGGATCGAGGTGAGGGACCCGGCGCTTGACAAGCGCGGGCTGCGCCGCCGGGTCGGCATGGTCTTCCAGCAATACAACCTGTTTCCGCACAAGACAGTGCTGCAGAACGTCATGATGGCGCCGATTCACGTGCTCGGGCAGAACCGGCACGACGTCGAGGAACGCGCGCGGCGTCTCATCGCCAAGGTCAGGCTTCAGGGCAAGGAGGACACCTTCCCGGGCGAGCTGTCCGGTGGCCAGCAGCAGAGGGTGGCGATCGCGCGCTCGCTCTGCATGGCACCGGAGGTGATGCTGTTCGACGAGGTCACGGCAGCCCTCGATCCGGAGACCAAGAAGGAAGTGCTCGTCACCATCCGCGAACTGGCGGAGGACGGGATGACGTGCATCCTCGTGACGCACGAGATGGGTTTCGCCAGGGAAGTCGCTAATCAAGTGTACTTCACGGACAAGGGTGTCATCGTTGAGCACGGGCCGCCAAAAGAAATATTTAACAACCCGCAACAGTCGCGAACCCGTGAATTTCTCGATCAGGTACTCTGAGGCAATCTCATGCAGACCAAAGCTCGTCTCGTCATCATCGGTGCCGGCATCGTCGGTTGCTCCACTGCCTACCATCTCGCGAAGCGAGGCTGGCGCGACATCGTGGTCCTGGATCAGGGGCCTCTACCCCATACCGGTGGATCGACCAGCCATGCCCCCGGAGGCCTGAGCCTCATCTCGGGATCCCGCTTCCTGACCGAACTCGCCCGATACAGCGTCCCGCTCTACGCCAGCCTCGCCGTCGAGGGCCTCGCGGGCGCGGCGCAGGTCGGCGGTCTCGAAGTCGCCAAGTCGCCGGAGCGCTGGGCGGAGCTCAAGCGCCGGGCCGGATGGGGCAAGAGCTTCGGGGTGGAGTGCCACCTCCTCACCCCGGCGGAATGCGGCGCGAAGGCCCCCCTGCTCGACCCCAGCTCCCTCCTCGGCGGCCTGTTCACTCCGGGCGCCGGAATCGGCCGGCCGGTCACCGCCTGCCAGGCGATGACGCGGGAGGCGGAGAGCCTCGGGGCCGTGCGCTTCCAGGGCGGTACGACCGTCGTCGGCCTCACCCTGGAGGGAGGGCGCATCCGCGAGGTCGTGACGGATCGGGGCCGCATCGAGACTGAAGCCGTGCTCCTCGCCGCCGGCATCTGGGGACCGATCCTCGGCCGGATGGCCGGCATCACGGTGCCGTTGCAGCCGATGGAGCACCTCTACGCCACGGTCGGGCCGGTCCCGGAGCTCGCCGCGCTCGGGACGGACATCGCCATGCCGATCGTGCGCGTCCATGACAACGGAGCCTATTGCCGGATGCACGGGGCGGAGTTCGGCATCGGCAACTACGATCACGCGCCCCTCTCCGTCGACCCGGAGGACATCGTCTCCCATCGCGTGTCACGCGAGCCGACGAAGCGCGCTTTCACGCCCGAGCACTTCTCCCGGACGCACCGCGCCGTGGAGGCCCTGTTCCCCGCCATCCAGGGGAAGCCCGTCACCCACAGCTTCAACGGCATGTTCTCGTTCACCCCGGACGGGATGCCGGTCCTGGGTCCCCACCGCGACGTCGGCAACCTGTGGCTCGGCGAGGCCGTCTGGGTGACCCACGGCGGCGGCGTCGGCCGGCTGCTCGCCGACTGGATGACCGACGGCCATCCCGGGATGGATGTGCGTGAGGCGGACGTGAACCGGTTCACGGCCCACGCCCTGACCCGGGCCTACATCCGCACGCGGGGTCGCGAGAGCTACCGCAACACACACGCGGTCATCCACCCGGCCGAGCCGATGGCACTGCCGCGCGACCTGCGCCGGACGGCCTTCCACGCGCGAGTGGCGGAACGGGGCGGCGTCTTCGTCGAGGCGGGCGGCTGGGAACGCGCCGCGTGGTGCGAGGCGAACGCCGCGCTGGCCGAAACGGCGAGCGTCCCGGCCCGCGCCGGGTGGGAAGCCCGGCATTGGTCGCCGATCCAGGGCGCCGAGCACCTGGCAACGCGACGAGCCGCAGGGCTCTACGACGTCAGCCCGCTCACGAAGACACTCGTGGCGGGACCGGGGGCCCTGGCGCTGCTTCAGGAGGTCTGCACGAACGACATGGACGTGCCGGTCGGCCAGGTCGCCTACACGTTGTCCTGCGAGGAGAACGGCGGCATCCGCTCCGACATGACGGTCGTCCGGCTCGCGCCGGACCGCTTCCGGATCATGGGAAGCGCGGCATCGGGTCCGCGTGATCAGGCCTGGCTCCGGGCGCATGCGGAGCGGCTGCGCAGTGACGCCGCCATCAGCGACGAGACATCGGCCCTGTGCGGCCTCGGCCTCTGGGGACCGGCGGCCCGTGATATTCTTGCGCGCGCCACGGCGAGCGACGTCTCCAACGAAGCCATCCCCTACTACACGGCTCGGCAGATCGAGGTGGGCGTCGTGCCTGCCCTGGCCCTGCGGATCTCGTATGTCGGCGAGCACGGCTACGAGATCTACACGCCCACCGAGTACGGGCTCCGGCTCTGGGATGCGCTGTGGGATGCCGGGCAGGAGCACGGCCTGATCGCCGGCGGCACCGGAGCGATGGATTCTCTCCGCGTCGAGAAGGGCTACCGCCGCCTGGGCGCCGACATCCACGCCGACGCCGATCCCTTCGCGGCGGGGCTCGGCTTCGCGGTCGACCTGACGAAGCCGTCGTTCATCGGGCGGCCTGTCCTCGCGGAACGGCTGATCACCCCGGCGGGCCGCAAGCTGGCCTGCCTCACCTTGGACGATCCAGCGGCCGTCGTGCTCGGGCGTGAACCCATCCTCGCGGGAGATCGGACTGTCGGCTACGTGACCTCCTCCAATACGGGCTACAGTGTCGGCCGTCACATCGCGTTCGGCTATCTGCCGGATCAATTCGCTGTTCCAGGCCAGTCTCTCGCAGTGGAGTATTTCGGCCAACGCTTCGCTGCAAGAGTCGTCGCCGAGCCGCTCTTCGACACGGGAGGCGCGCGGCTGGAAGGGTGACATGACCCGCGCCGACGCAGTTCAGAGCAGCAAGACGTCTCCACCATCCACTGAGGGAAGCCTGACGCTGCTCTCAGTGGATACCGAGTTCGTGATGAAACAGCTTTCCGAACAGGCCTCGGCCTCTGCTGTTATGATAGAGGGGGCGGCGCCCTTTCACCGTTCTTGCGCGCGTTGGCTGCATGCGACATTGATCGCCATCTCGGCTCAAGGCTGGACGTCGAGCTCGGCCGTCTCCCATACTTACGGCGTATGCTGCTGCGGAATCGTTGATGCGAAGCCCACGCTCGCCCTGCGCGGCCTCCAGCCCGGCCGCGAGAGCCAGTCACGCCACGTGCAGAAGGCCGCTGTCGAAGCCATCGAGGTGTCGTGGATGGTGCGGAGGTAAGAGCGTGGTGACGGCATAGTTCAGGGGGTCGTCGATCCTCGGGGACTGGATCTTTAGCTGCAGGGCCCTCGCGGCCCCCGCCCCCCGGAGCCGCGGGTGCGACCTCCCGCCTCAGCCGGACGTCTTGCACCCTTGGCGCCGGGGAGCGCAGGCCAGCCGCGTCCCGTGCAGCCGAGGAGGTTTCTCCGATGAGCCCGTCCCCCGTCGCGAACGAACCCTCCCCCGAGGCCGCCGTCGCCGGCATCGCCCGCTGGCTCGCGGTCGAGAGCCCGACGGACGCGCCGGACGGCGTCAACCGCATGATGGACCTCGTGGCCGGGGAGGCGGACGCGGCGGGCCTCGCCTGCGAGCGCGTGCCCGGGCGCGACGGCCTCGGCGACAGCCTCGTCCTGCGGGCCGGCCCGCGCACCGAGGCGCCGGGCGTGCTCGTCCTGTCGCATCTCGACACCGTGCACCCCCTCGGGACGCTCGCCCGCGACCTGCCGGTGCGGGTCGAGGGCGAGCGCCTCTACGGACCCGGCGTCTACGACATGAAGGGCGGCGCCTGGCTGGCGTTCCAGGCCTTCCTCGCGGCGGCGCGCGGCGGGGCGGCCCGGCGCCCGCTGGCCTTCCTGTTCACCGGCGACGAGGAGATCGGCTCGCCCACCACCCGCGGGCTGATCGAGGCGTGGGGCCGCCGGAGCGCCGCCGTGCTGGTGACGGAGCCGGCGCGCGACGGCGGCAAGGTGGTGACCGGGCGCAAGGGCGTCGGCCGCTTCGACGTCCACGTCGAGGGCCGGCCGGCCCATTCCGGCAGCCGCCACCCGGACGGCCGCAACGCCATCCGGGAGGCCGCCCGCCTGATCCTCGAGATCGAGGCCATGACCGATTACGGCCGGGGCATCACCACCACGGTCGGCACCATCGCGGGCGGCACCGCTCAGAACGTGATCCCGCAGCATTGCCGCTTCAGCGTCGACCTGCGGGTGGTGACGGCGCAGGACGGACGGGACTGCGCGGCGCGCCTCCTCGCCCTCGCGGCCGCGCCGGATTTCCGCGTCGCCGTCGCGGGCGGCATGAACCGCCCGCCCTACGGTCCCGAGGCGAGCGCCGGGCTCTACGCCCAAGCCCGCGACCTCGCCCGCGCCGAGCTCGGCGCCGAGCTCGGCGCGGTGCCCCTCACCGGCGGCGGCTCGGACGGCAACTTCACGGCGGCCCTCGGCATCCCGACCCTGGACGGCCTCGGCATCGACGGCGACGGCGCCCACACCCTGCACGAGTACGCCCTGATCCCGTCGATCGCCCCGCGCCGGCGCCTCATGCAGCGCCTGCTGGAGACGCTCTGAAAGGGGCGCCGGCCCGCGAGGCAGGGATGCGTCAGCCCTCGACCACCAGTTCCACCCGGTCCGCCGCGAACAGGCTCCGGGTGGCCTGAATGCGGGTCCCCGCCCCGTCGACGTTGACGCTCGCGAGGACGATCAGGACCCGGCCGGGCGCGATCTCGAGCCGCGCCGCCTCGTCGGCGGCCGCCGCCCGGGCGCCGATCCGGGTCGACAGGCGCGTGTAGTCGCCGACGCCGTACTCGGCGTAGGCGCGCGTGAGCGAGCCCCGCGCCGCGTAGGCCCGCTCGAAGCCCGAGAAGCGCGGCAGCGGCAGGCAGGTGCGGGCGGTGGAGAGCGGCGTGCCGTCGGCGCGGTGGATTGTGAGGAGCTCCAGCACCGGCGCGCCCGGCGCGAGGCCCAGCGCCTCGGCCGTGCCGGGATCCGCCGGCACCGCGGCGGCCGCGACGAGGTCGCCCCAGGCCTCGCGCCCGGCCCGGGACACGATCTCCGAGAAGCGCGTGCGCCGGCCGATCGGGTAGGCGAGCGGCGGCGCCTCCACGAAGGTGCCGCGCCCCTGCGTCGCCCGCACCATCCCGCGACCGGCGAGGACCGCGAGGGCGCGCCGCACCGTGTGCCGGTTGACCCCGAACCGCGCCGCCAGGGCCGCCTCCGTCGGGAGCTGCGCCCCCGCCGCGATCCGGCCCGCCTCGATGTCGGCGGACAGCCCGTCGGCGATCTGGCGCCAGGCCGCCAGACCCTCCCCGCGCGCCAGGGGCACCGTTCCGCCCGTCACCGAACCGTCGCCGCTCGCCGCCATACCGTCATCCAAGCTTCATTTGCCTCGGGGTCAATCGTTGTCTAAATGATTAGACAAATCCCGCGCAACCGGACGTCGCGATGTCAGGTCCCATCCCAACACCACGCGCGGGCGACGCGCCGGAGGTCGCGGCCCGCCGCGCCGTCATGGCCCTGTGCGGGCAGGCGAGCGCGGGCGAGCTGCGGGACGCCCTCGCGCGGCTCGCCTGCCCGGACGAGGCCGAGGACCTCCGCCCGCCCGAGACCGGGCTGGTGATGACCCGCGGCCGCATCGGCGGCGACGGCCGCCCCTTCAACCTCGGCGAGGCGACCGTCACCCGGGCCGCCGTGCGCCTGCCGGGCGGCGAGACCGGCTTTGCCTACCATCTCGGCCGCGACCGCGCGAAGGCCCGCCTCGCCGCGACCCTGGACGCCCTCTGGCAGCGCCGGGCAGAGCGCGCCGCCGTCGAGGCGGCCCTGGCGCCGGTGGCGGCGCGCCGGGAAGCGGAGCGCGCCGCCCGGGACCGCCGCACCGCCGCGACCCGGGTGAACTTCTTCACCCTGGCGCGGGGGGAAGACTGATGGGCGCGGGGAGCGGATCAATGGGCGCGGGGAGCGGATCGATCGCCCTCGCCCGCGGCTTCGCCGACCCGGTCCACGATGCGCAGGGCATCTTCCGGGCCGTGATGGAGGCGCTCGCCCGCCCCGGCACGGTGCAGCCCCTGCCGGTCGCGCTCGCGCCGCCTGCACCCCTCACCCCGGCCCTCGCCGGGATCGCGCTCGCCCTCGCGGATCCCGACGCGCCGCTCTGGCTCGACGCCGCCCTGGCGGGCGACCCCGCGGTGGCGGCGTTCCTGCGCTTCCATACCGGCGCTGCCGTGGTCGACGACCCGGCCGCGGCCGCCTTCGCCCTCGTCGCCGACCCGGCGGCCTGCCCGGACCTCGCCGCGTTCGCGCAGGGCACGCCGGCCTATCCGGACCGCTCGACGACCCTGGTGCTCGCCGTCGAGCGGGTCTCGGCCGCGGGCGCACCGGGTCCCGGCGGGTGCGCCCTGCGGCTCGACGGGCCCGGCATCCGGGGCACCGCGCGCCTCGCCGCCGCGCCGCTGCCGCGGGATTTCGCCGCCCGCCTCGCGCACAACCGCGCCCGCTTCCCGCAGGGCGTCGACCTGCTGCTCGCCGGGCCCGGCTCCGTCGCCGGGCTGCCGCGCTCGACCCGCGCGGCCCCGGCGGATCCCGCGCCGCCGGAGGGCTGACCGCATGTACGTGGCCGTGAAGGGCGGCGAGGCCGCCATCGCCAACGCGCACCGCCTCCTCGCCGAGGCCCGGCGGGGGGACCCGGCGGTGCCGGATCTCGCCGCCGACCAGATCGCCGAGCAGCTCGGCCTCCTGGTCGACCGGGTGATGACGGAGGGCTCGCTGCACGACCGCGGCCTCGCGGCGCTCGCCCTCAAGCAGGCCCGCGGCGACCTCGTCGAGGCGGTGTTCCTGGTGCGCGCCTACCGCACCACGCTCGCGCGCTTCGGCGCCAGCGAGCCCGTCGACACCGGCGCCATGGCGGTCCGCCGACGGATCTCCGCCACCTACAAGGACCTGCCGGGCGGGCAGGTGCTGGGGCCGACCTTCGACTACACCCACCGCCTGATCGATTTCGGGCTCGCCGCCGGGAGCGACCCCGCGCCGGCGGCCGAGGCCGAGGCCGAGCCGCAGGCCGATGCCGGCGTCACGGCGCGGGTGACCGACCTCCTCGGCCGGGACGGCCTGATCGAGCCCTCGCCCCGGGACGCGGGCGCGCCCGTGGGCGACCTCACCCGCGAGCCCATCGACTTCCCGGCCGACCGCGCGGTGCGCCTCCAGGCCCTCGCCCGGGGCGACGAGGGCTTCGTGCTGGCGCTCGCCTACTCGACCCAGCGCGGCTACGGCCGCACCCATCCGTTCGTGGGCGAGATCCGGTTCGGGGAGGTCGCGGTGGAGTTCGTGCCCGAGGAGCTCGGCTTCCCGGTGCCCCTCGGGACCCTCGCCCTCACCGAGTGCCAGATGGTGAACCAGTTCCACGGCAGCGCCGAGGCGCCGCCCCAGTTCACCCGCGGCTACGGCCTAGCCTTCGGGCAGAGCGAGCGCAAGGCGATGGCGATGGCGCTCGTCGACCGCGCCCTGCGGGCCGAGGAGCTCGGCGAGCCCGTGACGGCGCCGGCCCAGGACCAGGAATTCGTCCTCGCGCATTGCGACGCGCTCCAGGCCACGGGCTTCGTCGAGCACCTCAAGCTGCCCCACTACGTCGATTTCCAGGCCGAGCTCGAGCTCGTCCGCCGCCTGCGGGCCGAGCACGCCGCCGGGCGCCGGGACGCAGCCGAGGGGCGCCCGGACGACGCACCGGATGCAGGCCAGGACGCGGCGGACGGCCGCCAGGACGCGGCCGCAGGCCGCCAGGAGGCCGCCGCATGACCGCGCCGAGGCAGGCCGATCCCGGCTACAACTTCGCCTACCTGGACGAGGGCACCAAGCGGATGATCCGCCGGGCGATCCTCAAGGCGGTCGCGATCCCGGGCTACCAGGTGCCCTTCGCCTCGCGCGAGATGCCGATGCCCTACGGCTGGGGCACCGGCGGGGTGCAGGTCACGGCCGCGATCCTGGGGCGCGCCGACGTCCTGAAGGTCATCGACCAGGGCTCCGACGACACCACGAACGCGGTCTCGATCCGGGCGTTCTTCGCCCGCACCGCCGGCGTCGCGGTCACCACCCGCACGGCGGACGCCACCGTGATCCAGACCCGCCACCGCATCCCGGAGGCGCCGCTGCACGCCGGCCAGGTGCTGGTCTACCAGGTTCCGATCCCCGAGCCCCTGCGCTTCCTCGAGCCGCGCGAGACCGAGACGCGCCAGCTCCACGCGCTCGCCGAGTACGGCCTGATGCACGTCAAGCTCTACGAGGACATCGCGCGCCACGGCCACATCGCCACCACCTACGCCTACCCGGTGGAGGTGGCGGGCCGCTACGTCATGGACCCCTCGCCGACGCCGAAGTTCGACAACCCCAAGATGGACGATTGCCCGGCGCTCCAGCTCTTCGGCGCCGGGCGCGAGAAGCGGATCTACGCCGTGCCGCCCCACACCCGGGTGCGCAGCCTCGACTTCGAGGACCATCCCTTCCGGGTGCAGCGCTTCGCCCGCCCCTGCGCGCTCTGCGGCGCCGGGGACGTCTACCTCGACGAGGTGCTGCTCGACGACGCCGGCGGGCGGATGTTCGTCTGCTCGGACACCGATCATTGCGAGGGGCGGCGGCAGGCCGCCGGGGACGCCCGATGACCGAGCCGCTCCTGCGCGTCCGCGGCCTCACCAAGCATTACGGCCCGCGGCTCGGCTGCGCCGAAGTCTCGTTCGACCTCGACCCCGGCGAGGTGCTGGCGGTTGTGGGCGAGTCGGGCTCGGGCAAGTCGACCCTCCTGTCGCTCGTCGCCACCGAGCTCGCGCCCGATTCCGGCAGCGTGGGCTACCGGATGCGCGACGGCGTGACCCGGGATCTCGCGGCCCTCGGGGAGGCCGAGCGCCGGGCCCTGCTGCGCACCGACTGGGGCTTCATCCGCCAGGACGCGGCCCTCGGCCTGCGCATGGCGGTGTCGGCGGGCGGCAACGTCGGCGAGCGGCTGATGGGCAAGGGCGACCGGCATTACGGCCGCATCCGGGGCACGGCCCTCGACTGGCTCGCCAAGGTCGAGATCGCCCCCGACCGCATCGACGACCCGCCGAGCCGCTTCTCCGGCGGCATGCGCCAGCGGCTCCAGATCGCCCGCAACCTCGTCACCGAGCCGCGCCTGGTGCTGATGGACGAGCCGACCTCCGGGCTCGACGTCTCCGTGCAGGCCCGCCTCCTCGACCTGATCCGGGGCCTCGTGGCGGAGCTCGGCCTCGCCGTCGTCATCGTCACCCACGACCTCGCGGTGGCCCGCCTGCTGTCGCACCGGATCCTGGTGATGCGCGCCGGCCGGGTGATCGAGACCGGCCTCACCGACCAAGTGCTCGACGACCCCGCCGAGCCCTACACCCAGCTCCTCGTCTCCTCGGTGCTCGCCGCATGACGCCTCCCCCCGACGCGACGCCCGCCCTCGAGTTCCGGGAGGTGGCCAAGAGCTTCACCCTGCACCTGCGCGGCGGCGCCCGCCTGCCGGTGATCGCGGGGGCGAGCCTCAGCGTGCATCCGGGCGAGTGCGTGGTCCTGGGCGGGCCGTCGGGCGCCGGCAAGTCCTCGCTCCTGAAGATGGCCTACGGCAACTACCGCTGCGAGCGCGGCGCGATCCTGGTCCGCGACGGCGCCGAGCGGGTCGACGTGGTGCGGGCCCCGCCGCGGCGGGTGCTCGCCCTGCGCCGGAGCGTGATCTCCTACGTGTCGCAGTTCCTGCGGGTGATCCCCCGCGTCGGCGCCCGCGAGGTGGTGGCGGCGGCCGGGCGCGAGGGCGGCCTGACCCCCGACCGCGCCGCGGCGCGCGCGGCCGAGCTCCTCGCCCGCCTCAACCTGCCCGAGCGCCTGTGGGACCTGCCGCCCGCCACCTTCTCGGGGGGCGAGCAGCAGCGGGTCAACATCGCCCGCGGGCTGATCGCCGACCGGCCGCTCCTGCTCCTCGACGAGCCCACCGCCTCCCTGGACGCCCGCAACCGCGCCGTCGTGGTGGAGCTGATCCGCGCCAAGCAGGCGGCGGGGACCGCCCTGCTCGGCATCTTCCACGATTCCGACGTGCGCGAGGCCGTGGCGACCCGGGTCGTCGACGTCGCCGGCTTCCGCGAGCGCCACGCCGCCTGAGGGAACGAGCAGGAATGTCCGACATGATCCTCGAGAACGCCACGCTGGTGCTGCCCGACCGGGTGCAGCGCGGCTGGCTCGCGGTCTCGGCGGGGCGCATCGCCGAGATCGGCGAGGGCCGGGCGCCCGAGCCCGGCCTCGACCTCGACGGCGACCACCTGATCCCGGGCCTCGTCGAGCTGCACACCGACCACCTCGAGAGCCACTACGCCCCCCGGCCCGGCGTGCGCTGGCATCCCCTCGGGGCCGTGCTGGCCTACGATGCCCAGATCGCGGCCTCGGGCATCACCACGGTGTTCGACTCGCTGCGCGCCGGCAGCGACCCGGACGGCAGCGGCCTCGGGCCCGAGCTGATGCAGCTCGCGGGCGCCCTTAGCACCGCCCGGGCCGCCGACCTCCTGCGGGCCGCGCACTACACGCACCTGCGCTGCGAGATCCCCTCGGCGGACGTCGTCGGGACGGTGCGGGGCTTCCTCGCGCAGCACGCGATCGGGCTCATCTCGCTCATGGACCACACGCCGGGCCAGCGCCAGTTCCGGGACGTGGAGAAGTACTACGTCTATGCCGGCCGCGGCGGGCGCTCCCTCGAGGCCATCAAGGCCAGCACGGCGCAGAAGATCCGGGACGGCCACGCCCTCAACGCCGCGAACCGGCCGGCCCTGGTGGCGCTCGCCCGCCGGCACGGCATCGCCCTCGCGAGCCACGACGACACCACCCTGGACGACGTCGCCCTGGCGGCCCGGGAGGGCGTGGCGCTCGCCGAGTTCCCGACCACGATCGAGGCGGCGGGGGCCGCCCACGCGGCCGGCATCACCGTGATGATGGGGGCGCCCAACCTCATCCGCGGCGGCTCGCACTCGGGCAACGTCGCGGCCGGGACCCTGGCCGAGGCCGGCCTCCTCGACATCCTGTCGTCCGACTACGTGCCGGCGAGCCTGATCATGGCGGCGTTCGGGCTGCCCGGGCGGGCGCCCGCCATCACCCTGCCGGCCGCGATCGCCACCGTGACGGCGAACCCGGCCCGCGCCACCGGCCTCACCGACCGCGGCGCCCTGGCGCCGTCCCTGCGGGCCGACCTCGTGCGGGTGCGCCTCGCCGAGGGGGTGCCGGTGGTGCGCCAGGTCTGGCGCGAAGGCCGGCGGGTGGCGTGATGCGGCGCGGCGGCTTCGTCCTCGTGGTGGGCCCGAGCGGGGCCGGCAAGGACACGCTCCTCGCCCTGGCGCGCGACGCGCTCGCCGGCGAGGCGCGCTACGTCTTCCCCCGCCGCCTCGTCACCCGGGCGCCCTCGGCCCACGAGGACAACGAGGCGATCGACGCGGCGGGCTTCGCGCGGGGCGAGGCGGAGGGCCGCTTCGCCCTCTCGTGGCGCGCCCACGGCCTCGGCTACGCCCTGCCGGCGGCGGCCGC
Organism: Methylobacterium crusticola; assembly: GCF_003574465.1. GTDB lineage: Bacteria > Pseudomonadota > Alphaproteobacteria > Rhizobiales > Beijerinckiaceae > Methylobacterium > Methylobacterium crusticola. The sequence goes on from NZ_QOWC01000155.1 coordinate 18,091, forward strand.
CGCCCAGGCGGCGGCCGGCCACGTCGTCGTCTGCAACGTCTCGCGCCGGGTCGTCGGCGCGGCGCGGGCGCACCTGCCGGCCGTGAGCGTGGTCGCCGTCACGGCCCCCCCGGAGGTGCTGGCCCGGCGGCTCGCCGCCCGCGGGCGGCCCGAGGACGGCGACCTCGCGGCGCGCCTCAGCCGCTCCGCCCCCGTCGCCGCCGACCTCACCATCGTCAACGACGGCCCGCCCGAGGCGGCGGCGGCCGCCCTCGTCGCCCACCTGCGCGCCCGCTGATCCCGGCTCGCGTCGCGGACCGCCCGCCGCGACGCCGAACCGCGCGGGCGTCAGGCCCGCGGCAGCAGCGCGTACAGGGTGATGGCGGCGGCGTTCGAGACGTTGACGCTCTGGATCGCGCCGCGGAACGGGATGCGGGCCATCCGGTCGCAGCACTCCCGGGTGCGCTGGCGCAGGCCCTTGCCCTCGGCCCCGAGCACGACGACGAGGGGCGCCCGCGGGGCGACGGCGTCGAGCGTCGCGTCCGCCTCGGAATCGAGGCCGATGCGGGTGAATCCCCGCTCGCCGAGCTCGATCAGCGCCTCCGCGAGGTTGCGCACCACGACGAGCGGCACGTGCTCGAGCCCGCCGGAGGCCGACTTCGCCATCACGCCGGTCGCCGCCGGCGAGTGCCGGGCCGTGGTCACGATGGCGGTGACCCCGAAGGCCGCCGCGGTCCGCACGATGGCCCCGACGTTGTGCGGGTCGGTGATCTGGTCGAGGGCGAGCAGCACCGCGTCGTCCGGCAGGCTGTCGAAGTCCGGGCCCTCGAGGGGCTCCGCCTCGAGGTAGAGCCCCTGGTGCACGGCGTCCGGCCCGAGCAGCCCGTTGATCGCCGAGGGGCGCACGATCTCGGGCGCGATGCGCAGCGCGCCGACCTCCTCGGCGAGCCGCAGGGCCGCGTTCTCGGTGGCGAGCAGGCGGTGCAGCGCGCGGCCGGGGTTGCGCAACGCCTCCGACACGGGATGCCAGCCGTACAGCACGACGCGCCCCTCCGCCGGGCCCCGCGCCTCGCCGCCACCGGGCCGCCGGGCCGGCCCTCCCCTCCCCCGCCCGCCGGACCGCGGCGCCTGCCTCGTCGTCATCATCCGTCCCGCCCTGTCCCGCGAGGCCCCGCGCCGCGGCCCCCGACAAGACCGAGCCTCCGCTCCCCGTCAAGCCCATCAATCCGGTTGCCCCACCGAGCGATCCTCACTATAGCTCGCCTTGCTCCGCGCCAGCGCCCTTCGTCTAGCGGTCTAGGACGTCGCCCTTTCACGGCGAAAACACGGGTTCGAGTCCCGTAGGGCGCGCCAGGAAAATCAAGCACTCAGCTGCACATCCAGAGCGTTCTGCAGGATCAAGCGGACATCCTGCTCGACCCGGGACGCGCGTCGGCTGACACTCGGCGCCGGCGCCAGCCATCGTGCCGGCGAGCCTTCTTTGGTGCGCCGCGCTGTCGCGATGCCATGCTGGTCCCAATCCACGCGTTACGCCGTGCACGTTGATGGAATGAAGCGAACGTCGGCGGGTGCCTGAACGAAGTCCCTGCAGAGATTTGTATTTGCAATCATCAGACTCCAAGCGTCCAGCGTCTGATCGCAAGGGGTCCGGATGCGCGACGCCTCAGGCCTGTTGCTCCGGGTTGAGCCGTCAGGGCCGCCGGCAGTGTCTGCCCCCGCGAAGGCGCAAGGCATCGGCAGGTCTGAGTTCACCTGCCGTGCGATCGCCGCTTCCGTCGGGCAAGGTCGCGCCTCTCGCGCCGCCTGCCGGCGCTGAGCGAGCCGCGTCCCGCCCCGATGAGGGCGTTCGCCTGACAGTGCCGTGCGTGACGCTCGACGCGTTGGAGCGGCAGATCGACGGGCTCCAGGATGAGTGTGACGTGTTGCGCGCCGAGATTCGGCGCGTGTTCTCCGAGCAGGCAGGGCACGCCGGATGGTCGGCTCGTGCGAGAGGCTCTGAAGGCGCAACGGTTCACGGCTGATGGCGCCGACATACGCGCTGCGTCGGGCGGCCAGGATTCACCCCGGCCGCCCGGTTCTCGTCAGCTGAA